>JBHPCZ010000001.1:0-94184 GCA_042573625.1 Thermodesulfobacteriota bacterium
ATGTTAAATGCGGATTTAACTGGGCAGGCAAAATTGAACATTTTTCAAAGGCCTCACTGTATAAGCCAAAAATAAACAATAAAACCAAGTAGTTGACAGAGAAATTTTAAAATTATGCATGTGTTGTTGAAACAAGCTTTTTACGAAACCATCAAGTTTGGCTTCCTGTGAGATCATCAAAGTTGGACATTAATCTTCCCAATATTTCAACCCTTTTTTTTTTCAATAGAATGATTACCTTAAGTGAGATTTAAAATCTCGAAAGGTCCAATATAGCAAAATACGGAATATGCGCTTGTTTTTCGTGACAATTTATAAAGATATATATTTTTCAGAACACAGGAGGGTACTATGTGGGAATATACTGATAAAGTAAAAGAGCACTTCCTCAACCCGCGAAATGTCGGTGTGATTGAAGGTGCCGATGGTGTTGGCGAGGTCGGATCATTGGCCTGTGGAGATGCGCTGACACTATTCTTAAAACTTGATGAAGATGAAAAAATACTTGATGCAAAGTTCCAGACGTTTGGATGTGCAAGTGCCATTGCATCTTCATCCGCCCTCACCGAAATAATAAAAGGACTGACCCTGGAAGAAGCCCAAAAGATCACCAATGAGGATATCGCCAACTATCTTGGCGGTCTGCCAAAAGAAAAGATGCACTGCTCGGTTATGGGCCGAGACGCACTGGAAAAGGCGATTTCTCATTATCGGGGTGAACAAGAAAAAAAGGTTGAAGGTGAGATTGTATGCGAGTGTTTCGGCGTAACAGACCGTGAAATCGAGCGGGTTGTCAGGGAAAACAGCCTGTCTACGATAGAGGATGTGACCGATTATATCAAAGCGGGCGGCGGTTGCGGCAACTGCCATGAAGATATAGAGAAGATCATCAACGAGACCCTTGGCAGGAAACAGCCCATACTGATAAAACCCGTAAAATTGACCAACATCCAGAAAATAAAGTTGATCGAAGAGACTTTGGAACGGGAAATCAAACCAGCCTTGAAAAAAGACGGCGGTGATATCGAGCTCATCGATTTTGACGGAGACAGGGTCTTTGTAAGAATGCGCGGCGCATGTGCGACATGCACCAAATCGGAAATCACGCTAAAACATTATATAGAGTCAAAGCTGCGTGAACTTGTTACACCCGATCTCGTAGTGGAGGAGGTGCAATAATGAAAGAGATTTACGTGGACAACAACGCGACCACAAAGGTTGCGCCTGAAGTGCTGGAAGAGATGCTTCCTTACTTTTCCGACTTTTATGGGAATCCGTCCAGCATGCATTCATTTGGCGGAGAAGCGGGCCCAAAAATAAAAGAAGCGCGTGAAAAAGTTGCAGCATTGTTGGGTGCTGCACCGGAGGAAATCATATTTAACAGCTGCGGTACGGAAAGCGACAGCACCGCCATCAGAGCGGCGATAGCGTCGAATCCGGGTAAAAAACACATCATCACCACCCGGGTTGAACATCCCGCAGTCAAAAACCTGTGTGAACATTTTTCTAAAAATGGTTATCGCGTGACATTTGTTCCCGTAGATCGAAAAGGCCGTCTGGACGTTGATTATCTGTATGAAAATTTGAGCGATGATACCGCCATTGTCAGCGTCATGTGGGCAAATAATGAATCCGGAGTGATTTTCCCCATCGAAGAAATTTCCCGAAACGTAAAAGATAGAGGCATCGTTTTTCACACCGATGCCGTCCAGGCCGTTGGGAAGATACCGATCAATATGGGAGAAGTCGGTGTTGACATGCTTTCCCTTTCCGGGCACAAGCTTCATGGCCCCAAAGGCATCGGTGCCCTGTATGTACGTAAAGGCACCAAATTTTCTCCCTTTTTGATCGGCGGCCATCAGGAGGGCGGTCGAAGAGGTGGTACGGAGAATGTTCCATCCATAATCGGGCTCGGAAAAGCAAGTGAATTTTCAGCGAATCATCTCGAGGAAGAAAACACCCGGGTGAAGTACCTGAGAGATAAACTTGACAATGAACTGTTAAACCGCATTCCGAATTCAGCAATAAACGGGGACAGGGAGAACCGCCTTCCCAATACCACCAGCATCGGTTTTGAATACGTGGAAGGTGAATCCATTCTCTTAATGCTGAATGAATTTGGTATATGTGCTTCATCCGGATCCGCGTGTACATCCGGCTCCCTTGAGCCATCCCATGTTTTACGTGCAATGGGGATTCCATTTACTTCGGCCCACGGATCGATCCGTTTCAGCCTGAGTGTTTTCAATACCGAGGAAGAAATAGACGTTATCATTGAAAAGCTTCCGCCAATCATCGAACGGCTGCGGGATATGTCTCCTTTCTGGAAATCATCCGGCGCCGCTATGCCCAAGTAATCTGCCCTGCTCATGTCGAGAAGTTAGTGGAAAAACATGAATCATCTCCAAAAGAGTTGATGATTTTGATAGGATTCAAGGGGTCAAGGGTCCAAGGATTCGAGTGAAATGCTTAAAAATTATAAAGAATGAAAAGTGTGGCAGAAATCTTATGAACTCTGTTTGGATATTTATAGAATAACAAGAAAATAACCGAAAGAAGAAAGGCATGGTCTGGCATCTCAAATAAGAAGATCCGCCGTGTCTGTGCCTTCAAATGTTGATAAAATCGTTAGAAAAAACACACTTGGCCCCTTGAATCCTCGAATCCTTGCCTGGCCTCCAGAGGCGGGTAAACCTCAGACAGGCTTGCATGCCTTGTAGGCAGGATTTTCTACAACTAATTTGGAGAAGAACCAAGATTAACAACTTAATCCACGGTCTATGAAGAACCGACGAATCCCGAGGTGTTGTGTCCATATTTTGGGAAATGAAATATAGTATCGATATCCCCATCTACATTGCATCAGGAGCACCAAAGATTGAATTTGAATAAAAGCCATTACATGTTTCCATGATATTTCAAAGCCAGCATGGTAATGTCATCAGACTGGGGAGCAGATTGAGCAAAACCTCTGACATCCTCTCTAACGCCGTGGATCATCTCGGTCACATTGTGACCTTTTAAATTCGACAGGCACTCTTGAAGTCTTTGATCCGAATACAATTGTTTTTTCGGATTCTCGGCTTCTGTTACACCATCGGTGTAAAAAAATACAATGTCATTCTGATTGAGAACCATCTTCCCGGATGCAAATGCAACATCTTCCATGGGTCCTAAGACAAAACCCGGCGGCAGCTTATGATACTCAAAATCCTTGCCGTCTTTATAAATTAGAGGCAGGTTGTGCCCGGCATTACCAAATTCCATTTCTCCTGTTTTGGTGTTCAATATAGCACATAGGATCGTAACGAACATCGCTGTATGGTTATCCGGCGCAATAATGTCGTTCGCATTACAAAGAATTTCTTCCGGCGAGAAACCTCTTAAGGCTTCGGTCTTTAATATTGCCTTAGTAATTGCCATAAACAAAGCAGCGGGAACCCCTTTCCCGGAGACATCGCCGATCATAAAACAGAGTTTATTTTCACCAATAAAGAAAAAATCGAAAAAATCTCCGCCGACCTCTCTTGCAGCCTCCATAGATGCAAAAATATCAAACTCCTTTCTGTCCGGGAATGGAGGGAATATGCTGGGCAACATACTCTCCTGGATATCATGCGCCACTCTTAAATCGGACTCTATTCGTTCTTTTTCCGCAACGGTTGCTTTCAGGTTTTCTATGGTTCGATGAATGCTGATTTGTACCAATTCGAATAGCAGCGAAGGCTTTTCATAAAACAAATCAATTGCTTCATGTTCTTCCAAGATAAATATCTCTGAATCTTCTTCACAAACCACAGAAATCGTTCTTTCTTTCCTTGGGGAGAGAATGCCTGTTTCGCCAAGAACATTATCCGCTGCCATAACCAGGTCAAGTTCGATCAGTCTCAGCGCGCCTTTTTTTAAATAATACATTTTATCGGCTTTGTCTCCTTTATGGAAAAGGTATTCTCCTTTTTTGAATCTTTTCTCTGTCATGTAAGGAACAATCCATTCAAAATTATGATCGCTTTTAGCGCCTTCCATCACATCAGATATCGTCTTTTTTATACTTTCTTTAATTGTATCGGCAAGTTCCATCCCGGCCTTCATAAGGGAAACTTCCTTTTCACGCAGCCGCTTCTTATCTAAGGAGGCACTTATTCTTGCTTTTAGCAGCACCGGATCAAACGGCTTGGGCAGGTAGTCTTCCGCTCCCATTTCAATGCAACGCGCCACGCTATCCATGTCGTCCACAGCTGAAATCATAATAACCGGTAGGTTTCGCAAGGTGTCATCGTTTTTCAGGTGGCGCAGGACCTGGAAACCGTTCATTTCAGGCATCTTGATGTCGAGAAGGATAAGGTCGACTTCGTGTTGCTTAATCAGGTCCAACGCCTGACGGCCGTTTTCCGCCGCCAGGACATCATGCCCTTGTCGCACGAGATGACGTGACAGCATATCGCGGTTTTCTTCGTTATCGTCAACAACAAGCAGCAAACTGCGGCCAGACATGTCGTGACCTGTGCCTTCATCCACACCCGGACGAGCGACACCTGCATCTTTTTGCGTCAATTGCGGCGTATCGGACCTTTGCTGAACTGTGTCAATTCCGTCATTGCCGGTCGCAAAAAAATCAACGATACCGTTGATAAACATCAGGAAGCGCTCGCCCGCTGATAGAATCTTCTCAAGGTCAGAAATAGCCGTCTCCAACTCCGAATCCCGGGCCTTCTCAATCAGTATTTTACTTGTGTCAATAACGGTATTAACGGGCGTTTGGATCTCGTGAAGCATGCGGGCTCTGAATGCTTCCAGGTCAGGTTCTATCTGCCCGGCCTCGATTTTTTTGGGATCGAGGATGCTGTTGATACGATCCAAAAGTTGGTTCCCGGCAGAATGAGTTTTCTTAAGCCCGGAAAACAACACTTCCTCGTTCAACTCTCTTGAATCTTCGAGCAGCATCTCGCTGTAGCCGATGATGGCATTCAAGGGCGTGCGGAGTTCATGCCGAAGATCGGCAAAAAATGCGCTCCGCTTGCGCGGGTCGGCTACCGCCTTTTGTCCTGAGGCTGGCCTAATTTTACGTTTCTCCCCTGTCATACCCTTATCTCCTAAGCTAAAAGTGCCTGCATCTTCTCAAGAAGCTGCGGCAGCTTTATGGGTTTAACGTCATAATCGTCACAGCCGGCATCCAGGGCTTTCTCCCGATCACCGGCAAGGGCGTGGGCTGTTAACGCGATGATAGGAATGGACGCTGTCTCGGGGGTCGCTTTGATCCGCCGCACTGCTTCCAAACCATCTATGCCCGGTAAGCTTATATCCATCAGGATCAAATCGGGGGCGTCACTTTTGGCCATAGCTATTCCCTCTTCACCATCCACTGCTATGACCACGTCGTGCCCGTTTCGCTGAAGGCGCCGCGACAGCATATCTCTGTTCATCTCATTATCTTCGACCAAAAGAATTTTTGGCATGCGTCACCACCTTTTCCCGATATACGCTTTGTGCTTGCCAAATATCACTCTTTTGCAGTAGATGCCAAACGAACGCTGACCTTTACGAGGTCGCGCACTTCATCGAGCAATTCTTCACGGGCATATGCTCCTTTCTGCAAGATCTTTTTTACATACCCGTGAAGCCGGAGACGATCCTCAGATGTAAGGTCTTTAGCAGTAATGACGATAATTGGAATTGAGCGCCACGCTTCATGTTTTCGCAACTCGGCAACCAGCTCAAACCCATCCATCTCCGGCATCATCAAATCGAGCAGAATTACCGCCGGCCGCATCTCTGAAAGTCGCTCCAGAGCGATTCGGCCATTTTCAGCTTCGGTAACAGCCCATCCTTCTTTCTCGAGTGCATGGCGCAACATCTCTCGCGTCAATTGATCATCTTCAACCACTAATACTCGGAGGGATGCGGAGACTGCCCGATATTTATTCAGAACAGTTCTGAGGAGGCCTCGGTCAATAGGCTTGGTCAGATAATCTGTTGCTCCGAGTGCGTACCCCAAATTTTTTTGGTCCACTATCGTCAGCATAATTACCGGGATATCGATCAGTTCGGAATCGGACTTCAGCGATGACAGCACCGCCCATCCATCCATGCCCGGCATCATCACGTCCAGGGTGATAACTTCAGGATGCAGCGCTTTTGCCATCCTCAGCCCTTCTTCGCCACCGGAAGCAGTCACTACCCGTAGCCCTTCCTTGGCGAGAAAGCGTTTCATAAGATCTCTAATCTCCGGGTCATCATCAACAACCAGCACGGTACCTGCTCCGCCCGGCGTTTTCTCGATTTGAGGCTCTGCGGGCAACGCCGGCTCAGCCCTGGAGGGAGCACCTTCCGCCGGCAGCCGGATGGTGAATGTAGTTCCCTTCCCGACCTTGCTTTCCACGAAAATATCCCCTCCCATCATATGGCAGAATTTTTTGCTGATCGCCAGCCCCAGTCCGGTCCCGCCGTATTTGCCTGAAGTTGAAGCCTCAGCCTGCGAGAACGCCTGAAAAATCTTTCCCATCTGCGCTTCTGTCATACCGATACCCGTATCGCTTACCACAAGGGTGATCCAATCCTTTTCGCCCAAAGACCCACGATTCGCTTTTAGTGTAATTGTTCCGTGTTCTGTAAACTTGCACGCATTGCTAATTAAATTGAAGAGTGACTGCCTAACTTTCGTCATGTCTGCATGCAGGCTACCGATGTCATCTTCGCAAAGCACTTTCAGGGTGTTTTCATTTTTCACTACCAGCGGACGGATAGTGTTCGCCACATCTTCGATCATGCTCGCTACGTTAAAAACTTCCAGGTAGAGTTCTACTTTACCGGCTTCGATCTTCGATAGGTCCAGGACGTCGCTGATCAGCTCCAGCAGATGCTTGCCGGCAGTGTTTACCCTTTCCAGGTCCGGGATAAAGTCTTCCTGGCCCAAATCTTCAGCATCCTCCATCAACAATTCACTGTAACCGATAATGGCGTTCAGCGGCGTGCGAAGTTCATGGCTCATATTGGCCAGAAACGTGCTCTTCGCCTCATTGGCAGCTTCGGCGGCGGCACGGGCTTCGGCAAGCTCAAGCTCTCGAATTGTTGCCTCTTGAAGTTTCTCGGCAAGCTGTCCTTTCAATTCCATTTCCGTTTTCACTTTTTCTTCGAGCTGTTGGAGTATCTCTTCCATTTTTACAAATTGCTCGACCACAAGCTTGGCTGTGATATCAGAAGCCCTGCGCGCAACATGGACTTCTTCATAGAGCTGGGCGTTTTCTTCCAGCAGTTCTTCTATGGATCGATTACCTGTCTTTACTTTCATAATACTCTGTCTCCGGGGATCTATTTGCTCTTTGGTTTGCAGCGAATAGCGTGAACCGTACATACAAGACAAGCATCAAAGGACCTCACCACATGTCCCAGCGTCACGGGGTTGGATAAATCTTCTACTTTCACACCGATGAGTGCCTCCTCCAGAGGGCCCCTCACCCCGTCGGAATCGCGCGGTGAGGCGTTCCAGGCGGTTGGAGTAATGATTTGGTAATGTTCTATCACGCTGTTTTGAATCTTTATCCAATGCCCGCAAGCACCGCGCGTGACGTCAGTCAACCCGAATCCCTGGCCTTCGATGATCTCACCTGGTGATACATAGAAGTTCCCATCAGCGGTTGTCTCCGATATCCATTTTTCCATGGTCGGTAAAAGTATCGCCGGTCTGACCAGGCGGGCGAGTTCCCGATGAAATACAGTGGGACCGTTTTGTCCAACGAGGTTAACAAAAAGCGGATTGTCGGCGATGATCATCTCCGCCAACGGTCCGGTTTCGGCCGGGAGGCCATTGTAACGCGGCGCCTTCGCCCAAGAGTATTTCTTACCCTCTTGGCCGCTGGCATATGGCCGCGTTTCTCCATCAAAAGGATGCCTGCCCCCCTCATAGTCCTCAAACCAGGAATGAGAAACGTGCTCAGCTACTTTGCTCTGGTCAAACCCTTGTACCTGAATCCCTTGGGCAAATCCTGCGGGAATGAAACGGCTGCCATCTTTTAAGCTGCGAACTTCAGTGCTTTCCGGCAGGTCGAACGATCCGTAGCTGACGAAATTGGCATGTCCCCGTCCCACTTTGTCAAGACCAATCGACCGCGCAAACCTGATATAGAACCCCAAGTCACCTTTTTGGTGCGTCTCTTTTTCCTCAAGCCACGCATCCAATTCTGCACCGCTACTTACCGCCAGCCAACGCTCTATGCTACAGCCGAGAATCCGTTTCTCGTACCAATTTCGGAATTGCGTGAGTAGGAGCCGGCATTGAAGCAGATCCCCGGCGCTGGGGACAGAAGCAATGCCTCCCGGAACCATATATGATGAATGGGGCCACTGGCCCCCGACAATGGCGATAATCCCCAAGACCTTCATGGTTTCCCTGACAACGTCGATTGCCGTCTTCCCATTAAGCGGTTTGTATCGCCGTACGGCTTCTTCAAAGAGGGCATTATCTTTGTACTCGGGGTTTACAAAATCCGCAGCGAACATCAGGAACCCGTGGCGCATATCACTCTGAATTTTTTCGGTCATCAGCGCCAGGTTGCGTATCCGGACAGCATCCGGCGGGGGGGAGACACCGGCAACCATATCCAGGGCCATGGCTGCGGCAGTCAGGTGGCTGGTGGTACAGATGCCGCAGATACGGGGCGTAATCACCAGTCCGTCAAGCGCACCGCGCCCGACCATCAATCTCTCGAAACCCCGATACATGAGGCCCGAACTCCAGGCATTCGTAACGACACCCTGGTCAACTTCCAAGCCGAGTTCCAGGTCCCCCTCAACACGGTTTAGTGGCATCTTAATCGTTTTTACTCCCTGCATATTGCACCTCTTTCCCATATGTCTATACCCGTGTTTTTCTATTCTTCAATCTTTCCGGTGCCGCCGCCGCCGCCATCCCTTTGTAGGCCAGATAGTGGGCACGATCCACTCCTTCGGGCAATTCTATAGGAATGCCCGCGATGTTCCGCGTTTTGAAAAAAGGGTGCGGCTGGGGAAAGTCGGGTTGCGTGCAGCCCATGCAGGGCACGCCGACCAATGTCTTGCTGCTTCGGCCGTTCCATTTCAGCTTATTACACGGCCCATGAGTCAGCGGGCCGCGACAACCCATATGAAAGAAAAGGCACCCTCTCATTCCGAAATCGCTTTCCTCGACGCGGTACTCATGATACTCATTTCGGAGACACCCCTGATGAACGAGCAACCCGTACCATTGGAGGGGTGAGTTATATTCATTCAGGGGGAGTGACCAATCAGAAGCCAACGCCCCCATTGTATCAGATATAACTTCGGAGTGGCATGGGCAGCCCGGCAAATTAATGACAGGGAACCCGCTCTGCGCCGCGAAAGTTTTTCCTAGAAAACCGCCCTTGGTTCCCTTGTGAAACTGTAGCCCCGTTGCTTCGATATCTCCATCCGATCCAATCCCCCCAAAACTGGCGCATGTCCCTACAGCAACCACGAACTCAGCTTGTCTGGCCAGCTTGGCAATGAGGTCTTTTTTCGGCTTCCCCTCAAACACGTCATACATCCCCGTACCGCTCGGACCTCTGATCACCGCTCCTTCAATGCAGAGGATATCAACGGGTTGTTTTCCGGAAAGCATCGCCTCAACCAGCTGCCGGTATTCTGAGTGACTCCCGTTTGAGAGGGAGGGATGCCAGAGCACTTCGATATCGATGAGGCCGATGAGCTCAATGATGCTCAGCTTCTCGAGGCTCAGCAACGACATGCTGTCCCCGCCGCATCCTCCGCACTGTAACCAAAAAAGTGTTTTTCTGGACATGATTTCCTCTCCCTATTTTTCAATATTCAACTAAGTTCTTCCGCCCTCTGGATGAGGAGGTCACTCTTTGCCGACATGTAAAAAATGGGACGTCCATTTTCAAATGATCAATTTATTCAATCAATATAGTTTTTTCACAAATTGATCAGTTATTAGTTTCTCTGGATCAGATAAACGGCAGCTTGAGCGACAAATTAAGATAAGGGTATCGTGTTTACAATGAGAATCAATAGCAACAAGAAGGATCCGATTTTATTAAAAATTGGTATAAAAATTGTTCAATTTTGTCAAGCCCGCATTCTATAATATAAAATACGGGCATAAAACACCTGCTATTGGCGGAATGGATGGTAAGCCTTCAGATTCATAGAAGAAAACTGATTCGGCACAGTTTTGTAAGGTTTAGTGGTTAGGTTATATTTGGATAAAGGCAGAAATCGCAAACAGAAAAATATTTTTTTATACATACTAAATTGTTGTGATATATTCAATCTCAGGTGGGTGGCGGATTATGAGATATCCATTCCATACTCAAACTGCGAGGTGTCGGATTAGGTCGTGACCGCAATTTGATAATTGGATGATTAAATCTTGGTCAATGCACCTAAAGATATATAAGCGGCGCGTTTAACAGAGCGCCCACCCCTCAACTATCTAAGCCTTAAATATTTGGTTCCCATTCCCCAAACGAAAAATTTGACCCACTCAAAA
Source organism: Thermodesulfobacteriota bacterium (assembly GCA_042573625.1). Classification (GTDB taxonomy): domain Bacteria; phylum Desulfobacterota; class Desulfobacteria; order Desulfobacterales; family UBA11574; genus JBHPCZ01. The sequence goes on from JBHPCZ010000001.1 coordinate 10,505, forward strand.
CCAAACTTCATTAAGTCCACGTCATCGGCCCGGATTTTTTTTAGCAACGCGGATTTAACCTTGTATCGTTTTAAAAAAGTACTGTTAAATACAAAATCACGAAATTGATCGATATTGTAAGTGGCCATGAAAGCCATTTTGGCCTTGGGGCCTTCGGGCCCCTCTCCACCCCACGGGTCGTCCTGGAACAGGCGTTTGAGCTCCGCCCATCGAAGTGTCATCTTGTTATATAACACCGCATCCTGGTCAATGGACCACGACTGGGGGGTCCACTCTTTTTTTTCGTGCTGACCGAGGCAGAAATCCGGCGGCCTGAAAAAACAAACCAGTTCGGCTTTCCGGGTGTTGGCATTAAAAAAAGCGCCCTGCTCCACTGGAAAGGTCCGGCAGGTATCCGGTCGATCCGGATAGACCGAGCAGCCTGATTCATTCAGAAATGGGCAGGTTTTTTCTCTGTTTTCCGACATCCGGAGCAAGACTTCCGGAAAAAAATTGGAAGGTCGCAGCACGACATCGACATGTTTGTCAAGGAACTGATCAGAAGAGATCCCAAGTCTGTTTTTCAGCCGAATCACATCGTATGGATACAAAAAAAGATTCAGGTTTCGGCAACACAGATTAAAGCAGGCAATGTCAGGGTGGCATTGAAACAAAAACGGTTCACCAGCTTCGAGTCTTCTGCCGGACAAGCCTTCGATATCGTCAATATCTAACTCTTTCATTGGTTTCCTAAAAAAATGAGGGAAAGGTCATCGTAAACGATTCTGGATCTCGAAAACCGGTTATCCGTCCCCAAACGTCTTTACCATCTCCGAAATCGTCATCTTTATCTTCCGCGTCATTCCCATCGCCTGTCTGATATCCTTTTCCAGACCGGCCATCTCGATGAAAATGGGCGTCCGATCAAACTTGAAATAGGTCTTTTCCTGGCACTGAATTGTAAAAGCGCCACAACCCGGATGATGAACGATCCCTTCGCCGGCCTGTTGAAGTTCGTGGGGAATGCCGTGCAGTCTGCAAATCATGGGACGAAAAGCGTATAGCAGACATAAACCATCCAAATTGAGCGGACAGATCAGCCGTACGGTTTGCTCTTTTTCAGCGGCCGGAACAGCTTTGCGGTAAACTTCCGAAGCCTTTTGGATGATCTTTGTCTGTTTCTTTTGATCGAGTGTTTTGAATCCTTCATATATATAAAGGTATTCCAGCAAGGTGTGATGATAAAATCGGGTAAAGCAGCAGTTGTCTTCGCACCCGGTGCAATGAAAGTTATAATATTCAGCGGCCTCATTATATTTTTGATCCATAGACACATAAATCTTCTTCAGTCTTTCTAAAAAATGTAAATAGGTATGATCATCGCACCTGGATAGCAGATGCCGGTCGTGAAATCGTGTGTCCATTTGAATAAAAGGTTGTTTAAACGAGTGGTGAAGGGAAAAAGATCTTTTGGTAAAGTTCCAGAGCGTATCTGTCTGTCATACTGGCGATGAAATCGCAAACGCATCTCTCTTCGGTCTGGCTGTGATGGATACACCTTGCCATATTCATGGCTTTGAGTTCTTTATGAAGCATCTTTTTATTATTTAAAAAACAGGAGTACAGTTCAGAGAGGATCTTTTTGGCCTTAACAAACTCATGATGAACTCGAGGAGAACGATATACATTTTCATAAAGGAATTCCCTCAAAGCGGTCATGGCGGAATAGACTTCATCGCTCATGTTCAAATGAAGATCGCCGTCGCCAGTATACGTTGAATAGACAAGATCCTTGATCATGGTATTGGCTCGCTCCGAATGGGTGAGCCCAAGGACTTTATTGCATGAATCCGGTATCTGCTCATGGCTGATAACACCACTTCGTACGGCATCGTCCAGATCATGATTCAGATACGCCATGATATCGGCAATTCGGACGATATTTCCTTCAACCGAATCTGCACGCTCATCAGGATCATCGGGGATAATCTTCCCATACCCCTTGGAATGTTTAACAATTCCGTCTCGAACTTCATAAGTCAGATTAAGTCCCTGACCGTTGTTTTCCAGGATATCGACAACTCGCAGGCTCTGTTCTTTATGTGAGAAATCGCTTGAAAATATCTCTTTAAGGGCCATTTCGCCGCTGTGGCCGAACGGCGTGTGCCCCAGGTCGTGGCCCAAAGCAATGGCTTCGGCCAAATCCTCGTTTAGACGCATGGCCCTGGCAATCGTTCTTGCAATCTCGGCCACTTCGAGTGTATGGGTGAGGCGGGTTCTGTATTGGTCGCCCAGAGGGGATAAAAAAACCTGGGTTTTATATTTCAACCGTCTGAATGCATTGGAATATACAATCCGGTCCCTGTCGATCTGAAAAGCGGTTCGGATGGGACACGACGTTTCCGCTTTTTTCCGGCCCTTAGATTTGGCGCTTTGGCAGCCAAAGGGTGACATGAAGTTCTGCTCACGTTTTTCAAATTCTTCTCGAATGTTCATTGGATTTTAAAATTGTAGAGTGCCCATCAATAACTGGTCTTTTTCCCCAATCTCACTGAACAATAATAATTATACTTGATTTAACAATTGTAAAGCCTAACCAATGGAAAATCGGTAAAAAGACTAAAAAAACTTTACCTGAGCGCAATCAATAAATATATATAGTTTAATAGATGCCAGGCAGATGTATTCACAGGGCGACTGAATTGTAAAGAAGTATTTAACCCGCATTTCTCATGAAGAATTTCAATAAAATGAAAGAAAAACAGGGACACCACCTCATACTCGGCGAACTTATCGATTTTATTACCGGTGAAACCCTTGAGGACACCCATGATGAACGGTACAGGCAAAAAATTGCCCGCCTTCTCGTGAAACACAAAGGTTATGATAAGACCGATATCAAACCCCGTTGTGATCTCATTGCAAGCGCGGGCGAGAAACAGGCCATCGTAAAAATCGATTTTAGTGTAAACCTGTCCGGCAAGATCTGTATGATTATTAAGTACGGACCCGGATCACTCGTAACTCGACACCGTCCCGCACTGGCTGCATCGCGGCTTTTAGCCCCTTACCAGATCCCGGTTGTTGTGGTAACCAATGGAGAGGACGCGGACATCATCGAGGGGTCATCGGGCAAATTACTCTCCAAGGGGCTTGATTCCATTCCCTCTAAGCCCCAACTTATTAATAGAATCGCAAACGAGCAATTTGGCCCAATAACAGGTAAACAGGCTGAGTGGGAATCGAGAATCTTTTATGCCTTTGAAGTCGACGGAAGTTGCCCGTGTGATGATACCGTATGCAGATTATAACAGGAAAAAAACAACATGCATTATGAACATTTCATGAAAAAGGCTCTGGACAAGGCAAATGAGGCACTTTCCGAAGGCGAATTTCCGGTGGGGTGTGTCATCGTATATCAAGATCGGATTCTGGTATCCGGATCCAGAACCGGCACCACCGGTACCGCTGCAAATGAAATCGACCATGCTGAAATGATTGCATTAAGACGCCTCGTTGAACTTAACGAAACAATGGATAAAAGTAAAATAACCCTTTTCACCACGATGGAACCCTGCCTGATGTGTCTCGGCGCCCTGGCCTTAAGCGGTATTGGGGAAGTCGTTTATGCATATGAAGATGTCATGGGTGGCGGCACCCGATGTGATTTGGCAAAACTGACGCCGCTGTATAAAAATTGCAAGTTTTCCATCGTGCCGAACGTCCTTCGGGATGAAAGCCTTAAGCTTTTCAAGGCGTTTTTTCAAAATCCGGAAAATGCGTACTGGCGGGGAAGCCTTTTGGCCAGTTATACACTCAGTCAGTAGCCTTCACCTTACCCTATATCTGGATTAACGAGGGTTGTTTTTTTGCATATATAGTGGTATGAAGTCGATCACTCGCCAGAATCGTTATTTTCTGCTCGAATTCATTCTGTAGCACAATCCGCTACTTATTTTTTTCTTGCATTTCTTTATGTTGATATATATATATTTACGGTTACGTAAGCGAAAGCTTGCCAGCTTTATATTATGGGTTATGAGAAATGACGGATTATCATCTTTTGACGATTCCGGTTCATCCCATTCATGAAACCAGGACCTTAACCACAAAACGAGGAGGTGAAAGCATAGCTAAACCGAGACACCCAAACAGAACCGACAAAACAAATATCAACAGGAATATTAGGGCAAGAGAAGTACGAGTTATAGACCCTGACGGCAATCAGGTCGGTGTTGTCCCTACCCACAAGGCACTTGCTGTTGCCAATGATTTTGGTCTTGACCTGGTGGAGATTTCTCCGACTGCAAATCCCCCTGTGTGCAAGATAATGGACTATGGTCGTTACAAATATGAAATGACCAAAAAGAAACAGGAAGCGAAGAAGAAACAGAGCACCTTCCAACTCAAGGAAATAAAAGTCCGTCCAAAAACCGGCGAACACGACCTGAACACCAAACTCAATCATATCAAAAAGTTTATCGAGAAAAAGGACAAGGTTAAGGTCACCGTCATTTTCAGAGGGCGTGAGATTACGCTCTCCAAACTCGGAGCTGATTTGCTTGCAAAAATTGTTGAAGAAACGGAAGATATTGCAGTAGTCGAGCAATACCCCAAATTTGAAGGTCGAACCATGGTTATGGTGCTGTCACCCAAATAGCATGTTCGCCTTTACAACACTTTCATGATAGCGAAAAAGCCCTTTTAAGCTAGGGGTATGCCCTGTTTACTATGGGTTGAATTTTTTCCTGAATATGGCGTGGGCTGGCATTTGTAGTATGCCCACGCCATCTATTTTTAATATATGAACAAATAAACTTTATCAGCATAACGAAGTTGGCTGAGAAAGCTTTATAAAAGGAGAAAAAAAGATGCCAAAAATAAAAACAAATCGAGCTGCGGCAAAGCGTTTCAGAAAAACAGGCACAGGCAAATACGTCTATTCAAAATCGAATGCCGGCCATATTATGACCAAAAAAACCACCAAGCGTAAGCGAAACCTAAGAAAAAGCACAACTATTGACAAAACCGACATAAAAAAGGTAAGGCTGCTCCTCCCCAATGGGTAGAGGATCTAAATATGGAGAAAACTAATGCGAATCAAAAGAGGTTTTAAAGCAAGAAAACGACGAAAAAAAGTTTTGAAATTGGCCAAAGGGTATCGCGGAGGCCGAAGCAAACTATTCCGTACAGCGACTGACGCTGTAGACAAGGCGCTCATGTATGCTTATCGGGATCGCAGAACGCGAAAACGGGATTTCCGGAGGCTTTGGATTTCACGGATTAACGCGGCAGCGCGAATGAACGATTTGTCTTACAGTAAATTCATACACGGCTTAAAACTATCCGGCATTGAGCTTGACAGAAAAGTTCTGGCAGATCTGGCGATATCTGACCCCCCGGGGTTTGCTCAAATAGCCGCCCTGGCCTCAAAGCAGCTTTGATAATAGAGCATACAGAGTGGATACGAATATAGAACAGGTTAAGGAAGATGCATTAAAGGAACTTGAAACCGCATCTGACAAAAAACAAATCGATGATCTTTCTGTTCGATATTTGGGAAGAAAGGGCAAAGTTACTCAGCTGTTGAGGAGTGTTTCGAAACTTCCCGAAGAAAAACGACCCGAAGCGGGGAGAAAGGCAAATGAGATAAAGCGAACACTGGAAGGCGTATTCAAAGATGCCCGAAGAAAAATCGAAACTCGCCCCACAGAAAAAGATGACGGAATTGATGTTTCACTGCCCGGCAGAGCGCTTCGGCAGGGCTCCTTGCATCCGATCACACAAATTACAAACCAGATATGCGACATATTATCAAAACTCGGGTTTGATATCTATGAGGGACCTGAAGTTGAAACAGACTACTACAATTTTGAAGCCCTGAATATTCCGAAAAATCATCCGGCCAGAGATATGCAGGATACGTTCTATATTTCAGAAGATGTCGTCCTGAGAACCCATACATCTCCGATTCAGGTCAGGATAATGGAAAAGCTTTCTCCGCCGGTTCGAGTGATAGCACCCGGCAAGGTCTATCGCTGCGATTCCGACCTGACGCACACCCCCATGTTTCACCAGGTTGAAGGGCTCCTGGTGGATGAAAATATATCTTTTGGAGATTTGAAGGGAACGCTGACCACTTTTGTCCACCAGATGTTTGACGACCGGACCAGCCTCAGATTTCGCCCCAGTTTTTTCCCTTTTACCGAACCAAGTGCCGAGGTCGATATTCTTTGTGTCATTTGTCGGGGCAAAGGGTGCCGGGTTTGTTCACAGACAGGGTGGCTCGAAGTCCTTGGCTCCGGTATGGTTCATCCTGCGGTGTTTGAAAACGTCGGATACGACACAACCCGCTATACCGGTTTCGCTTTCGGGATGGGCGTTGAGCGGATTGCCATGCTGAAATATGGAATTGATGATATTCGGAAATTCTTTGAAAATGATTTAAGATTTTTAAGGCAATTTTAAAATGAAGGTCAGTTTAAGCTGGTTAAGCGAATATGTTGATATTGAAATAAAAGCAAACGACCTGGCAGACGCCCTTACTATGGCCGGTCTTGAAGTTGAAACTGTTTCAGACCGCTATGATTACCTTAATCGTGTTGTTGTCGGTCGAGTTGCCGAAATTCGCCCGCATCCCAAAAATGACGCGCTGAAGCTATGCCGGGTAGAAACCGGTGGCAGCACGATCTCAGTCGTCTGCGGTGCGCCCAATACAAAAGAAGACATGCTTGCACCATGTGCCTTTCCCGGCACGGTGTTGCCAAACGGAACCGTCCTCGAAAAAAGTCTGATTCGAGAAGAAGTGTCGGAAGGGATGCTTTGCAGCGAAATCGAATTGGGGTTGGGTACCGGAAGTGACGGTATCATGGAACTCGGTCGGAATCTTTCAATCGGTGATCCGCTGAATCAAGCCCTTAATTTATCTGACACAGTATTCGAAATCGATTTGACGCCGAACAGACCGGATTGCCTCAGTGTTATTGGAATTGCTCGCGAAATAGCGGCAATTCAACAAACAAAGATTAAATACCCTGAGATTCACCTGCCGGAATCATCTGATGACATATCCGAATATACCTCTGTTACAATAAACGACCCTGAATTATGCCCAAGATATGCCGCCAGTCTTATTTTTGACATCACTGTCGGGCCGTCTCCTTATTGGCTTCAGGACCGTTTAATTTCAGTAGGTTTAAAACCGATCAACAATATTGTTGATATTACCAACTTTGTAATGATGGAAACCGGTCAGCCGCTCCACGCCTTTGACCTTGACCACCTTGCCGAGAACCGGATCATCGTACGCACAGCCGGTAAGGGAGAAGCTTTTATTACACTGGACGGGAAAGAACGCCGCCTTGACCCGGAAATGCTGATGATCTGCGATGGTAAAAAACCTGTCGCTATCGGGGGCGTTATGGGCGGGCTCAACTCGGAAGTTGAAAATTCTACGACAAAAATTCTTCTCGAGAGCGCATATTTCAACCCGGTCAGCATTAGAAAGACTTCAAAAAAATTAGGGTTAAATACAGACGCTTCGCACCGTTTTGAGCGCGGCGTCGATCCCGGCGGTACCCTTCGGGCATTACACCGGGCAACACAGCTCATTGCTGAAATCGGCAACGGCAAAATGGTTAAGGGCGTGATCGACGAATATCCGAACCCTGCCTCGGGAAAGACGATCATTCTTAGCGCCAAAGCCTTAAATCACCACCTGGGTACTCGCCTAAATTTGGCTGAAATCAATAACCATTTAAAATCGATTGAATTTGAAGTTAAAAAAATCGATGATGACAAACTCCAGGTTGTTCCTCCGTCATGCAGGGTCGATATCAGCAGGTTTGAAGACCTTTCAGAGGAAATTGCGCGTCTGTATGGCTATAACAATATCGAAACCACCTTTCCATCGATACCGGCTGAATCCAGACAGGCTTCAGAGAAGATTGTCTCAAGAGACCTTGCCAAACGATTGATGATCGGATTGGGGTTTAACGAAGCAATCAATTACAGTTTTATCAGCAAATTGTCTGGTGATCGGCTTGAACTGGAACCGGATGATCCCAAAAGAAACACTGTGGACATTTTAAATCCGTTGTCTGAAGACCAGTCTGTGTTGAGAACATCTTTGATACCCGGGCTGCTCGAAACAATGCATTACAATCTTTCGATGCAGAATAACAATGTCAAGCTGTTTGAGATCGGCAATGTCTTTTTTAACACCGGCCAGAAAGATGCTCAGCCTGATGAGGTTGAAATGTTTGCAGGACTCTGGACAGGGCATAGGGTCGACGCTGCCTGGTTTTCCAAGGAGATCCATTGTGATTTTTATGACTTAAAAGGCGTTGTTGAAGAGCTTTTAAGAAATTTGGGCGGCATTACCGCCACATTTGCCCGAATACCGCCGGAATCCTGTTTTATCACAAGACCCGGATCCACGGCCCAGATTATTGTTGAAAACGAATGGGCGGGACTCATCGGAGAAGTACATCCAGCATTAATTCGGAATTACAATCTGAAACAGAAGACGTTTATTTTTGAACTCAATTTCGATCAGTTGATCGCCCATATTCAAGACCCTAAATCCACACAACCTCTCCCGAAATTTCCACCGACATCAAGGGATGTCACACTGATTGTCGATACGGACATTGAAGCGTATAATATTCTGAAAAGCGTTGAAAATCTCAATGAAGAACTGATTGAAGATATTCATCTCTTTGCTGTTTTTCAGGGTGACCCGGTTCCTGTGGGGAAAAAAAGTATTTCATTCAGAATAACCTACAGGTCTTCGACTGAAACTCTGGAAGATAACACAGTCAATCACCTTCACATGCAAATCGCTGACAAGGTTGTGAAAAAATTTAATGCAACACTACCGAGTCTATAACCTCTGTTAAGCTATCCTTGCTAAAATGCATAGCAACACGTTTTATCAAAAAGATTTACCGGACAAACTGTACTTCAAAATTGGAGAGGTCAGTTCAATTGCAGAGCTTCCCTCATACGTCCTCAGGTTTTGGGAAACAGAGTTTAAACGGATCAAACCCAAGCGGACCTCCTCGGGCCAGAGACTTTACAGAAAAAGAGACGTTGAACTGATCCTGAAGATTAAACATCTCCTTTATGAAAAAAAATATACGATCCAAGGTGCAAAACAACATTTAAAATCCAAAACCACTGAAATTAAAAAAGAATATCCAACCCGAACACTTGAAGAAATCCGTCTGGAATTGGAAAAGATTCGAGACCTTCTGGATCCGTAGACACCCTTTTGAATGATAATTTTAATTGTCGAAAATGATTGACAAGTTCGATTTAGTGTCATAATTATTATCAGGAGAGCGGGCATAGCTCAGTTGGTAGAGTACAAGCTTCCCAAGCTTGGTGTCGCGAGTTCGAATCTCGTTGCCCGCTCCACGATAAATTCGCCTTTTTCGTCTAAAGGTTACTTTCGAGTGGGGATTTTATCTATGTGTGTGTGGTTTGGAGTTAATTTTTTCTTAAGGGTTGTGAACATGATCAGATAAAGTTTCTCACTACACATAAAGAGATTTCTATTTGGAGAAAACGGGCGAACGCCCGTTTTTTATTTTTAAAAGTTAGCATAAACGCAGACGTTTGAAATCGAAAAGGAAAAAAATAAAAGCAAAAGGGCCGGAGAGCAGAACGAAGAAATACGCTTCGGAAAGTAAGGAAGTAATTATCGCCCGGGTAATGGAATTCATTGAACCGTTATGTGAAGCCGAAGGAATGGAACTGGTTCATGTAGAGTACCAACGAGAGCGTGGTGGCAAGATACTTCGCCTGTATATCGACAAACCCGGAGGAATTACACTGGATGATTGTGTAGATATCAACCGCCAAGCTGGAGATGTTCTTGACGTAAATCTTGAAAATACCGGCCCATACAGCCTTGAAGTTTCATCCCCCGGGTCTGATCGACCTCTGGGCAAACAAGTTGACTTCGAAAGATTCAAAGGGAAAATTGCCAAGGTCAAGACCACTCAAGCGATTGAGGGGAAAAAAAACTTCACGGGTGTTCTCCAGGGGATCTCGGGAGGAATGGTCAAACTCCTGGTCGATGACAAGACAGTGGACATCCCTTTACGGGAAATCAGCAAGGCCCATCTTGTCAACTATCGGCCTGAACCCGACCCCGTTAAAATATAACGGCGGGCATAAAACGTTATATATATAAAGGATCTTATAAGAACCATCATTTGAATGGAGAGTACGGATGTTTATAACAGATATAAAGCGTGTCGTTGAGCAAGTGAGCCGTGATAAGGGTATTGACGCCGAAACATTAATCAAAGCACTTGAAGAGGCTCTCAAATCGGCCGCAAGGAAAAAGTTTGGCTCCAAAATCGATATCGAAGTTAAGTATAATGAAAAAACTGGAGAAATCGAGGTCTTTCAGTTCAAGGAAGTTGTCGAAAAAATTACCGAACCTGATGTACAAATAGATCTCGAACAAGGATATAAGCTGGATCCGGAATGCGAGATCGGTGACAGCCTCGGCACAAAAATGGACACGGCAACTTTTGGCAGGATCGCTGCGCAATCGGCCAAGCAGGTCATTATCCAGAAGATGAAGGACGCAGAAAGAGATGCGGTTTATTCCAGTTTTATTAACCGAAAAGGTGAAATAATCAACGGGATTGTCCAGCGTGTAGACCGCGGCGATATTATTGTTAATCTGGGACAAACGGAAGGCCTCGTTCCCAATCGAGAGCAGGTTCCAAGAGAAACCTATCGGCGTGGAGATCGTATAAGGGCTTATATTATGGATGTACTGTATGACACGCGTGGCCCTCAGATTATACTATCAAGAACGCACCCGAACTTCCTGATCAACCTTTTTAAAACAGAAGTTCCCGAAATCAGTGAAGGCATCGTTAATATCATGGGCGCGGTTCGTGAACCAGGACTCCGGGCGAAAATCGCCGTTGCCTCAAATGACCCTGATATAGACCCTGTTGGCGCCTGTGTCGGAATGAAGGGAAGCCGTGTACAGACTGTTGTTCAGGAACTCAAAGGTGAAAAGATAGATATCATCTCCTGGCACATTGATGCTGCAAAATTTGTATGCAACGCGTTGGCGCCTGCAGAAATATCCAGAGTTATCATTGATGAGGAAGACAATTCGATGGAAGTTATTGTACCCGACGAATTCCTTTCAATAGCCATCGGGAAACGGGGACAGAATGTACGGCTTGCCTCGAAACTGACCAACTGGCATCTTGATGTCACCAGCGAAGCCCGCTACAGCGAAGCAATGAAAGACGGCTACAACTCATTGGTAACATTGCCCGGAGTCGGGATTAGCATGGCGGATGCATTGTTTGAGAAAGGCTTCTTCTCCGCCGATGAGATTAACAAAGCCTCCATAGAGGATCTGATTCAGATCAGGGGAATTGGCGAAGGAAAAGCCACGAGGCTGATTGAAGCTGCCAGCAAAAGCCTTGAAGAGGCCGATGAAATCGATGAAACGACAAAAGAAGGTGCATCTGACGACTCAGATGCCGGTGATGACCATTCTGTTTCTGATGAATTATCCACTCCTGATATTCAAGAAGCGGAGGAAAAAGATACGGAGCATGATGAAGATAAAACCGAAGAGGCCTCATCACCGGATCCTTTACCACTGGATGACGGAGAAATATTAGAATAGATAGCGTTATCTTGCACATAGGGTTTCGGAAAACCGATAGTCCGATCAAAACAAGAAATTAAGGGGGATGGATGGCAAAGATCAGGATATATGAACTTGCCAGGGATCTTAACATGACAAACAAGACACTGCTTGAAAAGCTAAGGGATTTGGACATTTCTGCCAAAACCCATATGAGTTCTCTGGATGAAGCAGCAGCAGCCCGGGTTAAAGAGAATCTCTTCGGCACGCCGGAAAAAGAGATTGAGGTAACGCGGATAAAACCGACGATTATTCGAAAACGCAGAAAAAAAATAAAAGAAGCGCCGGCCCGCAGCCTGCCGACCCCCCCTGAAAAAGTGGAGCAAAAACCCCCACAACCCGACATGGCAGAACCCGAGCCGTCTGCTGTTACAAAGCCATTAAAACTCAAACCGGCTAAACCGAAAAAAGAAATAAAGAAAGTTAAAAAACAGGCACCGGCAAAAATTATACAACTTCCGAAGACGCCCCCTCCTGAGGAGAAGAAACCCGAGCCCCAAAAAGCCCGGGTTAAAAAACCGAAAAAAATTATTGCCAAAACACTGCCGAAGGATCCAACTCAACCGAAAGTCGGAGATCCGCGCGAAGATTTGACCGCAAAAGATAAAAAGAAGCGGAAATGGGCAAAGCAGCCGGATGACATAGCGAAGGATAGAAAATTTTTCAAAAAGAAAATTTCTTTTCGGAGAAAAGAGGTTGTTGAAGGAGCCGCACTCTACTCCAAAAAACACCGGGGTCGAAAGGGGCTAAAGGCCGCTAAAGCCAAAACAACAGCCCTCAGCCAAAAAACTCAGATTACAACAGCCAAAGCCATTAAGCGTAGAATCAAAATCGATGATACCATCGTCCTTTCTGATCTGGCAAAACGTATGGGGATAAAAGCCAGTGAAATGATCAAGAAACTAATGGATCTGGGTGTAATGGCAACCGTGAATCAGACCATCGATTTTGATACTGCGGTTCTTGTTGCCGCTGAATTTGATTATGACCTTGAAAAAGCTTCTTTTGAAGAAGAAACTGTCTTAAAACCGGAAAAGGATGATCCAAAAAAGTTGACCCTAAGGCCTCCGGTCATCACGATTATGGGGCATGTGGATCATGGAAAAACAACACTTCTCGACGTTATACGTAAAACCAAGATAACAGAAAATGAAGCAGGGGGAATTACGCAACATATCGGCGCTTATCATGTTAACACAGATAAAGGCCCCATCGTCTTTCTCGACACCCCCGGGCATGAGGCGTTTACTGCAATGCGTTCCCGCGGTGCCAAGGTTACAGATCTGGTGGTCCTGGTTGTTGCCGCAGACGACGGCGTCATGCCGCAGACCATAGAAGCCATCAATCACTCCAAGGCTGCAGAAGTGCCGATCATTGTTGCGGTAAACAAGATTGACAAACCCAATGCAGAACCTGAACGTGTTAAAAGAGAACTTGCCGAAGTCGGACTGACACCTGAGGATTGGGGGGGGGATACCGTTTTTCTTGAAATTTCGGCTAAAATGAACCAGGGAATTGACGACCTGCTTGAAATGATACTCCTCCAGGCTGAAATAATGGACCTCAAGGCCAACGCGGACAAACTCGCTATGGGTCGAGTCGTTGAAGCAAAATTAGACTCCGGCAGAGGTCCGATCGCCACCGTACTGGTGGAGGAGGGAACCATTCATACAGGAGACCCGGTCGTGTGTGGTATCCACTACGGTAAAGTGCGCGCTTTGTTAAATGACAGAAGGGTTAAGGTAGAATCAGCAGGGCCATCCATGCCGGTGGAAGTTATCGGTCTTTCGGGTGTGCCCGACGCCGGAGATGAGCTGATTGCACTTTCCGATGAAAAGAATGCCAAACAGGTCAGTATGCATCGGATTCAGAAACAGCGATCTAAAGAACTGGCCAAAACCAGCAAATTAAGCCTTGAAAAACTTTATGAACAGATGCAGAAAGGCGAGGTTAAAGATCTTAACCTTATATTAAAGGCAGATGTTCACGGATCTATCGGAGCGATTAGAGATTCTCTGGTAAAGCTTTCCAACGATGAAGTCAAAATCAATGTAATCCATTCAGCTACCGGAACCATAACCGAATCCGATGTATCTCTGGCCGCAGTTTCCGATGCGATAATTATCGGTTTTAACGTCCGCCCCGGTTCAAAGGTTCAAAGCATTGCAAATGAAGAAAATGTGGATATTCGTTTTTACAATATTATTTATAAAGTTATCACGGATGTCAAAAATGCCATTGCTGGCATGATGTCATCGACTTTTGAGGAACGAACGCTGGGAATGGCCGAGGTTCGCGAAGTGTTTCACGTTCCCAAAATCGGCGCCATTGCCGGCTGCTATGTGACCGATGGAAAGATAGAGAGAGGGCAGTTGGTCCGCCTCATCAGGGATGGGGTTGTTTTATATGATGGAAAGATTTCTTCCCTCAGGCGATTCAAAGACGACGCTAAAGAAGTACAAAGCGGTTATGAATGCGGAATCGGTATCGAGAATTATAACGACATAAAGGTTGGCGATTCATTAGAGTGCTACTACCTGGAGGAAATCAGACCTGAACTCGAAGCGTAATAGTGATATTCATCTTTCGATTCGTTAGAATATACCCCTTCAGAGGACCAACAGTGTGGGGCCGTTGACCCGCCGCTTTCTTTCACATTCGATATTTACACATAAGGCGTGGAAACAATCATGGTTGTTGGTTTAGGGGTTATCACATTCAGGCTGCATGACAGCCGATCATTAAAAGGAAAAAGAAAGGTCGTAAAATCGATCATCATGCAGTTGCGCAATAATTTTAATATATCGGTTTCAGAGGTCGGATCAAATGACGTGTATCAGCGTGCGGAGATCGGCTTTGCACTGGTCGGTAACAACAAAAGGGTCATTAACGCCAAGATAGATAAAGTTTTCAACCTCACCGACGAGTTGGGATTGGCCGAGATCGTTGATAGTGAAATGGAGATTATTAATATATAACTATGAAACCCTATCCGCGATCAGAAAGAGTCAGTGGTCACATCCAGAAAGTTTTGTCAGAGGTTTTACAAAAAAATGTTAAAGACCCTCGTCTGGAAATGATCGTCATCACAGGCGTAAAGATGTCCCGGGACCTAAGAGTGGCGCGGATTTACTATACAACATCCACGGGTGGAAAAAACACAGCGGAAGTAACTGAAGGATTCAAGAGTGCGCTGGGGTATGTAAAACGACAGCTTTCCCGTGAACTCGGTTTACGGTATATGCCTGACCTTAAATTTCTGTATGACGAATCTTTTGACTACGGGTCACACATAGAAGAAATTCTAAAGACCATATAAACGTATAATGAATCAAATAATACAACACTTGAAAAGCAGAAATCATTTTCTACTTGTTACCCACACCGGTCCAGACGGCGATGCAATTGGATCTTTGATCGCTATGGGACTTGCTCTCGATACATTGAATAAACAGACAACCTTATACAATGAGAGTCCCATTCCGGCTGTGTATCGGTTTCTGCCCTCGGTCAATCGTGTAGTGTCTCACATCGATAAAGAAGATTATGAGGCTGCCATTATTCTTGATTGCGGCGAGTTGGAACGAGTAGGAGAGGCTGCTGCGGACATCAGCCGGATACCGATCATTATCAACATTGACCACCATATCACCAATACCCGTTTTGGCGATTACCAGCTCATCGATACATCTGCATGCGCCACCGCGGAAATCGTTTACCACGTGATAAAAGAAATGAATGTGCCGATTGACAAAGCCATTGCCACCTCTATTTATACGGGTATTTTAACGGATACAGGCTCGTTTCGTTTTTCTAACACGAACAGGGCCGCTTTTGCCATTTGTGAAGAAATGGTGAACCTGGGTATTGATCCCTACACCATCGCTCAACATGTTTACGGCGCCTACTCCCTGGGCCGCATAAAGCTTCTTAATCTGGCCCTTGACTCCATTGAAATATCCGATAACGGCAAGCTGTCGATAATGACCGTCACTCAGAACATGCTTAAAAAAACAAATACCCGGCCCGAAGACGTTGACGGACTTATTCATTACGCAAGGGCTATAAAGGATGTCAAAGTCGCCGCACTTGTACAAGAACACAGCAACGACAAAGGGCAATCAAATGGTTGTTGCAACTTTAATGTGAGCCTTCGTTCTGACGGAACGGTGGATGTGGCAGAAATCGCCGCCGCTTATGGCGGAGGCGGCCATTTCAGTGCTGCGGGCTTTAAAACAAATTCGGCATTACCTGAAATAAAATCTAAAATTGTCAATTTAGCTGAAAAAATCTAACAACAAAATATGCAGTATGAAATAAGCGGTGTTGTCGTTGTAGATAAACCCGCAAATATAACATCCGCCAAGGTAGTGGCCATTGTAAAGAAGTTGTTTAGGGCAAAGAAAGCAGGACACACCGGAACCCTGGATCCATTTGCCACCGGAGTTATGGTATGCTGTATCAACAGGGCGACTCGACTATCCAATTTTTTTTTGCATGGCAACAAAAAATACCAAGCAGTTCTTCACTTGGGCGTTTCGACAGACACCCAGGATTCAACCGGAACGATTACTTCGACGTGTAATAAAACAGATTGTTCTGAAGAAGCGATACGGGCGGCATTTAAGCAGTTCAATGGGACCATTGAGCAGCTTCCACCGGTGTATTCAGCATTAAAGCATAAGGGGGTTCCCCTTTACAAGCTTGCGCGAAGTGGCAAGCCTGTTCAGAAACCGGCACGGAATGTTCATATCTCATACATTAAAATACTTGAAATAAACTTGCCGTTAATACGTTTTGAAGTGGCCTGCTCTGCTGGAACATACATCAGGACACTCTGTGCGGACATCGGTACATTGCTTGAATGCGGAGGGCATCTCAAAGAACTCAGAAGGATCGAAAACAGTGGTTTTACTATTGAAGAAGCCGCAACGTTATCAGAACTGGAAGAACTCGCTCGTTCCGACAAATTGCCACGTCGGATGATAAGCATGGCAAACGCTTTACGGGATATGCCCGAGCATCTTGCCGATAAAGTATTGGCTGAAAAAATTGTGCATGGCAGTATCCTCACAACAAAAGATGTCACTGCCGAACAGCTGGACGACCCTGAAAGTTTTATCAAAGTTCTCGATCCGGACCATGATCTTATCGCCGTGTTAAACTATTCAAAAGATAGTGGCAAATATAAATATTACTGTGTGTTTAATTAATTAAAAAGCATTAACCTTTACTTTCACCAAGAGGAGGCAACAAAAATTGGTTTTTACATCACAAGAAAAAAAAGATTTGATTGATCAATTCAAACTTCATGAAGCTGATACAGGTTCGCCTGAGGTTCAGGTGGGGCTATTGACCCATCGCATTTCTTATCTTACGGAGCACATGAAAATCCACAAAAAGGATCATCACTCCAGACGGGGTTTGCTGATGCTGGTCGGCAGGCGCCGCAGGCTCTTAAATTACGTGAAAAATAAAGATGTCAAACGATACAGGACCATCATTGAAGTCCTGGGGCTGAGACGGTAACAAACCAACAGGCGGACACACAGGACGGGCCTTCAGAACCGATGGCGGGTAAATGGATCCGGCGTCGGGCGGATTAGGGAATCCTGAATCCTGAAGGTTTGCGTTATGCACTTTTCGCGCCGAGTATGATCAGAACGCGGAGAGGCAGACGATCCGCTCATTGATGAACGTTTTGAAAACGTTTTGAAAAAACAGGTTAGGAAAACAAATGGAAACTATACTTAAAGCAGACGTTAGAGGAAAACCGCTGACCATTCAGACCGGAAAGGTTGCAAAACAGGCATCCGGTTCAGTCGTAGTACAATATGGTGAAACCATCGTACTGGTTACCGCCGTCTCCTCCGAAGAGGAACGAAAGATAGATTTTTTACCGCTTACCGTTGAATACCAGGAAAAGATATACGCGGCAGGCAGAATACCGGGAAATTATTTCAGGCGCGAGATCGGAAGGCCGAGCGAAAAGGAGACCTTGACCGCTAGATTGATCGACCGTCCGATTCGACCGCTCTTTCCGAAAGGGTACCGCAATGAAACGCAAATTATTGCAACCGTGCTCTCCATGGATCAGGAAAACGATCCGGATACCCTGGCAATGTTGGGGGCATCTGCCGCGCTTGAATTGTCAGACATTCCGTTTTCAGGGCCCATCGCATCTGTTCGTGTCGGTCGAATAGATGGCCAATTCGTGGCCAACCCCACCATCAAAGAGTGTGAAGTCTCCGATATCAACATTATTGTTGCCGGTTCAAAAACCGGTGTTGTGATGGTGGAAGGCGGCAGTAAAATGGTGAGTGAAGAGGACATCCTTGAAGCCATCTTCTTTGGTCATGAGGCGATGCAGCCGCTCATAGATCTCCAGATAAAGCTAAAGGAAACCTCTGGAGCGCCCAAGCGCCCGTTCGCCCTCCCGGAAAAGGATGAAGAACTGGTTAACAAGATCGAATCCGAGGCGCACCTGGCCATTAAAGAGGCCCTCTTTAAACCCAATACAATAGTCCGAAAAGCAACGCTTCGGGCGGTCAAATCGGGCATACTTGACACCCTCGGGGAAGCGTACGTGGATCGTAAGGGTGAAGTAGACGATATATTCAAAGATATGCTGAAAAGGATCAGCCGGGATGTTATTCTCAAGGAAGGGCGACGGATAGACAACAGGAAATTTGACGAGATACGTCCGATTAGCTGTGAGGTGGGAATTCTGCCCAGGCCGCATGGTTCCGCTCTTTTTACTCGGGGTGAAACCCAGGTGCTCGGTGTACTGACACTGGGTTCAGGACCGGATGAACAGCGGGTCGAAACACTCATTGGTGAGGAATTCAGACCTTTTATGCTGCATTACAATTTTCCGCCATACTCTGTGGGAGAAGTGAGACGATTGGGCGGCCCCAGTCGAAGAGATATCGGGCACGGCGGATTGTCCACGAGAGCCATAGAAAAAGTTCTGCCGGACAAGGAAGATTTTGATTATACCATCCGTCTTGTCTCCGAAGTTTTTGAGTCAAACGGATCTTCATCCATGGGTACCGTCTGTTCAGGCATCCTCGCCCTGATGGATGGCGGCGTTCCCATAAAATCCCCTGTTTCCGGCATTGCCATGGGCCTCGTAAAAGAGGGGGATGATGTGGTTATCCTGTCGGATATTCTCGGAGATGAAGACCACTCCGGCGATATGGACTTTAAGGTGGCCGGAACAAAAGACGGCATAACCTCTCTTCAGATGGACATCAAAATCCATGAACTGACCCGGGATATCATGGAAAAAGCGCTTGAACAGGCCCGCACCGGTCGGCTCCATATCCTTGACAAGATGATGGAAGCGCTGCAGGAGCCCCGAAAGGAAATCTCTCCCCATGCCCCGACCATCATTACGATTGAAGTCAATCCTGATAAAATTCGCGACATCATCGGTCCTGGCGGGAAAATCATCAGATCAATTCAGACTGAAACAAACACCCGCATTGAAATAGAAGATTCAGGACTGGTCAAGATCGCCGCCGTCTCCCAGGAAGACGGAAATGCTGCCTTAAAAATGATAAAAGAAATAACCGTTGAACCCGAGGTGGGTGCTGTCTATGAAGGGACTGTCGTGAAGATTATGGATTTTGGCGCTTTTGTCCAGATAATGCCCAACACGGACGGCCTTGTACATATCTCTCAACTTTCCACCCAGCGTGTCACAAAGGTTTCAGATATTGTAAAAGAAGGAGACCGCATCAAAGTCAAGGTTCTCGAAATCAACAAGGACGGTAAGATTCGCCTCAGTCATAAGGCTATTCTGGAAGAGAAAAATGGACATAGAAGTAAATAAAACCATCCTTGAAAACAATATCAGAATTCTAACCAAAGAGATGCCGCATTTCCACAGTGTCTCAATGGGAGTATGGGTAAATGTTGGCGCCCGGGATGAATCATCCGCCGAAAACGGACTCTCCCACTTTATTGAGCATATGATCTTTAAAGGGACAAAGAAACGAACAGCATTCCATATTGCCAAGGAGTTCGACGCCATCGGCGGCCAGACAAACGCTTTTACAGCCATGGAGGGCACCTGTTACCACGCCAAAGTAATGGACACCCATCTGGAGACCATGGTTGATATCCTCACGGATATATTTCTGAATTCTGTTTTTGATGCCAGCGAGGTTGAAAAGGAACGTCTGGTTATACTTCAGGAAATCGGGATGGTCGAAGACAGTCCGGACGAATACGTTCATCATCTTTCTGGAAGTACATACTGGGGAGACAACCCTTTGGGTCGACCCGTCATAGGGAACCGAAAAAATATTGCACGTTTTGACGCAAAAGTCATTGAAGACTTTTTTCGCCGTTTCTATCAACCTGAACATATTGTTATTTCGGCTGCGGGCAACTTGAAACATGACCATTTTGTCGACCTTGTCGGACCGGCCTTCGAGTCCGTTCGTTCGGGCAACGGCTTGCCCCAACGGTCCACACCCAGCGGGCGCTCCAGGGTTGAATTGCATCACAGAGAACTTGAACAGGCTCACCTCTGTTTGGGCGCAAAAGGGCTGCCCATAACCGACCCCCGGCGGTATGCCTATTCGCTCATGAACATCATTTTCGGTGGTAACATGAGTTCAAGACTCTTTCAGAACATACGAGAACGCAGGGGGCTTGCTTACGCGGTCTTCTCCTTCATAACTTCTTATATCGACACCGGCATGTTCGGCGTCTATGCCGGCGTCGATCCCAAAAACGCGCAAGAAGCGGCCGCGTTGATCCTGAAGGAAATCCGAAAACTTCAAAAAGAACGTGTTGACTCAAACGAACTTCACGATGCCAAGGAATATCTAAAAGGCAACATCATGCTCGCATCTGAAAACAATGACAACCAGATGGTCCGGCTGGCCCAAAGTGAAACCCACTTTGGGCGTAGCATACATCTGCAGGAGATTCTGGATAGCGTGGAAGCGGTTACCGAAGACGAAATTCTTGAGTTGGCTGAAAATCTTTTTGATTCGAATCAGTTTGCACTGACCCTCCTTGGCCCGGTTGCCGACAAGAAAGCATTTGATGACATTTTGAACCCTTGATTATAAATTGGAATGAATTCCCAAGTGGACACTTCGCCGACCATAGAATTTCTTCGCTTAAGGCCGGATTTGGACGCAGATATACCGCTGCCCCGATATATGACGCCGAATTCCGCTGGGATGGATATTTCCGCCGCCATAGAAAAAGACCTTGTCCTTGATTCCGGATCCATTTCATTGATCCCCACCGGATTTGCTGTGGCCATCCCGGAGGGATTTGAAGCCCAGATTCGTCCCCGAAGCGGGTTGGCTGTAAAACATGGCATAGGGCTTATTAATTCCCCCGGCACCATAGATTCCGATTATAGAGGAGAGGTAATGATTGCTTTGATAAACCTCGGCAAAGCGAGCTATACCTTTCACCGGGGCGACCGGATCGCGCAGATGATTATCAAAAGAGTTTACCAGGCAAGATTAAAGGTGGTGGAGCAGCTCACCGAAACCGAACGGAATACCGGCGGTTTCGGACATACCGGCCTATGAATATGTAATATTTTAGACAAGATTTGCTGGATTAACCAGGTTTATCAATATACTGCCTGCCGGCGGATTGCCTTTTCCCATTTTCATCAGGAAAATGGGGGGAAAAGTATCCTGAATATCCTGTTGATCCTGTCAGAAAAGCCAATTCAAAGAGAACCGGGCTCAGCAATATATTTATTGACAATTCAATTAACTTCCAAAGTTGATGACAGTTAAACATCTCCAGAAAAAAGAAAAACAGCAGAATCCGACTTGCAACCTTTCCGTATGTGTGCTGGGTAGCGGCAGCAAGGGTAACGCCATATTTATTTCAGACGGTTCCACCTCAATTCTGGTTGATGCGGGCCTTTCCGGGATCGAAATCGAACGCAGACTGAAATCAAAAGGGCTTTCTCCTGAAAACCTGGATGCCATCCTTGTCTCTCATGAGCATGTTGATCATATAAAGAGCGCCGGGGTGCTTTCTCGTCGTTTTGACCTGCCGGTATATATCAGTTGCAACACAGGAAAAGTCGCCTCAACACAGCTGGGAACAGTAAAGAAACTCAGGAATTTCGAGTGCGGCTCGGCTTTCAAAATAAAGAATTTAACCGTACACCCCTTCTCTCTGCCCCATGACGCTAAGGATCCGTCCGGGTTTACGGTGAGACTTGACAGCAAAAAGATCGGGATTGCCACCGATCTCGGCACTGCAACCGCCATGGTTAAATCGCATCTTAAGGATTGCGCGTTGCTGATTCTTGAAGCCAATCATGATCCGGCCATGCTTGAAAACGGGCCTTATCCGTGGCCCCTGAAACAGCGCATCAAGAGCAGGACCGGTCATCTTTCAAATGAAGCCTCCAAAATTCTCCTCAAGGAATTACTCCACGACCGACTCCAGCATGTGATCCTGGCTCACCTGAGTGAAATCAACAACACGCCCCAAAAAGCCGTCAGCGTTATCGAACCGTCGCTGACATCTTCCGACACAAAGCTGCATGTCGCATTCCAGGACAGGTGCGGGGATCTGCTGCATCTCAAATAATTTCCAGCCGGCGAGAAAGGCAGTTTTTGACGCCAAGACAATCGGAATCTTTTTTCCATATATTGATCTTTACCATTGACATACATCAATATATTGTATTAAGGGAGAAAAAATTCGCTGTTCAATCCTTTCTATAAAAACAGTCTTCATAAATTACAATGACCAGCCTTGCTTAGAAAGGTTTAAAACGACATGGCCCTAAACGTCGGATTTGTGTCTACCCGCTTAGCGGGTACAGATGGTGTGTCATTAGAAGCGAGTAAATGGGCGGACGTTTTTAATCAAAATGGCCACAGCTGTTTCTGGTTCGCGGGAAAGCTGGATCGGGACGCGGAAAAGAGTTTCATTGTCCCCGAGGCCCATTTTAAGCATAAAAAGAATCAGCGGATCAATGAACAGGTCCTGGGTAAAAAAGGTCGAACCCCCCGGGTAACCCGGGCGATTCACGACTTGAGGTCGCTGCTTAAACGTCAACTCCATACATTCATTGATCGCTTTGGCATCGACCTTCTGATTGCCGAAAATGCTCTTTCCATACCGATGCATATTCCCCTGGGGTTGGCCTTAACCGAAACCATTGCCGAGACCCAGATCCCCACTATTTCGCACCATCATGACTTCTACTGGGAAAGAACCCGCTTTTCAGTGACCGCCATCAGCGACTATCTTCGAATGGCATTCCCCCCCAACCTGCCCAATATCCAGCACGTGGTTATCAATTCCGAATCTCAGGAGCAACTGGCACTTCGCACGGGGATATCGTCGGTCATCATTCCCAATGTTCTCGATTTTGACAATCCACCGCCGCTGGATGCTAACGGGACTCGTGTCTTCCGTAAAACCTTCAATTTGAAGCCTGATGACAGGATGATTTTGCAGCCCACCCGTATCATACAACGAAAAGGAATTGAGCACGCCATCGAGCTGGTCAAGGAATTGAAGGATCCCCGAAACAAACTGATCGTATCCCATGATGCAGGTGATGAAGGATTTGAATATGCCGAGTGGCTGAAAGAATATGCGGACGAACATGATGTAGACCTGCGGCTGGTGGCAACCCGCGTCGCAGATCCCTGGGGCAACAATGGGGGCAACGGAGCGGAATACTCTCTCTGGGATGTCTATTCCTACGCTGACTTCATTACGTATCCGAGTATTTACGAAGGATTCGGCAATGCCTTCCTCGAGGCCATTTACTTTAAAAAACCGCTGTTGGTCAATCGCTATGCAACGTTTGTCAGAGATATTGAGCCCCAGGGGTTTGATCTGGCCGTCATGGACGGGTACCTCTCAAAGAAAACGGTTAAAACAGTTATAGGAATTCTGGAATCACCGGAGCGTAGAGAAAAAATGGTAAATTTGAACTATGAAATTGCCGCCCGGCATTATTCATATTCCATACTACGGAAACAGCTCAATATCATTTTAAACAGTCTGGCGAGACAGTCTATTAATTAACTGCAAAAACTGAAATTCAACCTTACATCTCAAAATTTTAGTTCAAACTAAATCTGACACTATTCAGGTATCCATTACGTATCAAAGAATCCGTTACCATTTGATACTTGCAGATATCTGTACTTGTGGCCTGCCAAAAAACACTAATATATTGCATACGCATTCTTTATAGCCTGAAAACAAACCCCAGGTTAAAACTTCAATCCAAACATCCCACAATGTGGCATTAACCGTTTGAAATAACATTCATTTTTGTTGACTCTCCGGTAACGTTGTGATTTAGAAACTTCTTTCTGAAACTATCACTGCGGTACATTTAGATTTGGAACCTACTGCTATGAAACCGCTCCGGAGATTGCCACAGCCTGCCGACGCCATAATCCAGATTCTTATAGATAAGTCGTTTCTTTTTTTACTCTATAGAACTGTTCTGCTTATTGTTTTTACCTTCTCTTTCGCACAGGCCGCCGAAGACCAGCCGGAGATACATCAGATGGAAGAGGTTACGGTAACCGCAACCCGGATGGAAAGAAAGGCCGTTGAAGTTCCGGCAAGCATTGCCGTTGTCGGGGAAAATGACATAAAAGACACCCGGATGTTTAACCTCAAAGAAGCACTGTTGGGCATCCCCGGCGTTCTTATTGACACCCGCAACCAGGGCTACGATTCCCGACTCCTGATTCGGGGGGCCGGATTGAAAGCCAGGTACGGGGTGAGAGACATTATGGTTTTGCTCAACGGCGTTCCGATTACTGATCCGGACAGCCTCTCCCGTCTGGATTTTATAGACACCCAGCTGATTCAAAGAATTGAGGTGGCCAAGGGCCCCAACTCCACCCTGTGGGGCGCTAATGCAGCCGGGGGCGTTATCAACATCATAACCAAAAATCCTCTGGACAGGCAGGGCGGCGTCTTTAAAATCGGTGCAGGGGACTATAACGCCCAAAATTATCATCTTTCCTATTCCGACGATCTGTCTGAGAACTTTTATTATACGGTAAGCGGAAGCCGCAGGCAGTCGGACAATGACTGGCGTCGATGGAATGAGTTTTATACCAACCAGGGGGCTGTCCAGGCCGCTTATGTGTTTGAAGACGAATCTATCCTTGAAAACCACATCAGTTATACCAAAGCTTCACTGCAACTGCCCGGAAAATTGAACCAAACCCAGTTCGATCAGTACCAGCAAACGGGCGAAGCCCATGCGACCGATGGCCCCTGGCAGCATTCGGGTAGATATTCTGAAACTTTCTTTTTCAGTTCGAAACTATCCAAAACCGTCGGCACTTTTGATTTCGAGCCCCTTTTATTTATCAACAGGTGGACGCACCACCACCCTGTAACCGGAAGAATCAACGATTCCGATACACTCTCCTGCGGCACGGATATCCAGACAAACCTTCGGCATGCTTTCGGAAAAATGAAAGGGACGCTGACCGCCGGCGTTACCGCCCGGTTTGACAAGCAGGACACGGATTATTTTGAATATGCCGATGTGCTTAAGACCCCCGGCGGGAGAATTACTGCCACCCTTAGTGATACGCCCGGAAATTTGATCGAGATACAGAATCGCGGTGTCCAGCTTTACGGGGTGTATTTTCAGGAATCGATCCGGCCTTCAGATCGGTGGATTATCGACCTGGGTGTTCGGTTTGACATCATTGATTTCGATATCGATGGGACAAAAAGGGCCGAATACGACTATAGTACCGGAACGTACGTAGAATGTCCGGACGCCGGTCTGACGAATTGCGGAAATTATCAGATCAATAAAACTTTTAACGACTTCAGCCCACGGGTCGGAGCGGTGGTCAAGCTGTCGGAAAGCACAAATTTGTATGGCAATATTTCCAAGGGCATTCAGACGCCCACCGAAGGAGAGATCAGCGAAAATCCCGATCTGGAACTTGTGGAAGTTGAAAACTATGAAGTCGGTGTCAAACTGAGATATCCCGGATGCTCCCTGGAAACGGCCCTGTATTACTCTCCGGTAAAAAATGAAATCGTTAAGGTCGTTCAAGAAGACGGCGATACCGAATACAGCAACGCCGGCAGGACCAGAAAAACAGGCTTTGAGCTGACAGGGTCCCTGGAGTTGATACCCCGGTTGACCCTGGGCGCCGCGTATTCATTTACGCATTACACGTTCGAAGAATTCACAGAAACCATCAGGGTGGGTGCCTCGACGCAAAATATCGACCGAAGCGGCAACCGGCTGCCGTATATCCCCGAGCATCAGTACTCGTTTTTTGCCGCTTACCGACATCCGTCGGGGTTGAAGTTCAAGCTTCAATCCCATACCTGGGGGTCCTATTACACCGACAACGCCAATACCGAGAAATACAACGGATATGCTTTTATCACCGGCGTCATGATCGGGTATGAATGGAAAGCATTCAATATTGGACTAAACATTGACAACCTGTTTGACGAACACTATGCCGTGGAAGTCGAAAAGGACAGCAGCGGAATAAAACGCTATACGCCGGCCGCACCGAGAAGTTTTATACTCCGGGTTTCATACAATTTCTGAGGCAGACGAAAATGCGCTACCGAAAAATCATCACTCTTGTTGCGGCAGTGGCCATCTCCCTGGCCGCCGCCACATACCGCTTTGGGGATTCAGCACACAGCATCGGTCTTGTTTCGCTCAAAGGCGGTAAGGTTAGACATCCCTTTGTTCTGAAAGGCGGGCAAAAACATTACAGCCTGATTGGCACCGCAACCGTTCTCCCGCCCTATCGGGGCGATGTTCGAATTTCGCTCGAAGGCTGGCCTGAAATTGATCATGATATTTTTTTATCCGGACCGGTGATCGATTTCGACCTGCATAAACTTCCGGAGTTACGGGACCGCACTCTTTACGGCCTCAAACCCCAAGACAGGATTGCTCTCTGGGTTCGGATACATCCTCCCGTATTCGACCCGGTGTGCCGTATGAAGGTCGAAGACGGATTCTTGAAATATCATTACGGATCCCGGCAATATCATTTCTGCTCGAAAGCATGCAGAAATGCTTTTCTAAAACAACCTGAAAAATATACCGGCAAAGAAGGTGCCTGCGGGAAATACAACCTTGTTTTTCACGATACCAGATCTGGCGCACCGGTCTTGAATATGCCCGTGAGGTTCAAGGGAAAGGATAAAATGGATGGAAAAAGCCGGCACTCTCACTGAAAAAAGTTTTTTTATCCGACATCGATACTGGATCATCGCCTTTTCAGCGTTGCTGTTTCTTCCACCGCTGTCATTTGTTTTCCAGTTTACCGGGGACAGCAACTTCTGCGGCACCTGGTGCCCAAGGATGTTTTTCGTATGGCGTCGGGGAATGCCAATTGGCGCTTTTTTAGCCTCTTTTTTAAGGAGCTACATGGGCGTTGCCCTTCTGTTCGGGATTCTGATCAGTACCTTTTTTTACAGCAGATACTGGTGCAGCCATCTGTGTCCCATCGGGGGAATTATGGAGCTTGGCAGCACGTTGGTTCCGCGGTTTATAAAAATTAATTTTTCAAAAATTCCAGCCCCCTATTTCCGATACGGCTACCTGTCAGTCTACTTGATTGCCGCAGCAGCCGGCATCGGCAGCTTGTGCTGCGCTTACTGTAATTTTGCTGCCGTACCGCGGATGTTCGGCGCCTTGGTTTCACCGGCGGACGTGACCTACTTTTTGAGAAAGGCCGGGCTGATCAACCTGGGCCTGGTCGTTTTCCTGGGCTTTATGTCCAGAGGAGGCCGAGCATACTGCAACCTGATCTGTCCAGTGGGTGCTCTGGATGCACTGTCAAACCGGCTGGGCAATCGTTGGGGAAAAAGGGTCAGGATTTCCGCTGAGATCTGTGACAATTGCGGCCAGTGCGTGGACAACTGTCCGGTATGGGCCATTGAAACCGGTGAAAAGACAAAAATCGATCCACATTCCTGCATCCCCTGCAGAATTTGTGAAATCTCCTGTCATAAAAATGCTATTGTTTATGAATAGTTTTTCAGGAAGATGGAGGTTATGTGCACGTGTTGTTCCAATATCAGTTCAAGGAAAGTTTTGATAACTGCAATTACGACCAAGTATCAAGTATCAGATTTTTTGGTGATACCAGAATATCATATCACCAAGATGACAGGGATCTCTGAAAGTTAAAATATTTGTGATATTGTTTTCCGATAGGGCGAATCCATTTTGCGGGGTTTGCCTTTTTGATTTTTTGTGGATTACTCGATATGTATAATCGTGATAGCCCGGCTTCAGGTTGTGTTTATTGTAAGATATGCCAAATTTGATTTCGGATAGAAACCTTCACTTTTCGGCAATTTAAAGTGTCACCATAGTCTATGATCACTATACAAGCCAATTTTATTTTTTATATTGTCTACCACCGGAACCACCACCGGGACCGCCACCGAAACCACCACCGGGACCACCACCAAGACTATCAATGGGGCTAGCATCGAAGTCGCCTGCCCCTCTTTGATCGTCAGTTTTCCAGGGTTGGGTATGTATATCGGAGCTAAGATTTTCTGCTCTTACCCCATGACTGATAGCATGAGAATACTGGTTGGCAAGTTTGACTGGATCAGTGCTCCTGGAATGACTCATAAACGAATGGCGCAGCTGTTTCATTTCCTGGGTGCTGTATTGCTGATTATGTGCATGACACACTACGTCTTTTGCAATTCTAGATGAAACACCGAGACGGGCCATATCTCTGAGCGATAGAAAACTTTCCTGGGCAAGCGCTTCTGTGTTGGTTTTCGTTCTCTGTTGTGTTCTGTTCTGCAATCTATTCATGACCTGAACAGCATCCTTGTTGTGTATACCGGCTGTAAATCCCTCTGCAATAGCCTTCGTAATATCGTGTATACGATCTGTATTTTGCGTAATTTGTCTGGCATGATTATTTGCGATTGAGTAGCGATATCGTGTCCTCTCCATTGCTCGAAGCACTAAATCTTGAGGAGCATTTTTGGCAAGACCCTCAAAAGCTTTATTCATAACAGGCTTAACCGGCAAACTTTCTTTTACAGTAGCCATCAAGATCTGTTGTGCTCGTATGGTGTTTTGGTTCTGGTAATTGTTTTGTATCATCATTTTAGTCACTTTTACGGCTTCATCTCTATGAATACCAGCATTAACCATGGCACGAGTATGGGTTCTGATCTGCTCGTTGGCTATTGTAGATAGTTCACGATCAACTTCATCCCCAAAAGCCAAGGATGCAACAAGGGAAATGCCGAATATGACAATTAAAAATTTTTTCATGATTTCGTCCTATATTAAGGCTTTATTCTTTATAACGTATTTAGGGGTAAAAGGTTACATGTCCGGGACAAAAATACAATTTTCGGAACCAAAATCGTCCTTCTCTTTAAACCGACAGGGCGGTACATACACGATACCGTCTATAATATAAAAGTAAGTAAATTCTAATCCTGCTGGCATCGTCACCAACCAGGTCTTTGAATCAATTTTTTCTACCTGATGAAGTTGATATCCATCCTCTGAGGATGCAAATGAGACAGTATGTGCTTCCGGTTTTTCTAGATATATGTGTGTCAAATTTCCTTTAACTTGACAAAAATGGCCTGTACACCCCATTAAGCTCATTGCCAGAAATAAAGTTGCTGTAATAGAACGTTTCATATTTTGTTCTTTACATAAAATATGGAGTTCTCACCACCAAAATCATCTGGCTCCCGGGTTAGTATCGTTGGATCAGCGAATGGTTGCTGGCCCTCTATCAAATAGGTAAAGCGATGCTCTCCTTCTTTCAATTCATAGGTGACCTCCCAGTACCCGCTGTTGCCGATTTTTTGCATTGGAACTCGTTCCCATTCTGTAAAGCTCCCCGTGATCTCTACCTGGCTGACATTCGGTTTGTAAACTACAAATCGTTTCACTACCGGGCTAGGTATTGGCGACGGTACGGTAAGAAACAGATAAATAACTGTGGCGGCCAATGCCGATGTAACCAGACCCATCGGCTGAAAAAAGGGACTGAAAAATCTTTTCCAGCTAAAAGGTGTCATCACTTTAGCGGATGGAATATGTTCGACAACATCACTCTGGATGAGTTTTTCCTGATGCAATAATTCTAATACCTCATCGGTAAAAGATTTATCTTTTTGCATGGTTTCAATAAAATCAATTTTGTCATCAACGTTCATCTCATTATCAATAAACATGCTGATATTATAATTCATTTAATCCTCTCCTGCCTGAAGAATCTCTTTTAGCCTGATACGGGCTCGGTGAACTTTGACTTTTACATTAGCCTCACTTATTCCGATTATGCTTGCAATTTCCCTATATGATAGATCACTGCTAACCGTTAGAGCAAGGATGTCTCTTTGGTCTTTATTGAGTTTGTGCATGGCGGACAGCACATTACGATACGACTCCCGCACTAAAGTCAGCTGTTCGGGGTCAATCGTTGTATCTTCGATGTCGTTTTCTATTTCTTTGTTGTACTTTTTTTTGCGAGCATTGTCCCAGACGGCGTTCCTTGCAATGGTGAACAGCAACGAAACATTTTGTGTCTGTGGACCATATTTTTCCAGATAACGAGTGAAACTCTCCTGCATTATATCGCTGGATAGCTGATAGTTGCTGGTCAAACGCATCAGATAGCCGAACAACTTATCTTTTTGAGTCCAGTAAAATGGACTAAATTTATCCACGATACTTTTATAACGTACGAAACATCAAAAGGTTACAGAATTATTTAATTTCCAGATAATCTACAGTAAAGCTTATACTCTATAGTATATGTTCTTATCAATTCAATTCTACAGCTGCTTCAACGGTTGTGGCTGCTTTCACCTGCCAACCGACCATTTATGTAATTTTTTTTTGATATGTTGTAACCTTTTCACACCCCATACGTTATCAATTGTTAAAGGGTGAGATGGATTGAGAAAGGTCACATCACCTACTTGTTGAAACTGATGCTGAATTTGTTTTAACTTGCTAATTCCCTGCAGCTTGCTGCAGGGAGATTCATTGATGAACTAAAAACATCGAAAGAGAAGTGAATAGAACTATTTTTTATGTAAGGAGGTATGAATTAAAAAAGTATAATAAACGCTTAAATTATTCAACACTTAGTCTAATTATTAACAAATATAATGATGTTATATCAAGGAATCTGGATGCGACTTCGTCAGATAGCCGTTCTTTTTATTTGCTCAATTTATTAGCGAAAGGAGGTGAAAATTAAGGCCGAGGGTGTGGAAAGATGAAAGATGTCAGAAAATCCAAAATGATTACAACGAATTATATGGAGGTAAAATTATGACGTTTCAATATTCCCAAAAGGTCATTTTTAGTGCTGTTTGTCTTTTCATGTTGTCTCTAACTGCTTTTTCTTTGGCGCCAAAAGATTGCCACGCTTTTGAGATTACGATTGATGTGGCTCCAAACGTTCTTTCTCTTCAGAATAATGGCCAGGTGGTGACTGTACATACAGATATTCCTTATGATGATGTTGAGCTTACTAGTGTGCATATAAATGGTGTGCTTATTGATAGCTGGGAGTCGGATGTTCGTGGCTACTTTGTGGCCAGGTTTGTAATGAACGCGATTAAAAACTTGCCTTTAGTTATCGGCGATTACAATACATTCACGTTAGTTGGAAAAACTTTTTCGGACGGAGAATTTTCGGGGTCTCAAGATATTCTTGTTGTGGAGAATGATCCGAAGAATTAGTAACGGTGCCGGTCAAGGATGAAGTGTGTTCCGAAATAACCTGCTGGGATTAATTGAAATACATCGAAAATTAGATATAACAAAACATTCGAGAGGGACCGGGAACTTACCCAAAGAAAGCGGACACCAAAAGCTAACTAACGGAGGGTGTCCAAATGGCAAGAATCAAAGGGCTTCAAAGCCCGTATAAACCGCGTTTATACCAGGAACCCAAAGGTTCATCGATTTTTCAAACGAACTGGAAATTTACGGATAGATCAACCCGCACCCCATGCGATCAACCAGGTTAATGGGATGCTACTTGAAGGGAAGATCACCGGGAAATGCCGCGGCTTTTTATCGGCGCCTTTTATCCATTTTTTTGGCTTTAGAATCGACCTTCGGTGATCGTTTCCCGGCCCCTCATTTCCACCGTTCAAAAAACAGCAATTCAATCAGGAAAGGATGAAAAAACTTTTTTTGATCTTGGTAATCTTTGTATCGTTTACAGCGTTTGCTTTTGCCGGTGGTGACCAAAATCATGGCAGCAAGGGACAAGGCAGTACAGGTAGTGACGGACAAGGCCAAACAACCCAACAGCGAGGCGATTAAATAATTCACTCAACAAAAAGGGGGATAAATGGAACTTGTGACGACGCCACTTCTTGAAAAATGGAAGGTGGAAAGTGCTGAGTTTCTGTGTGTACTGCCGTAAAAACAGGATTAGGGTTTCTTTTTTATGATTAATATTGTCAGAAATAGAAGAGGTAGACGACCCAGAACAGCCAGACGGGCATCCTTAAGAGACAGGCGGGCATTCTTAAGAGACAGACGGGCATCCTTAATAGATAGAAGGGCATTCTTATCTGTAGTCCGTATTCCTAATAGAAGAAGTGGAAGAGACAGAAGGAGTTGGTCTGACCGCAGAGGTGGCGTTGAACGCAGAAGTATTCACTAATTGAAGTGAAACTAAATATCACTCCCAAGTGTCTTAGATAAAGGGTTTTGGAATTTACCATGGATAGTAAGGAATTTAAAAGCTTCCGCCTAAAAATGAACAAGACGCAACACCAGGTGAGCCGTCTACTCGGAACGTCTATAAAGACTATACAAAGTTATGAACAGGGTTGTCGAAACATACCAAATCACGCAGAGCGGCAGATGCTTTATCTAATTTCCAGGATGAAAGAAAGCCACAATACTCAAAAACCATGCTGGGTTATCAAACAATGTCCTCGATGGGTAAAAAATAAATGCCCGGCCTGGGAATTTGATTCGGGGGATTTATGCTGGTTTATTAATGGTACATATTGTGGTGGTAATGTTGTTGAGAGCTGGGAACAAAAAATGAAACTTTGCCGGTCCTGTGAAGCTTTCTCATTCTTGAGCTAACTCAAAAACACTTCTAATCATACAACGATACTTTCGATAATGGTTTGAAATCCTCTGTCCGAAACCTGTGTGTTCTGCAATAAAACACACCAAATATTGTATTCGTCTTTCTTCATAGCCTAAAAACCTTGTACCACAACTCCTATAAAAACATCCCACAATGTGTGATAACCTATTTGAATTACTACATAAATTGTCATAATTTTCTTGACAACGTCACAATCCTTGTTCATAATTTACTGTGGCCAATCTTTCTAATTCAAAAAAGGGATATAACATGAATTGTATCCCCTTTGATATCCCCTGCTTGCCATGGGGAGCGTCATTTAATTTAATCAGTAACAGAAAGGGGGCAGAATGTTAAAAAAAATGTTCAAGATTATTTTTTTCGTTTTTCTGGTGGGGCTTTTGATTTCGCCGGCGTGGAGCTCAGACAACATCGTCATCGACACGGATCGTAATTTAATTCTCGCTGGAAGCGGAGGAGGAGACCAAGACAGAGACCAAGACAGAAAGCGTGACGAATCTTGTAACGACCTCGCCCCTTACAACCCTGTTCATCCTTTAATTCTCGCTAGAGGAGGAAACGGTGGCAACGGCGGCGGCGGTGGCCACGGCGGCGGTGGCGGCGGCGATCAAAGCAGGGACAGGGACTGTGACGATGGTGACGGCCCTCAACCTGAAGGCCCTAACGGCCCCGGCACCTGAGATTGTAACCCGTGACGGAACTTGCGACGACGCCACTTCTTAAAAACCTGAAAATGTTGTGGTATCGTTTTTCAATAAGGGCAAATCCATTTGATGGGGTTTGTCCTTTTATTTTTATGATATATGTAATCAGTAAGAGCAGGCTTCAGCCTGTGATATTTGTAAGTATCTGCAATAACCTGCAAATATCAAAAAGCTGAGTTTTTCCAGATATCCATTCCATATTACAAAATGTAAATGTCAGATATGGTTGTGTCTGCAATTGGATAAATGCACAATTAAATCTTGGTCAATGCAATTAAATCCACCTGAAAACATCTAATCCGGGTTTTAAATCCTAACTGAGCAAAAGCGAGTGCCCCTTTATTTTTAGAACCATTCGAATTAAATTTTCACCAGCTCATAATTTCGACTTCCAAGCCCCAGCTGCTCGGCATATTCCAACTGATACGCCCAGTCCACCTTGGGATAAACCCCCCGAAACTTGTCTTCACCCGGTTTCATGTGGGTCTGGAGACAGGACCCGGGAAGCGCGTGCTCCTGGTTGACAAGATCAACGGACGCCTGGTCGATAGCTACCGGATCTTTTGATGCAACAACGCCGATATCCCTGACGATGGGGGCATCGTTCATGGGATAACAGTCGCATGCCGGAGAGACATCGGTGATGAAATTAATCGACAACGTCTTTTGGGATTTTCCCTTTAATACGCCCATGGTGTATTCAATCATGTTTTCCAAAAAAACAGGGATCGCCTGGTTCCATTCTATTTCTATGGCGGCGCTGGGGCAGACAAGGATACATTCGCCGCAACCGATACACTTTTTGGCATCCAGCACTGCTTTCTCCTCGACCAGGGAAAGGGCGTTCTGGGAACAGTGACCGACACAGTCTCCGCAGCCGATACACTTTTTCGTAATGACCTTTGGCGCCACGGTTGAATGCTGCGCCAGTTTGCCCCGCCGGGATGCGCACCCCATGCCCAGATTTTTTATCGCCCCGCCAAATCCGGAAAGCTCATGCCCTTTGAAATGCGCCACCGATATCAGCGCGTCGGCCTCGACGATATCCGTTCCAATGTAAACTCTCTTAAAATTCTTCTGATTGACAATGATGGATGTTTCGCTCCTGCCCCTTAGCCCATCGGCAATGATAATGGGCGCATCCACCACAGCGTAGGCAAAACCGTTTTGAATCGCTGTTGTCAGGTGATGGGGAGAGTCGCTCCGTGTCCCTGAATAGAGTGTGTTGGCATCTGTAAGAAATGGGACGCCATTAACACCTTTGATCGTTTCGACAATTTTCCGTAAAAATACAGGCCGTATAAATGCGGTGTTTCCCATTTCTCCAAAATGAAGCTTCACCGCAACAAGATCTCTTTCTTTGACAGCTTCGGAAAGACCCGCGGTTTCAATGAGCCTTCCCAGTTTTGCGACAAGGCTTTCTTTCATCGTTGCCCTAAGATCGATAAAATAGACTTTGCTTTTCATTTTATCCCCCGGTCATTTTATAAAATTATTGATATCATTTGCCAGACAATTGGAAAGAATTAATTCTTTGTGCTCAAAATGGCTTCATGCTTTTCTGTTCTTCTCCCTTTCTTTCAGCGTCTGTTTTAAAACCGCCAGCATTAAACGGTCCTTTTCCCGAAAGGCTTCCTGTTTGATTTCGATAAGGTATTCAAGACTTAGAATGCGTAGAATTTCGATGATCTGCGGTACGGTTTCTTGCATGTTTCAGCCTGGTAATGGATAACATATTCTGCTGTAATACGTTCAAGCACTCTGCCGGTGTTAGAGAGAACATCCAACGAATCAAGGTCAGATCAACCCCGTCTTTGCTGTATGCCGGATTATCTTCCTGTGAATATACGATCAAATGAGATGGCTTATCCATACCGCCTTCTTTTCCTGCCAAAATGATACAGATGTTTACATCAATTAGCACATACCACGGACAAACCGCAAATTGTTTATGTGAAGATCTGGTCGATGGGTCCAATGAATCTGCGCTGACAGGCAAAAAAAATGCAGATTGAAAATCGGTGCGCCGGATGCATACATCTTGCAATTTCATGAGGATATCCATATAGTCAGCAGGTAAAAACTCAGCGAAGGATAAAAATGAATATTAAAACTAAACTGGCAGTTTTGACCATCCTTTACAGCATCTATGAAGATTTTGTAAGCAGCTTTACATGGGCATGTGAAAAGCACTGTGCCCTGTGCTGTACACGCGGCGTGACCTTGACGACCATTGAAGGGTATATGATTTTGGAACATTTGGTTTCAAAGGGGAAATCGGATTTGCTCGAAAAGATCAGCGCCGCAGCGTCTGAAAAAAGATTTCAGCCCAAAATTACAACGAACAGGCTGGCAGATCTCTGTGTTCAGGGAAAGGATATTCCTGACGAAGAAACCGGTGACAGATGGGGAAGCTGCCCCCTTTTAGTGAACGATGAATGCCCCATTTACAAAGTCAGACCGTTTGCGTGCAGGTGTATGGTTTCAAGCAAGAACTGCCATGAAACAGGTTATGCCGACGTGGATTCGTTTGTTATTTCCGTAAATAATCTGTTTTTTCAAACCATCGAGAATATTGACTCACCGGGCTTGTCCGGCAATCTTACCGATGTTCTTCTTTTTTTGGAAACTGAAGACAACCGGAAATATTATAGAGACCATAATTTGGAAAAAAAAGGCATCGAACTTATTCCCAATCAGCCTGTGAAATCACTGATGATTCCTCCTGAACATCGGGTTAGAATCAAGTCAATAATTGATAAAATAAGGCGTATCAATGTGCCGGGATCGTCGAAGTCGTGACCGGCGGAGGACGGGGGTTATCCCGAATACTGCGCAAGTTTAAGCAGCCGTGCCGCGTTTAGACCGCAAATGCGGGCCATATCTTCTCTGGGTATGCCGATGGCATCCAGTTCCTTGAAATATCTCTCCGGTTTCAATAGCGGAAAATCACTGCCAAAAAGAATTTTTTCTGTACCGACAATTTTTTTCGCCACAAGATAGATTTCAGGATCATAAAGAAACGGGGAAGCCGCCGTGTCAAAATAGACATTCTTAAATGTTTCTTTGACTTCCTTTTTCAGTAAGTTGAAAAAAAATATCCCCCCGCCCCAATGGGCCAGAACGATCTTGTTTTCGGGAAATCGCTCGATCAGGTTGTAAATCTCTCTTAAGGTATTCGGTGACTTTCCGGGGTAGACATGACCGACCGGTTCATTGGTGTGGATCAAAACCGGCAGGTCTCTATCAAGACAAATATCCATAACGGGAATCAGTTTCTCAATGCACGCTTCATCAATCCCGGATTGATAAAATGCAAGTTCACCGATACCCGAAAGCCCCCCATCGATACAGCGTAAAGCTTCCGCGCCGGCATCCGCGCAAAAGGGATCAAAACAACCCAAACCGACAAGCCGTCCGGCGTACTTTTCTACGGACGCCATGATATAATCGTTTTGCATTTTAAATGTTTCCGCATTTTGCCACGGAAACCCGAACACCACGGAGACGTCCACCCCCTGTTCGTCCATGGCGTCGACGATTTCCCTTGCCCCAACCAATCTTGATTTGTCAGAACTGTACAGAAGCTTGAAAGCGGATTCAGACGGAAAATATTTATCCTTGTTTTCACGGATATCTTTGGGAAAAATATGCGTGTGAAAATCGACGACCATCCATACACCTCCATCTGGGCAATTTTTTGAAGTGATCTATTGTTGATAGAAAACCAATAATGTATGATATAGGAAAAAGAGTCAATAGGTTGATGCCATGCTCCTAATTATGAATAGAAGGGGTTTCAAAACCTTAGAGTGAAGCCTTTTGACAATTTTGCGAAAAAGTTCTTAGCGAAGCGAAGTGTAAAATTCGTAACTGTCTGAGGGATTTATCCCGAGTTTTACGAATTTAGCGAAGCGAGCTTAGAACTTGTCAAAATTGTCAAACCAGCGAACGGAAGATTTTGAAACAGCTTCTATCAAACAAGAACGGGTCAATGAAAAAACACTCTCTGAATATCACAGGGAAAAAGATCGAACGCCATGTCGTTTTGGTCGAACCCGAAGTACACTGGAACACCGGCAATATCGGCCGAACCTGTCTGGGTACCGGCGCCTTTCTTCACCTGATTAAACCGCTGGGGTTTTCCCTTGAAAGTAGGGAACTGAAAAGGGCCGGTCTGGATTACTGGCAGAGGGTCAAACTTTCTGTTTGGGATGATTTTGAAAGTTTCAAAAAAGAAATGGCGGCAAATAAAACGGAGGTCGCACTGTTTACAAAAAACGGTGAAAAGCCGTTCTGGTCCATGCCCTGCCCGGAAAGATTTTTTCTTGTATTTGGCTCGGAAACCCGGGGACTTCCCGAAGCGATTCTCTCTAATTACAAAGACAACACTTACCATATACCCATTACCCGTGACATCCGGAGTCTCAACCTGTCCACCACCGTGGGGATTGTGCTGTATGAAAGCCTCCGGTGTTGAACCGGATGGCGTATGATTCTTTTAATACCCCGCCCGCTTGTGGCGGAGAGTTTCATTGGAAGTGAATCTTGTATAGAAACAGAATATTTTTTGACACTATTTCCTAAAAATAAGTTGTATCTGAGACTCGACTGCTGATATTAAACCAAACCAGATTAAGCTCTCATTAAACCCATAAAAATGGCAAAGGTCTTCTAAAAGGAATTTCCAATGAATGCAAATCGGTTTGAGTTCTTGAAAAAAGATTTTGTTCAGGGGTTTCCGGCCTACTGCGGATTTGAAGTAGAACGGGCGGAACAAGGGATTTTTGAAACACGCCTCCAAGTTCGTTCGGATCACTGCCAGCAAGACGGGTTTGTCCACGCGGGTGTCATGGCGACCATGGCGGATCACACTGCAGGGTACGCCGCCTACACCACCGTTTCCGAACAGTTTCGGATTCTGTCCATTGAATTCAAAATAAACTACTTCAAACCTGCCGTTGGTGACACGCTCATCTGTCGCGCCAAAGTCATCAATGCCGGCAAAACAATCATTGTATCAGAATCCGAAGTGTTTTCCATATCCAAAGACAAAGAAAAGCTTGTTTCCAAGGCCACGGTCACCTTAATGGCCGTGCCGGTTGAGAATCTGGGATAAAAAATGGTAGAACATGAATTGGGCAACCTCAAGCTGACAGGATACTATCCGGGTGTGATCGGCAAGGTAACCGAACTCCACGCAATCTATTATTTCGAAAACTGGGGGTTTGACGTATCTTTTGAAACTCAGGTTGCGCGGGAGCTGTCAGCGTTCATCACTCAATTTGATCCACACAGAGATGGATTCTGGGCAGCACTGATGAATAACGTTTTTGCAGGAAGCATTGCCATCGATGGCAGCCTTTCGGATACAGAAGGGGCGCGCCTTCGATGGTTCATTGTAGCTCCGGAATTTCAAGGCACGGGAATCGGCGGCGTTCTGCTTCGCCGGGCTGTTCAATTCTGTAGAGACGCCGGCTACAGAAATGTTTTTCTGTGGACGTTCCGGGGTCTTGACGCGGCCCGAAGCCTTTATGAGCGGGAAGGTTTCAGGCTGTCTGTTGAAAAGCCCGTGCACCAATGGGGAAGGGAGATTATCGAGGAACAGTTTATACTAGACCTCTCGGAGCATCAATCCCGGATCTGATCTAACAAAATTGCGCCCTTGAACGCGTTTTTTCATGTTGACAGATGGGGCTTTATGGCTTATCGTGAATATACGATAAGTATATTTTTAATATAATGGAAAAAATTAAGCAAAATAAAGCCGACTGCGGAAAAATCCAAATGCCCTGTTCGTGTGGTGAGAAATCCGATTTAGAGCCGCTGTTTACAGATTCATCGGATCAGGTTTCGTGTTGCGGGTTTTCCCCGAAATCAGAAAACACCCCTTTTGAACGGCCGGGATTCAAGGTTCAGCACTTTGTAGAGACCTTTGTGAAAACACCGGCCGGCCTGATTCCCCGTGTCAAAATCGATTTAAAGCTTTCCGATATTACGGGGACGGTTAAAACACGTCTGGGTATCGGCAGAGATAATTACAAAGTAGCGCCCGGGCTTTATTGCGTTGGGAATCCCGGATCGGATGATCCGGTTATGGTCACCGCCAATTATAAACTCAGCTTTGACATTCTTCGCAAAGCGCTCGTTGGGTTAAATTCGTGGATTCTGGTCCTGGATACCAAGGGCGTCAATGTCTGGTGTGCAGCCGGAAAGCGAACCTTCTCTACGGAAGAAGTCATTCAGAGGGTAAAAGTGTCGGGCCTGGAAAAGGTTGTCACTCATCGAGAGCTTATCCTGCCTCAGCTCTCGGCCACCGGAGTGTCGGCGCGGTCGGTTAAAAAAAGCTGCGGCTTCAAGGTCATCTGGGGGCCTGTTCGCGCCAGGGACATTAAACGATTTATAGAGGCCGGGAAAAAAGCAGATACTTCCATGCGACGGGTGACCTTTTCCATATTAGAACGGATTGTCCTTGTCCCGGTGGAACTCTCCTTTCTCCCAAAACCAACCCTGTGGATTCTCCTGGCTGTTTTTCTGCTCTCGGGAATCGGTTCTGATGTCTTCTCTTTAAGCACGGCATGGAACAGGGGACTGTTGGCAGTTGTGGCTTACATGGCGGGCGTCTTTGCCGGCGCAGTTGCCGCACCTGTCCTGCTGCCCTGGATTCCGGGACGGGCCTTTTTCCTGAAGGGAATCCAAACCGGACTGTTCTTCGGTATCGGGGTTGTCTTCATGTTCTGGAACAACATAACCGGACTGGAGGCATTTGTCCTGCTTCTTTTTACAACAGTGGTAAGTTCTTATCTGGCCATGAATTTCACCGGATCGACGCCGTTTACTTCTCCGTCTGGTGTTGAAAAAGAAATGCGAAAAGCCATTCCGATTCAGGTTTGCACAACCTTGGTTGCTGTTGTCGCTTGGGTTGCGTCAGCCTTCACCGGTTAATTAAAGGAATTAAGTTTTAAAAAAAGTTTCAATTAACAAGTTCATCAAGGAAAAACATATGGAAAGTCTCAGATATCTTTCTGATGTATCAACCCTGATTATGGATACCGAGTCATGCGTGGGGTGCGGAATGTGTGAAATCGTATGTCCCCACGGTGTCCTCAAGCTGGAAAACCGTAAGGCGCAAATCATTGATCTGGACGGGTGCATTGAGTGCGGAGCCTGCACCACGAACTGCCCATCAGGCGCGCTGAGTGTTACGCCGGGTGTCGGCTGCGCCGCTTACATCATACAGACCTGGATCAAAGGAAAGGAGGCGGCTTCTTGCGGAGAGGTGGAATGCTGTTGAACAAATAATCCTTTTCCATACAAAGGAATTAGCCCAAGCCGGAGCGCTTGATCATCTAAAAGGGAAGAAAAAAGAATATGAGCATAAAGAAATTAATAAAGGCATGGAAGGGTAAGAACAAAAGATACTACGATCGCGTAGAATACCCGCCCGATCAGAGGCCCATACTCAAGGTGGAAGAACATGAAATGGAAATATTAAACATTTCTGTAACCGGGCTCTATTTTATACACGATCTTGAATGGAGTGTGGAGATTGATCAGTGGATAGATGGTGAAATCGTATTTTCAGACGGCAAATCAATAGAGATAGCCGGGCAAGTCGTATGGATAGAAGATAACGAAGCGGGCCTGCATTTGAGCGGCGGTGTTGCATTTCCAATTATAGAAGAACAGATTTCTTTTCACAAGACTGAAAGTCCATGATGCCGTCATATCAAAGAAACGAACCCAACTTGACATCTTTCCAATCTAAGCCCACTTGACAAGGAGTTTTTATATCTACCTTCACATTTTTGCTCAAAACATGTGGGTTAAACTACGAAAGAACTGCTAAGGAACCTAGGTTGTCATAACCCTCTTCAGATCAATCCCATACTTCCTCATACGGTTCCAGACCGTCACGCGGCTGATGCCAAGAGTCCGGGCCGCCTGGGACTGATTTCCATTACTCTGTCTCAGAGCGTCAATGAGCGCATTTTTCTCCCCATGATCTCCGTAATCTGCCTCAAAAGGTTCCATTTCCCTCATTCGTTCTCTTTTAAGCAATTGCGGAGGCAACGCTTCAAGGCGGATTGAACCCTGTTCTGCAATGACAAAAGCGTACTCCAAAGCACTCTTCAATTCCCTGACATTTCCGGGCCAGTGATATGCCATGAAAAGCTCCATCGCCTCCCGGGTTAATCCGGTGATGTTTTTCCCCGTCCGGGTTTGCAGACGGCGGATAAACGCATTGACCAGTTGTGGAATATCTTCAACTCGATGCCGCAGAGGAGGGAGATGAATCGGAATAACATTGATGCGAAAAAAGAAATCTTCTCGAAATTCCTTCCGGGAAATCATCTCTTCAAGGTTTTTATTTGTCGCCGTAATGATTCGGACATCTACGGAAATGGGCTGATGATCTCCCACGCGCTCAAACTGTTTGCTTTCCAGCACCCGGAGTAGTTTGACCTGGATGGAAAGCGGAACATCCCCGATTTCATCCAAAAAAATATCACCGCCGTTTGCCGCCTCAAACCTGCCGAGACGATGCCGGTACGCCCCGGTAAATGCGCCCTTGATGTGTCCGAACAGTTCGGATTCGAGCAATGCCTCGTTAAGCGCCGCGCAGTTGAGCTGAACAAAGGGCGCTTCTTTTCTTTTACCCAACAGGTGAATGGCGCGGCCGACAAGCTCTTTTCCTGTTCCGCTCTCTCCATATATAATCACCGGCGCGTCACTCTGGGCCGCCTTTTGAATAATATCAAAAACGTTCTGTATGGCCGGTGACTTTCCGATGATTCCGTGAAAGTCTCCGTCCCTGTCCAGCTGGCGTGAAAGCTGGCAGATTTCTTCATCCAGCCGGTCTATTTCCGATATGTCTGTCAGGGTTTCTACAGATCCCAGGGGTACGCCCTTTTCATCCCTTAAAATAGAAGCATTTTTCAGAATGGGCAGATACGTCCCGTCTTTTTTCATAACCAGACAGCGGCGCTTGATATCCTGTTCATGGTCAAACAGGGCGCACCATCCACCGTGTTTCCGGCTCAGTGCTGTTTCACAGGCATCACATTTAAGCAAGGTACACGGCCTCCCCAGCACTTCGTCAGAGGTGTACCCTGTTAAGTGCTCAAAGGCCTCATTCACCATGATGATCGATCCATCAGTTCCGACAATCATCAGACCATCATTCATGGTGTTGATAACCCGCTTCCAGTATCGATTTATTTCCTGCTCTTTCATCAAACCACGTGTCCTTGACTGTTAAGATTGCTTTGATTGTTTAAACACTATTTAACACCTGTTTAAATACATTAAACACCGCGCGATGGCAACCAGAAAATTAATATCTCTGTTTTACCAAATAATAACAACATATTGTCAGTTGATGCAATGTGGCTACACTTCTGGCACGATTGTTGCGATATTAAACAGAAAAGGAAACAGGAAAACAATCAAACGAGGAGGTATAACACCATGACAGAATTAGATTTAAACACGGTTGAAGTCTCAAGTACTGTTGATGCCAGAGGGAGTGCCTGTCCCGGTCCGCTTCTGGAAGCCAAAAAGGGTATCGGAAAGGTTAAAGTGGGAGAAATTCTTGAAATCCTTACAGGTGACTCCGGTACCCGAAAAGACATGCCGGTCTGGGCCCAAAAAGTGGGGCACGAATATCTGGGTCTTATCGAAGCGGACGGATATGATAAAATATTCATCCGGAGAAAAAAGTAATCGGAGAACCGATGTCATCGCCATCCATTGAAGGAAAAATACTGATAATGGCTACGGAAACATGCGCTTATCCCGGAGCGGATTCCGTAGGGCAGGCCCATTCGAGCTATCCGGCGAATACCTTTATTCTCAGGGTACGATCCCCCGTGATGTTCCCGGAACAGTTCTATCTCGACTGTTTTGAAAAGGGGATCAGCGGCATTATCATCATGTCCTGCGGCGATGAGTGCCCGTACGAAGGCGCATATGAGGCGTTGGCAAAAAGGATTGATCGCGTTTATCAGATGATGAAAAAGCGGGCCCTGGATATCCGGCGGCTCCGTTTGACCGCAATATGTACGGTGTGCAACCGGGCCTTTCTCAACGAGGTGAATCAGATGAACGCCGTGGTCAACGAGCTGGGACCGCCGTTACCGGTTGAAGCTCATAGTGCGTAGCTGACCCGCATTTCTCATGAAGAATTTATTTTGTTCTTCAAAACAACGACAAACCGCTTCGAAATAAAAAGCGTATATAAAACTCGATCGACTAATTTCAAAAACACTCTATTTTAATGAACATCTTTTTAAATAAATTCTTCACCAGAGGCCTGGCCGCTATGAATTCATCAATCCGGAGGAATTAATGGAATCGAGCAATAAAATGAAATTTGACGCCCTTGTTGTCGGTGCCGGTATTGCGGGGCTTCAGGCCGCTCTTGACCTTGCGGATCAGGATTGTCGAGTGGCAATCTTGGAAAAAGACGCATCCATCGGCGGTAAAATGATCAAGCTTTCCAAGGTGTTTCCTACCCTTGACTGCTCCAGTTGTATTACAACGCCGAAAATGGCAGCCGCGGCGCATCATGAGAATATCGAACTATTCACGTACTGCGATTTAAAATCACTGGATCGTTCTGACGATGTCCTGACAGCATGCGCTATCCAGCGTCCCAGGTACGTGGATCCGGTTAAATGCATCGGGTGTCGAAAATGTGAATACATCTGCCCGATTTATGTTCCGGATGAAGTGGAAGGGGGATTTTCCGCCCGCAAGTCGATTTACATTCCTTTTTCAAATGCGATTCCGCAGATTGCTTTACTGGATGTTGAAAACTGTATACTTTGCGGCAAATGTGAAAGAATCTGCCCCACTCAAGCA
This sequence comes from Thermodesulfobacteriota bacterium, assembly GCA_042573625.1. Classification (GTDB taxonomy): domain Bacteria; phylum Desulfobacterota; class Desulfobacteria; order Desulfobacterales; family UBA11574; genus JBHPCZ01. The sequence goes on from JBHPCZ010000001.1 coordinate 54,901, forward strand.
GTTGATTTTTATCAACAACCCGAAAATTTTATTATTAAAGCAAAAACCGCGATTCTTGCCACCGGTTTCGAAGTGACGCCGATTGAAGACAAACAGCAGTACGGCAGAGGCGAAATCCCGAACGTTATTACCGCTCTTCAAATGGAAAGACTTCTGGCGCCTCACGGCCCGTACAACCGGGTACTCCGGCCCTCGGACGGGATGGAGCCGGATTCCATCGCCTATGTGCAGTGCGCCGGTTCGCGGGATAAAAGCATGGGGATTTCCTATTGTTCCCGGGTTTGCTGCATGTATGCCATCAAGCAGGCCATGCTTCTGTCGGGTTCTTTACCGCTGGCCGATATTACCATCTATTATATGGATATCCGGGCTTTTGGAAAAGGGTACGAACAGTTCTATCAAAACGCCAAAGCCATGGGCATAGAATTTGTCAAAGGAAAGGTGGCTACGATCGACGCCGGTGAAAACAATAGCGTGACATTACGCTACGAATCCCAATCCGGCGAGGGTGTCACCACAGCGGATTATGATCTTGTGGTGCTGTCACTGGGCATGATTCCAGGCTGGAATCCGGAGAATGTCTGTCCGGTATCAACGGATAAGGACACCTTTTTAAAATCCGTCCAGCCAAAGATCGCCCCGACACTGACCGATATGGAAGGTATTTTCATGGCCGGTGCTGCCGCCGGTCCCAAGGACATCGTGGATTCGATTGCTGAAGCCGGCGCGGCGGCCATGGAAGCAGCCAAATACCTTGCTGCGTTGGATCGACAGAAAAGCGCGGCGGCGTAACCCGGAAATTTCATGCAACTGAGGCGTTCATTTGCAAGGCATTCAGGGATGCAGCTTTAGTATGTCTACCGCAAGTCCCTGATAACGCGGCAAATGGACGCCTCGGGCAGCACCCTGAGGGCGAAAATTTTTCAGCAAAAAGGATAAAAATCTATGGGTACAAACCGTACCCTGGCAATTGCATTCCAAATTGTTTTTAACTATCCTATTTTATTATAATAATTAATTCTTCTGGAATATTTTCGTGAAATATTCGGGTTAAACCAACAGTGATAATCAAAATAGACTGGACATAGGTCATGACAGAAGGAAATGAAAAAAAAGATCCGATAGCCCAAAGCGACAAAGTTGGGATCTACCTTTGCTATTGCGGCGGCAATATTTCTGACCACGTGGATGTGGAAGCTGTTTGCGAAAAAGCCGGAAATATGCCGGGAGTCGCGGTTGCCCGGACCAACATGTTCATGTGTTCTGACCCCGGCCAGGAAATGATCATGGAAGATCTTAAAAACGGCACGGTTGACCGTGTGGTAGTGGCTGCGTGTGCACCCAGTCTCCATGAAATCACGTTTCGGAGCGCTATTTCCAGAGCCAAGGCAAATCCCTATACTTACGAACATGCCAATATCAGAGAACAGGTGAGCTGGGTACACCACGGCGAGTCGGCCACAGCTAAAGCGACCCGCCTGGTTGCAGCGGCGTCCGCCAAGGCCCGGCTGCTCAAACCGCTTGAACCGATCCGTGTCGAAGCCAGGCATCATGCAACGGTTATCGGGGGGGGTATTGCCGGACTTCGGGCCGCGAAAGACCTGGCAGAAAAAGGAATACCGGTAGCGCTGGTCGAAAAATCGCCATTTATCGGTGGCCGAACAGCTCAACTGGATCGAATCGCCCCCACCGGGGATAAGGCCGCCGATATTGTTTCGGAACTCTCCGAGCAGGTCCTGAACAACCCCGCGATTGCCATACACACCGGCGCGGCAGTGGAAAATGTCGAAGGGTTTGTCGGCAATTTCAAAATCCACGTCAAAACACGACCACCGGATTCAAATGAAACTGAAAAGCTCAAACAATTTCACGCGTCCGGAATTGCCGCCGGTGAGTTTATACCTTTTGTTGGTGTCTATCCGGCGAATGCCTCTGAAGTCAGTAAAGATTTTTCAATAGAAACCGGCGTTGTGGTCATGGCAACCGGCTTCAAACACTATACGCCGTACGTGGGAGAATATGGATACCATGTATTTGAAGAAGTCATTACCCTTCCTGAATTCATTAAAACTTTGGCTGAAAGCAAATCGAACACTGAAATGCTGGAAGTCAACGAAAAGAAAATCAGGAGTATTGCCATGATACACTGCGTGGGTAGCAGGATGATTCCGGGGATTCATCAGGAGGATGAATCAGGAAATCTGAATGAATACTGCTCTCGAACCTGTTGTTCGGCCACACTCAACGCGGCCAACCGTATCCGTGAAAGTTACCCTGACACCCGTGTTTTTGAATTTTACCGGGACATAAGGACCTATGGGCGGGGGCAGGAAGAGCTTTATGACCAGGCCTCTAAAAACAGAGTCGTATTCTTGCGTTTTGAAGCCGAAGATTCTCCGGAGATTATCAAAAACGGCCATTCCAGTGACTTCCCCCTGCTCGTCAAGGTAAAAGACACCTTGACCTTCGACGAAGAAGTCGAAGTTCCCGTGGACCTTGTGGTGCTTGCCACCGGGATGGAGGCAAACAACGTATCCGACCTCGTAGATATGATGAAGCTGCCCGTGGGAGTAGACCGTTTCCTTTTGGAGGTGCATCCTAAACTGAGGCCGGTTGAGCTATCCGTTGCAGGGGTGTTGCTTGCCGGTACTTGTCAAGCCCCCATGGATATCGGGGAAGCCTGCAACGGTGCTTCCGGTGCTGCGGCCAAGGCTTCGGTTCTGCTCGGACGCGGCCATGTGGAACTTGATCCTTTTGTTGCGGCGGTCGACATCAATACATGCAGGGGGGCGGGGGACTGTGTGAAGGCCTGTTTGAGTGAAGGTGCTCTGGAACTGGCTGAAATGGTCGTAGACGGAGAAAAAGTTAACAGGGCCCAGGTTATACCGGCTTTTTGTATTGGCTGCGGCGCGTGTGTTGCTGTATGTCCGAAAAACGCGATTGACCTTAACGGCTGGACATTGAAGCAGTATGAAGCCATGGTCGATATGATTGTTTCAGATGAGTTCACGGCCTGATTCCCACTGAATTATCTGTTCTGCCACTAAGGCGAAAAGACACAAAGAAAAGAAAGAAATTTAAATCTATATCATAAAGAAAAGGACTCATTAATTTAAAAACATACTTCTTATTAACGCGGATTTTATAATAATATAATCTTTGTGCCTTCGTATCTCTGTGGCCTAATTGTTACCAAGTATTAGAAGCAGTTCTGAACTCTGAATAAAGAATGCCTTGACGGAAAGGACTTTCCAATGAGTCAAATCGACCAGGATAAAAAAGAAAAAAAAGACGCCTTGAAAATGCTCCGAAAGGAAAGAAAAGAGTGGATCGTAAAAACTTCCGGCGTAATGAGAGCGCAGAAGAAAGCCATCAAGGCCATTAAAACAGAGCTGAAGATCAATGCCGGGACTGTGCCGTTGATTGCAGAGGCAACCGGCATTTCTACTGATCAAGTCCTATGGTATATCGCGGCCTTGAAAAAATATGGGAAAATTGTCGAAGGAGAAAAAGATGGCCGCTATTTCCAGTACATCTTGGTCAACGATGCCCAAGAAGAAGAATCAAATAATGATATTGAAAAATCTCTGGAAACCTCTGATTCCAGCTGATCAAGCCGGGGAGAAAGGATGATGACTTTAGTCTATCCCGAGTTTGCTGATGAAATCGAACATTTTGGAGAAGGAGCGGCATTGGAATGTTTTAACTGCGGCACATGCGCTGCGATATGTCCCCTTATTTATGAGCACTTCCCTCGGAGAATGATTCGTTACATTCAGTTGGGTGCCAAAGATCGAATCCTGGAAAACGCCGCCGAACTGTGGCGTTGTCTTCACTGCGGACTCTGCACGCAAACCTGCCCGAGAGAAGCTGATCCCGGCGAAGTCATTCTTGAATTAAAACGATTTGTTATTGATCACTGGAGGAGGTCCTGAAATGTACAACCCGAGAGATATCATCGACCTCATCGCCGACAATGTCGGAAAAACACGAAACCCGTTTGGCATACCGAAATCCCTGGTTAATAATTGGTGGAAAAAGGCAACGGTCAATCGGGAAGGCGGCGCGCTGCTCTTCACAGGGTTGATGTACCAGTTTGTTCCTTATATTGAAAAATCAACGCGCTATCTGGAACAGTTTGAAGACACATTTTGGGCACGTTATATTCGCTTTGCCCAATATGCGCCAAAGCTACTGACAGGATTGGGACTGGCCCTCATTACGCCTGGAGAAGAAAAGTACAAGTCTAATACTATTCTAAAAAACATTGCCGGAATCCTCACCAAGTCCGGGGTTGATTATTACTACAACCCGGAGTTGGATGACTACAGTGGGATACTTCTTTATGATCTGGGGGACCAGGAAAGTTTTGTCCGCCACGCCGAATTTGTTTCAGCCAAACTGAAGCGAGCCGGCGTAAAGAAACTCATCACAGTGGATCCGCATACGACCTACGCATTGAAAGTTCTTTTCCCAAAATACATTGGCACAAGTTTTGATGTGAAGGCCTATTTTGAACTGATCGATCTCAGTTCAAAAAATGGTAACGGGCGCGTCACCTTACATGATCCCTGCTTTTATGGAAGGTATCTGGAGCTGTCGGACGTGCCGGAAAAAGTTCTTTCAAAACTGGGCATTGAATGTGTGCCCATCAGGAACTCCGGACAGTTTACCAACTGCTGCGGTGGACCGGCTGAGTCGATTTCGCCCAAGCTATCCCGGGAGGTTCTCGATCGAAGGGCAGAAGAGCTGCAAGGGACCGGCGCACCGATCGTGGCCATGTGCCCCATCTGCCTTGGGCATTTGAAGAAATCCGGCGCAGAAGTCGAAGATTTATCAACGCTGATCGCGAGATGCGCTTAGATGCAGTCTTGAAATCCGTTATGGCCTGTCCGTTATAAATGGTGAATATCGCCAAAGGCGTTGATGATTTTGAAAGGGTTCAAGGATTCAAGGGGCCGAGGATTCGAGTGAAATGCTTTAGAATTACAAAGATCTAAAAGTTTGGCAAAAGTCATACAGGCTCTATTTGGATCTTTATATTATTACAAAAACATTCCCAAAAGAAGAAAGATGCGGTCTGACATGACAGATCAGAAGGGCCGCTGTATCGATTCCTTCAAATTTGGAGAATAAACGCTTGAGCCCTTGACCCTTTGAATCCTCGAACCCTCTTCTCCAACTAAATTGGAGAAGAACCAAAAAGGTTAACCATAGTGCAGTTCTGTAATTATCGCTAATTCAAACAAGGAAAGGAGACGAAGCATGAGCGAAAAACAAGAAAAAACTCTCTACATCGGTACGTGTGCAGGTGAAGACCCTGAAAGAGCATCCATGCCCTTTGTCATGGCCAATGCCGCGCTGGCCATGGATATTCAGGCCACCATCGTGTTGCAGGGCCACGGTGTTTATCTTGCCCAAAAAGGTTACGTTGACAATGTACTCCCCGGAGGGGGATTCCCACCGATAAGCAAATTGGTTGCCGAATTCCTGGAACTCGGCGGACAGTTGAGGGTCTGCGTACCCTGTATCAAAGAGCGGAATATTCCTGAATCCGATCTGGTTGAAGGTGCGGAAACCACGGCTGCCGGCGCTGTCAATGCCGCAGCACTCGAAGCCGACGCGGTTTTTGTGTATTAAATCCGATTGGCGATCGGTTTTTGGAATGGAAACAAAAGGTCACACTGTTTTATACTATACTCAAGTTTCGGAGGTTTTGCAGAGAGATAATAAGATATCTCTCTGTGATCCTCTGAGGATCAAACGTTAGCGAAAGATTCGTATGCAAATCGCAGCCTCTATCAAAGAGTTGAATCTTATCGGTGTTGTCTCGCCGGTATGTATGCTCAAATGTAAAAGCGAGCTGGCGAGAATGAACGCCGGGGATGTGCTGGAGGTTTTGCTCCAGGATCCCGAGGCCGTTGAAGAACTTGTCAAAATTATCGAACGCTCCAAAGATCGGGTAATCTCAAAAGAACACGAAGAAGATCATTATCGGATTCGTGTAAGAAAAGGAAAATCATAAATAGAAAGAAATGGAATCCTCTTATACTTGTATGAAACATAATATTACCGTTTCCGATGAGCATAACCAATGCCGTGATCCTGAGATTTACTGCAAGTTCCGATCTTCGTGTCCGATATGGTTTATCGACAAGAGGGGCGGCGAATCGATTGACAAGGATGACGCTGAACAAGAATTAAAACCAAATACGACGGACCACTGTTATCAGGAAAAGGAAAACGACATGCCGAACAATGTATATGAATGTGAGAAATGTAACCATTCTTTCGAGAAACTTGTTTTTCAAGTAGACGATGAGCCTGTTGATTGCCCCAAGTGCGGAAACAGCCAATTGAAAAGGTTAAAATGCGCTGAAAGTTTTATGAGCAGCTCAAGTATCGGCGCCTGCAGTATCAATGCGCCCAAAGGTTTTTCCTGAGCCGGATAACGATCTTGCGGCGGTTCGCCGCGGACACTTTTTTTAAAATATCAGTAAGAGAATTCCTCTCGCAGAGCGGAAGGAACTAGGAAGCTCGCTTGGTGGGAGCATCGACCCTGGCCTTGAAAACAGTCGCTATTATACAGTTACCGAATATCCAATATCCAACAAGGAATGTCCAATGATGAAGTGCACTCTTCTCTGCCTTTGCCATATGACAGCGCCAAATTCCACGGAAAAATCCAACCCAAAGGTAAAAAAGCTGTTTCCCTTCGATATCCGATATTGGATATTGGAAATTCGATATTGAACACATTTGTTGAATGATGCCTCATGTGTCGGGGCACACCCGGATATCATCATTGACTTGCTTTTCGATTTCTGCCATTGATTTTTACGGAATCCGCTTTATCTTTTTTTATATCAATTTAGAAAGGAACAACCATGCGACCAGTATGTCTGATCATCCGTGACGGATGGGGATACAGCGAGATAGAAGAGGGAAACGCCGTATTCGCGGCCAATCCGCCGAATATCAACTTTTACAAGGAAAACTATCCCTGGACGCTTCTGGATTGTGCCGGTGAACCGGTCGGTCTTCCCGATGGCTATCAGGGCTCATCCGAAGTAGGCCACCTCAATATGGGGGCCGGGCGAATCGTCGTCCAGGAACTGACACGCATCGACGACGGCATGCGCACCGGCGAGCTTTTCAAAGTAGAGAAGTGGAAGAATCTTATCGCCGACTGGAAGGAAAACCAGAGCCGTCTTCACCTCTTTGGACTGTTGCAGGACGAGGGGGTCCATGCCCACCAGGAACATCTTTTCAAAATCATGCGCCGTGCGCGCCGGGAATATCCCGAAGGCCCCATCATCATACACCCCTTCCTCGACGGCCGAGATACCTCGCCGCGAAGTTGCCTGGAATACCTGGCAAAGCTCCGGCAGGTGATGGCGGAAGTCGGCGGGTGCACCATCGGTACGATGATGGGGCGTTACTACGGGATGGACCGCTCCAGAAACTGGGAGCTGACCGATATTGCCTATCACTGCATTGTCAATGGCGAGGGCCGGAAATCTCCGGATGACGAAACCGCGGTTCGGGAATCATATGCCAAAGACAAGACACCGGACAATGTCGAGATGTTCGATGAATATGTTCCCCCGCATGTAATCGGCAACTATGACGGCGTTAGAGACGGCGATTGCATTCTGCACACCAACTACCGGCAGGACCGGGCGATCCAGCTCACCATGGCATTTGTCGATCCGAATTACCCCGGAAAACTCAACACCCGGCCAAGCGTGACCTATGTCGGGCTGACCCGGTATTGGGATGAGTTTACGGAATACATGCTGGGTGCAATGGATGCGGGCGGCGGCATGGAGAACCTGCTCGGCGAGGTCATCTCCAATGCGGGCCTAAAACAACTGCGCATTGCTGAAACTCAGAAATTCAGACACGTCACCAGCTTTTTCAACGGCAAATCCACAACGCCTTATAAAAATGAGGATCAGGTCGACGTCCCGAGCCGCTTCGACCCGGCAACCTTTGCCAGCCACCCGGAGATGGAGGCGGACCACGTGACCGAAGAATTGCTCCGGCGTCTTGATAACAACCCCTATCAGTTCATCGCCGTGAACTACGCCAACGGCGATATGGTCGGCCACACCGGAGACATGGAAGCGGCAACAACGGCGATTGGAATTGTGGATGAATGCGTGGGGAAAATTGTCGATCGCCTGCTCGAACTGAACGCGCACATCCTCATCACCGCGGATCACGGCAACTCCGAACAGATGATCGATTACGATACCGGTATGACCAAGACCAGCCACACCCTCAACCCTGTTGAATTGATCTACATTGCCGGCGACGCAAAGGGGAAAAAGCTTCTCAAACACGGCAAGCTATCTGACATTGCACCCACAGTGCTGTTTCTATTGGGTTTGGACATACCCGAAGAGATGACCGCTAATAATCTGATCATACCCTAAATGCATGTCAAATAAAGCACTGAAAACAAAAGTATTGGTTATCGCGACATGCGCTTCCTTTATGACACCCTTTATGGCTTCTGCCATTTATGTTGCGCTTCCCACTATTGGAAAAGATTTGGGAGCTGATGCAGTTCAGATAAGTTGGATATCACTTGCATATCTGCTTGCAGCTGCCATGTTCCTCGTTCCTTTTGGAAGAATCAGTGATATTTATGGCAGAAAGAAAATATTTACTTTTGGTATGTCCCTATTTTTAGTAACGGCATTTCTTTCATCAATTGCACCATCCATTTATTTCCTCATTACAGTTAGAGCGCTTGAAGGCATCGGCGGCGCAATGATATTCGGCACCGGCGTTGCGATGCTTTCTTCAGTTTTTATCGAAGATAGGGGCAAGGCGTTAGGCATAAACGTCGCGTCTGTCTATACGGGACTGACACTTGGGCCATTTGTAGGCGGAATAATAACACAGCAGTTTGGCTGGAGAGTTTTATTCTTATCCATAATCCCTCTTGGATTATGGGTGGTTATTCTTTCAACACGGCTTAAACAAGAATGGGCTGACGCCGAAGGAGAAACATTTGATTTCGCGGGTTCCGTTTTCTACTGCATTTCACTGCTGCTCATCATGGTTGCATTGTCGTTATTGCCCAGTTTGAAAGGATTTGCGATTTTAGGTTTTGGAACCACCGGAATAATACATTTTGTCAGATACGAATTTAAAATTGAAAACCCTGTTCTGGATATGGGGCTTTTCAAAAACAAAGGTTTCGCACTTTCCAGCTTATCGGCATTAATTATTTACTGTGCAACATTTGCCGTCGGTTTTTTGCTGAGTCTGTATCTGCAGTATATCAAAGGCTTATCCCCTCAAAAAGCCGGAACAGTTCTTATTGCGCAACCCATCATGATGGCATCCTTTTCACCTCTGTTTGGCAGGCTTTCAGACAAGATAGAACCCAGAATTTTAGCAACAGCAGGACTGATTCTATCAAATGTCGGCTTGATCTTATTTATTTTTCTCGATCACGATACAACTCTTCTGTATTTAATATCGGGATTGCTGTTTATTGGATTTGGTTTTGCAGTGTTTTCAAGCCCGAATATGAATGCAATAATGAGCTCGGTCGAAAATAAATTTTTAGGTGTTGCCGGAAGCACCTTAGCGACAGTGAGATTGTTAGGCCAGATGTTATCAATGGGAACCGCAATGCTGGTGTTCACCCTGATCATCGGAAGGGTTGAAATTATTCCCCAATACTATCCTTTCTTTTTAAGAAGCGTTAGATTGGCATTCATTATTTTTTCAATCCTTTGTTTTTCGGGTATTTTTGTGTCAATATCCAGAGGAAAAATAAGAAAATAAATTGTTTGTCCGATACAACCGAAGAGGCATTTAGAATTTCGGGATACGATAGAAAATAAAATTCAGATATTTATTTAAATAACAGGTATTTGGGCATATGGCGTTAGAATCGAGCAATCATCAGGAGACGAGAAAGCCTTCTCGGAAGAGAGGTTGTATCATTTTGGTGCTTATCGGAGTGGCACTGGTTTTCTTTGCCTTCTGGCAGATTGGCGAGCCTGCCAGACGGGCGAGGAAAATACACAAAAATATCCATCCCGGTATGAATTTTAAAGATGTTGAGAGTTTTATGTCAGGCAGGTACTACTGCGATTATCAGGTCATGGCAGATGGCGAATGGAAGTCGATACAAAGAGTAGAATTCATCAAGCTGCTGGAGCTTGGTACAAAAAATTCGTTTCCCTCTAAACGCCTCTGGCTAACGTTTCTGGGAATGGCACCAGGTCGCGTGTCCTTTTTTGTAGAATTCGATAGTAGCGGTCGTGTTTCCGAAGTTACAGATCCCCATGGATGGGATTAACCAAAACAGACTTAACGCCGCAACGGAACACTGCTCAACGACCCCTGTCCGTTGAGTTCGCTGGTTAAAAATAACCCTTTTACAAAGCAATCTCTTATAATTTGTTATGGCTATCAAGCTTGAATTTTGTAATGTGATTGTTCCGGTCGACACAATCCGGGAGAAACTCGGAAATGGAACTTTCGAAAGTCGGTTTGCAAGAATTACGTCCGTCAACTGGCATGACGGTCATCTCTTCAGGGATGGATGCATGAACCCATGGGATCTTGAAGAAACGCTCGATGAATGGGAAAGTTTGGGGTTTGAACTTCTGACGATAATCGCTGGAAAAAAGCACTGGAAGGATCTTTGCGTAGTTAACTCGGGGCATGGTCCTTCATATCCATGTGAGTGGATTGAATACGATCCTATAAAGAACATCGTTTGGGTGAAGGGACGTGAACCTGGAGTTGCTGTAGGGCCGGCTGACCGCAAGGTTGCCGGAGAAGTTTAGAACGCAGGGAGTTAATTGGCAGATTTATATGGGAAGATGAAAATGGGGAAAATAGAAAAACAAATAAAATCGGAAATAAAGCAGTTGCCATTTATGCTTGGCAAGTTGATAGGTGGTATTATGGCCGTTATCGGTTTCCCAGGGGTGATCATTGTTACTAGAAAATCAAACGCGACGTTTTCCGATATGTTACCATATTTTCTTTTGGGGATAATTGGTGTTGGTATTTTTTTAATAACTTCCAAGCTGTTTGCAAAACGACTGAATGAAAGTACTCATTCCGCACCAACCTCAAAAGAAAAAAGACAAACCAGTATTATATCTTGGATGATACTTTTGATCTTTGCAGCAATTTTCATATTAATTACATTCATTATAACCATGTAAGAATGCGCTTTCACTCAGTCTCATCAACCCGTCGAAGACGATAGAGCACGTTGGAGCCGAATTTTTTGGCCAACTCAACGGTTCCCAGGTAATCGCAGGCGAAGTCAGGATTGCCCGAAGCCATAAGTAAACATGCAAATTGCTCACTCACGAAAACGGCACCAGCCGCTGTTATGGGTTCGATACGGGCGGCTTGATTGACGTGGGTGCCGTAATAATTGTTTCGTTGAAGGATCGGATCTTCCGCTTCGAACACGGGGCCGGCATGCATTCCGATGCGGACATTGGTATCTTCGGGCAATCCCAATGCCTTCCAGTCCGTATTTAAAACCATGTCGCGCAAACTCAAGCTAAAATCAGCTGCAGCCGAAATTTCATCAAAAACAAGAAACAGACCATCTCCCCAGGTGTTGCAAAAATTAGGTTTTGTTTTATTGATGGCAATGATGTTGGCCACCCGTCCCAAAAAATCGACAAAAAATGAAGGTGCATTTTCTTCGCCCAGCTTACTGAAACCGACCACATCCCCAAATAACATGGCTTTGATCTGACGAGCGATTTGAATTTTACGACCGCCTCGTTCATGCTTCGATTGCGAAAGCGTATTCACCGAAACTGCTGGTTTTTCTACGGCTACGGGCTTTCCATGGAATTTCCGCCGGATCGCCTCAAGGTCCACTATTGCTGTGCCGCGACCTTGCCGCTGCCATGCCTGGACATTGTCGACCGTACCTCCGACTTTGCCCGGGGCAGCAGAATCCATTAAAGCGATCATTACTGGTTCGACTTCAAGCTGGCCCGCCCGGAACAGCGCCATCCCTTGAATTAAATCCCCTGTATATTGGAACAGGATATCGTCATGAAGATACCCCTCTTCTGTTGCATAATGAACATTCGTCGCTCGAGACATTACATATTCAAACCGTTTTACCCAGTGTTCTCCGGCAAAAGCCACACTGGTCTGGATGAAGTCCTCTTTTCTAAAGGGAATTAATATATGGATTTCCGCCTCTCGTTCCAGCATAGCTTCAACAAACAAGATATCCGCGCCGCATGCTGCCGAGGAGTATCCAAAACCGGCATTGATCCTTCTGAGAGTGTTCGCAATTTCGTCTTTGACGACGCCTTCTATTATCGAAGGAAATCGGGGGGGATGTCTTTCTGGTGTGTCGATCATATGGCCTGTAAACGTCACAACGTTGGGGATATCAAGTGCCTTAAAGATGGATTCGTGTACTTCTATGTGCATTGACAACATCTTGATCTGACGTCGCATCGTCGCAATGTCCCCATAACGATCATGAGCGAGCAACACGGCCTCTCTGTACCACCCAGCCGCCTCTCTTGGGCGGTCAAGAAGAAGACAGGCCTCGCCGACGGTGGCCCGAAACCAATAATCATTGGTGGGGATTGCATGCTTTTGATCCATACAGATATTGTAGACACGACGGGCAATTTCCTTTGCTTTGTTTTTTTTTCCGGCGAGCATGGTCATGCTGGCAGCGTTGATTCCAGGAAAGTAATCATAAGAGGTTTCAAAAGCACGTTGGTAGTAAGTCGTGCTTTTTTCAACCGCTGCCCGGCGCGCCTTGCCTTCAGAGAGCTTGGTATAACGATCTTTGGCAATCCGTCCTGCCAGGCTTAAGGTGTCTGCGTAAACCGGGTTTTTCTGGTCGATCCGTTCTAAAAGCCTGCCCACCAAATTAGCGGCAGAACGGGTTGAACCGCCTCTTGCGAGCGCAAGCGCTGCCCAGTACATCAAATCGATATGTTCTGGAAAAAGAGCGAGACCTTCCTTTAAAATGTCGAAAGACAATAAAGGATGGCCGCATTTAATGGCCTTTTTTCCGAATTGAAGGAAGCGATCGGCGTTATTTCCCCAACTATTGGGCTCGCGCGCTTTCCAAGCGTAGATAATCTCTTCAAGTGTATTGGGCGTCTCTTTCTTTTCCATCATTACACATGCTTTCTCCGTACTCAGAAAATTAGTGGATATGTGTGATGTTATCCGGTTGACATGGTGAAATCATCGAATCATTCCCGTATCAAGTTGAGAACATGCTGTACAATTTTTTGGGCACCGTCGGGACGGATGAGCGCCATAAGTCGCGAACTTATACTGCTTACATTACACTTAAGCGTCGCAAGAAACATATCGGAATTGACTTCTGACTGCCGTGCGACAAATCCCAGCCCCTGATCGGCAAAATGCTTTGCATTGTAGTATTGGTGATCCCGAGCTGCATAGGGATAAGGGATAAAAAACGCCGGCAAGCCATTGGCTGCCATTTCCCAGAGCGTTCCGGCCCCGGCGCGTGTCACGGCAAAGTCGGCTTCCACCATCCGCGACGCGAGATCATGGTCGAATGCAAAACAATCGGCGTCTACATTCATCGCTTCGTAGGCGGTTTTAACGCGCTTGAATTCGGGTGCGCCGGTTTGATGCGTAATGGTAATTCCCCTGCGATCAAGAGCAGGTGCTACGGCAAGCGCAAAATTGTTAATGAAACTGGCGCCCTGGCTTCCGCCAAGAAAAAGCACACGCTGCACGTTGCTGCGTTGCCGACGCCCATCGAAGAATGTCATATCGACTGGATAGTCAAGTACCGGGGAGCGCCTGTCATAGGAACTGAAAAATTCCTCGGCATAAGGCATCATAATTCGATGGAGATAACTTATCGATACATTGTGCTCATGGATAAAAAGTGAAATGCGCCGCACTGCGGCGGCAAAACTGGCAGCCGCCGCCGGGTATCCTCCAACGCTCAGTACGGCTTTTACCTTGTGCTGCTTTAAAATACTGACGACCGTGATCGTTTCTCTGGCAATCATTGCAAGGGAAACAATCCTGCCGAAAAGCCTGCGATTCACCACTCCCCTCGTATTCAGAAAATAACAAGCGGCAAAGCCTGCCTCTTCGGCGAACCATTTTCGCTCCAAACCGTTAATAGAGCCAATAAAAATCGGATCAACGCCCTCTTCGATAAACGCATATTTAAGTGCGCGTATGCCACTCAAATGTCCACCCGTGCCACCGCCGGTCAGAACAATCATCGATCGGAGTCTCCTTTGACTGAGCCATTATCCTTAATGTGAGCGTGGGTTGCGGCAGTGTCTGAAGCAGGAAACCACTCATCACACCAATTTCGAAGACGGTAATAGGCGAGAGCGGTCCACTCCTGAACGCCCAGTTCTAGTCGTTCAAGCTCCCCGACCAAATTGAAACCAAGTTGAATTTTATAGGCACCCGGTGTCCGAAAGTCGACCGGGTAGGGAATGACTGGCCAACCCGCTTTGCGAAAAACGCCGACGGCGCGTGGAATATGCCAGGCTGAAGTTACAAGAACCCATTGCTGTCCCCTGACAGGATTGATCAACCGGCGCGCAAAAACCGCATTTTCGTATGTATTGCGGGCCTTTGACTCGAGTACTACGCGCCTGAAGTCGACACCCATGGCGCTAAAAAAACTTTTTGCAGGGACCGCGTCACCAAGCCCCTTTGATCCAAGGCTGTTCTTTCCGCCGGCATAGACGATCCGTGCCTTAGGAAACCTCCGTGCGAGGTGAAGGAGGGTGAAAATGCGTTCTCCGGAATCACCCAAAATCAATTGGCGGCGGGCCAAAATCAGTTTCTGATCAAAAGCACCGCCGAGCACAATGATACCGTCAATATGCTCGGGAAGCGTTTCTGGAACCGGAAAGCGATTTTCAAGTGGCACAAGGCTCCAGGTTCCGAGAGGAAAAACAGCAAGGCATACAAGGATCGCTACGACCAATATGATGAGCTTTTGCCCCAAGTGTCGCCATCGTCCAAACAGCATGATCGTGCCCGCAACCAGCAGTATCAATAACGCATTGCCGGGTTTAATGAGAAACCATACTTTTTTAACCATTTCTCGTCATTTATACATTCTGCGTTCAGGTTAGTTTTATCGGCCAGGCTAAGCCTTTACTGCATTATACATAAGCCTGAGAACAGGTTACTTCGTGGGTTCACGCATTCGAATAACCGCCGCGCCTGTCTCGGTTTCAATAAATTCTCCGGTTAGAACACTAAACTCTTGCAACCAGGAATGCACGATTTTACGTTCATCTTGACGATCGGCGTCATCCAAAAAGACCACCGCGCCCTCATTCAATCGATCCAGAAGGAGCGGAATTGCCGGGTAGCGGGCCATGGGTTGTAGGCCTCCGGGCGGACCGTCGATGATTAACATATCAATGCCACCTATTTTTTCCAGCTTGGAAATATCGTACCAACGCCAATTTCGGCCGTTTATTTCGTAATCCTGCAAGGGTGCATATAGGACTTCAACGAACTTTTGCAACCCGTGATCGACCAAGTATCTTTGTGAGCGTTCCACATGGTTTTTTGCATGTTCCAAAGTGATGAGTTTTCCTTGGCCCATTTTTTTGATGAAATACCCAACAACGATAGTCGTAACGCCACTGCCCAATTCGACAATGACATTGGGCTTGTTTTTTAAAATCGTTGAGACGATGAGTCTGCTAAAGTCCGGTGAAGCTGCGAAAAGCCTCATCGGAGGAAGCGGCGCCTCTAACTTAATTAGCGCCAGTAAAGACAATAACGATTCAATTTGTCTGTAATCTTTTATCGCAATTCGGGGTGTTAACGTATGGAGCCTGTGGATGATTTGAAGGAGAAGAAAACCTAAAACAGACGTAGCGATCCATATTGTCAGCAGTAATGTGACCGGCCGGCCGGCGTTCAATTCCCAGGCAATCATAATAATAAAGGGGACGCACACCACTGACTCAATGAGCAGATCCATTTTAACATGCTTCAAAGCAGGTATCCATTTTATATTTTTACCCAATCTATATTTCCCTTCACCATTGTCACCAGGCATCGTTGCACAAAGCTAACGAGGGGAAAATGGCACGGCAACGGTCCCGACAAGATGGAACCCCGTCAGTTGTTCAATTTCCTTGATAATTTGATCGACCCGATCGCGTCGATAAGGTGGATTATCAAGATAGTGTCGCAGCAAAGCGCCAGGATCTTTCACATCGATTTGGTTTCTATGCGGCCAAAAATCGCTGATGCGCCAGAGTCTGATCGCAGCATCCGTTCCGCCCGAAGCCAGTACCGTTCCGTCTGGATGAAAGTCCAGGTGGATTGCGTAGCGGTCGTGACCGCTGAGCCGTGCAATCAACCGATGTGTCTGCATATCAAAAAGACGAATCGTATGCCGGTCATTGCTGGGTGTTCCCGAGGCCAGCAAAAGACCGTCAGGACTGAAAGTGATATGCCAAACCTCATAGGCATGATGCGCAAGCAGCGTCCCTGTCTGTTTGTATGTTCCCATATCCCAAAGTCTGATCAGGCGATCCCACCCGCCGGTGGCCAATACCTTTCCATCGGGGCTGAATGCCAGCGTCCGAACGTGCTTTTTGTGACCTGTCAGATTTGCCAGCAGATTGCCCGTCGCAACTTCCCAGACATACACGGTGGAGTCATAACTCACCGATGCGAGACGACGGCCATCAGGGCTGAAGCCTACCGCGCTGACTTCGCCGTTGTGTCCTTCAAAGGTTCTGACTTTATCCAGTGTCGGTATCTTCCACAGTTTAACTTTATGATCCCAGCCGGCAGATGCCAGTAATCGTCCGTCCGGATGAAAACTGAGCCCCATTACGTAGTCGTCATGTCCTTTTACCCACGCGATTTGTTCGTGCGTTGCAACGTCCCACAATCGAATGGTATTGTCCCGGCTGCTCGAAGCAACAATTTTACCATCCGGACTGAAAATCACGGCTCTAACAGAATCTTGGTGCCCATTTAACGTGTCGAGTGTTTCCCCGGTTGCCGTGTCCCATAATTTTATGGCAGCGTCATCCGCACAGGAAACCATGAGTTTACCATCCGGACTGAAATCCACGCCGCGAATAACATCTTCATGGCCTGTCAGGGTGGCAAAGTTCTGGCGTGCTCCGATGCGCCATAACTTGAGTGTTTTGTCGGTACTTCCCGACACGATGTGTCTTCCATCAGGATGGAAAGCAACCGACTGAATTTCATCAGCGTGACCTGTGAGCGTGGCAAGTTCTTGTCGAGTGCTGACTTCCCAGATCTTGATCGTGCGGTCCCGGCTGGCAGCAGCAAGCACTTGACCGTCAGGACTAAAAGCTATATCGAAAACGGCAAGTTGGTGACCACCGAGCGAGGCGACTTCTTTACGGGTTTTTAAATCCCAAATTTTGGTACTGCTCGCTCTGTTGGCGGCCGCAAGAAATTTTCCATCCGGGCTGAAGGCGACGGCCATGATCGGATGACGATAGGTTGCAAGCACGTCGATGGGCTCCCGATCTTTCACGCTCCATAGTCTCAACGTATTGTCCTTGCCGCCGGAAGCGATTTGCTTGCCGTCGGGACTGAGCGCAACACTGTGCACGCCGTTTGCGTGTCCCGTCAGCGTTGCGATTTCATTGCCTGAAACGAGATTCCACAGCTTGATGCTGTAATCCCAACTGCCGGTTATCAATAGTTGAGAATCAGGACCAAATGAGATGGACGAAACTTCTCCTTTATGTCCCTTGAGAAGTTTCAGCAACCGTAAGGAGTGTGCGTCCCAGATCCGGACGACCCTGTCGGCACCTCCGGATGCCATAAGCCGGCCGTCCGGGCTGAAGGCAACTGCAAGTACGGGGCCTCTGTGTCCCTCAAGAGATTTAAGCGGTCTTCCTTGTGGCATTTCCCAGCGACGAACGATCCCGTCCTCACTCCCGGAAGCGATCACCGCGCCATCGGTACTGAATGCAACACCCCTTGAAAAATTGGCGCCGGTTATCGTTTGGGCAAGTAGCGCCGGTGGAGAAAGGGAAGAAATAAGATCGATTTCAAGGGGATCCTGTTCCGCCAACAGGCTGTATCGCAATGAGTGCGCAGCATATAAAGTTGCGGCCGCTTCTTGACGGGCTCCGATTGCATCTTTAGTTTGCTGGATCATAAGTTCAGCGAGTTGCCGGTAGCGTGCCCGTGCACTCTTCGCAGTTTCCAAATGCCCCTTATACCAAACACTGCCAATAATGGAAAGAATCGTAATTGTTGCCAATGTCACTTGAACGCGTCGCCAGAACTGTCGACGCTTTTCGCGTTGTTTG
Source organism: Thermodesulfobacteriota bacterium (assembly GCA_042573625.1). Taxonomy (GTDB): domain Bacteria; phylum Desulfobacterota; class Desulfobacteria; order Desulfobacterales; family UBA11574; genus JBHPCZ01. Next base: position 73,236 of record JBHPCZ010000001.1, read on the forward strand.
AGTTCATCATAGTTAACGCCCATCAATCCTGCCAGCATTTTCAGCTTGGCATTCAGCTTGCCATCGCCTTGGGGGCGTATATCCGCTGCAATCGGTTCTGTTCTTTTTTCAGTGATTTCGCCAGATGAGTTTACGTGAAAGCGGATGCCTTGAGGAAAGCACTCTAAAAGTCCGCTCTCGGGCGTATCCGTGGCATTGGGTTCGCCATCGATGATCAGACACAAAACGCGATCCTCACGCCCCAATGATTTGAACTTTATGATTTCCTGATTTACCCAGTGTGAGGCAGCGGAATTTGCCGAACAGATCACCACAAGATAGCGTGACTTTTCCAAGGCATCATCGATGTTTCGGCCAAGATCAGCTGAGCCGGGCAGTTCTTCACGGTCGCGGAAAACCGGAAATAGACGTGAGGGCAAAGGACCATTTCGGGACATTCGGCCGACAAGGCGTTTGGGAACACGGTAAGTCTCAATCGCCTTGTGTAGCCAATCACCCCATTTGCTGTCTTTATGGCTGTAGGAGATAAAGGCCCAATACTTGTATTCGGGCGTAAGTTTACTCTCCAAGCGAGGCCCCCCGTGTGGTAGATGCGTAATTACAAGGATAACTGTATGAAATTACAGTGTGAATGCAAGTATTGAGATTTTTTGGGCAACTTTAATGGTATCTCACTCACCGATCTTATTGCTGATCAAAATGATTACAAAACCTGGAATCTAAATAATGAATCAGATATTTGAAAAAATTATGGTGTCAGACCTGCAAACAAACAGTAGTGAAAAGCGTTTTATGCACATCTCATAATTGTTTAAAAAAAAGGAGCTTTCCCTTTGAAAAGGTCTTCGAGCAAAAAATCAAAAAGATACGGAGAAGAGCCGTGATAGTGGAATTAGGGTACCTGAAGTTGTCAGTATTTTCAAGTAAATTCAAGGCCAACCTGAGGAATTTTTTAATGATCCAGACAGAAATCAGAGATAGCGGTGATCAATACCTTTCTGAACTGATGAATACAGAGTTGAGCCATTTGCTCGGCCGTGAGCGTTATGAGTGCTGTATGCTTCCGACAAGATTCCCGCAAATCTGAATCCAGCGGTTGTTTCAAAGTCAACTATCACCCACAAAGCGGGTGGTTTGAATTTTCGGCCATAGGCCGGAAAGGCAAAAGCAAGTCGGTGCCTTAAAGTTGAACTTGCGTCCGGGTGCGGAGCACCCGGTTCTTTTGCAAGAATAAATTCGATCAGAACAATTGAGCTTTGGATTCGTATAAATATTTGATTTTTTTTTTGACAGCGTCGCAACAATACGATTAAATACATACCTGACAGATTCAAAAAAACGAAATGTTCTTTTCCAGCGGCCCCAACCGCGTTTTCAATGCGTGTGACGGCAAGACCTTCATGGACGCCTGAAATTATCCCGTCAAGGCACCGATGCCAAACCGGCAAGGCATTCCAAGAAACGATATTGCTTCAGCCCTTGTTTCCCCGCATAAAGGAGATTGATATGATTTTCAAAGGATTCGAGATAAGCGTTGGTTTCCTTATTCGATTTCCCGGAATTTTCCTTAAAATTCCGGTGCCTTTGTGCTCCGGCGGTTTAAGGGGTGCCGATGGATTGAAGAGCGGTCTTTACAGGAAATCAATTAAAATCGTTGCCATGTGGATCCTTTGCTGGCTTTTTCTGTGGCCGCCTGCGCCGGGAATGGCCGAACCGCCGACCGAAGTCTCCGAACTGAGCCTTTCACAGGCGATTACGACGGCAATCGATAAAAATCCCAACCTGGAAGCCGTGCGCTTTCAGGTTAAGGCATCAGACGAACGGATCACCCAGGCCAAATCTACGTTTTTCCCCAATGTACAGTTTGTCGAAAACTACAGCCACACCACCAATCCCATGTGGGCATTTGGAACCAAGCTGAACCAGGGGGCTATCTCTTCGCCGGATTTCGACCCGAACCAATTGAACGACCCGGACCCCATCGACAACTTTGCTTCCACCCTGTCGGTCTCCTGGCCTTTGTACGACAGCGGCCAGACCTGGTACGGCTGGCAACAGGCCAAATTGAATCGCGAAGTGACCGACCTTGTATATTCCCGAACCCGCCAGCAGATCATTGCACGCACCATAACAGCCTACCTGGAGGTGCTTCTCTCCGATGAAAACCTGAAGGTGCTGGAACAAACTCTTGAGACTGCGCGAATCCATCTAAAGATGGTCAACTCACGTTTTGAAAGCGGTTTTGTCGTCAAAAGCGATCTGCTCAGGGCCCGTGTTCACATCGCGGATCTGGAGCAGCAGCGACTTCAGGCCACAAGCCAGACGCAGGTCGCCCGGTGCATGTTGAATGTTGCCATGGGAGAACCGGGAGACCGGCGCTATCAATTCACGACACCTCTGGAAAAGGGAGCCGAGGTGCCGGACGACCTGGACGTCTGGATTGAAACCGCCCTTTCAAATCGACCGGAGCTGAAACAGCTGGAACAAAAACTGGTCATTGCCCAACAGGAGATCGACAAGTCGCAGGCCGCCCATCTTCCATCCTTCAGCCTGTTAGGAAACTACGAGGTAAACACGGAGGATTTTCAGGACGGCCACGACAATTACACCGTCGGCGCACTGGTATCTTTAAATCTTTTTTCCGGCGGCGGCCTTTCCGCCAAAACCGCTGAGGCACGACACGCGCTGGAACAGGTTAAATCCATGAATCAGGCGCTGGCTCAACAAATCTGCGGGGAAACGCGCCAGGCTTTTTATAATGTGCGCAGTTCCTGGCAGCGCATCGAGGTGTCCGAAGCTGCGGTCGATCAGGCTGCCGAGTCTCTGCGCATCGTCCGAAACCGCTACGAAAGCGGCCTCTTTACCATTATTGACCTTCTCGACGCGGAGGTCGTCCTCCAACAGGCGAAAACCAATTATCTAAAGGCTGTTCACGACCACGAGGCTGCAGCTGTTCAGCTTCTACTGGCAGCAGGCGTTATTAGTGAAAACGGCAGGAGCCGCTGAAAAACGATATACGATGAAACAATCAAATTATTGGAGCAACGATGTGCCGAAAAGTGATGTTACGTATCAGTCTGGTGTTATGGATAGGGCTTTTTATTGGATGCGGTGAAAAAATCGAGCCCGGTACGAACGAACCGGCTTCCGGTCCGGCGGTCAGAGTCACGCTGGCGACGGCCGAGGCATCCAGTCAACCCTTTGTCTACGAAGCTTTGGGAACCGTCATCGCCCAGACGACAAGCACCCTTTCCGGTAAAATCATGGGCACCATAAAGGCGGTTAATGTCCAGGTCGGCGACAGCGTTAAGCAGGGAGAGGTGCTGGTGGTGATCGATAAGCGTCAGGTTACCGCTCAGCTCAGACAGGCGGAAGCGGTTCTGGCGGAAGCCCGAAAGGCGGAGGTCGCCGCCGAATCCGCTCGCAATGTCGCGAAAGCCGGTGCGCAGCTGGCGGAAGCCACCTACAACCGATATCAGCGCCTCATACGGGAAGAATCGGCCACACGTCAGGAGTTCGAAGAAGTGGAGGCCCGGTATCAGCAGGCCCAGGCATCCATGGCCCAGGCAGATGCCATGGTCGCGGCGGCCCGATCTCGAGTGGAGCAAGTTAAGGCGGCGGTGGCAGGATCCAGGGTGACAGAGAAGGATGCCACCATTCTGGCCCCCTACGACGGAACGGTGATCGCAAAGATGGTTGAAGTGGGAGACCTGGCATCGCCGGGCATCCCATTTCTTTCCCTTGAGAAAGTCGGCGTTTATCAGGTTGAGCTTGTTTTGCCGGAAAACCATATTCACGCGGTTCGCATCGGCCAGAAGCTGGATGTAACCATTTCGGCCCTGGAAGGTTTGCAGTTGTCCGGTATCGTAAAAACCATCGCTCCGGCAGCGGACCAAAAAAGCCGCTCTTTTATGATAAAATTGGTACTGCCGGAAAACGCACGCCTTCGATCCGGCATGTTTGCCCGGGTGACCATTCCCATCGGCGAGGGAGGGATGATGTTGATGCCGAAATCAGCGGCAATATATCAAGGGCAGTTGACCGGATTCTTTCTGGTCGATGAAAAGAATATCGCGAGATATCGGCTGATTCGTATCGGCAGGGTGTTTGGAGACCGGTTGGAGATCATCTCCGGGCTCAAGCCGGGAACCCGGTACGTCACCCTGCCGCCGCCTGAATTGAAGGACGGTACATTGGTGGAGGCATCCCCATGAGCGAAAAGCAAGGCCCGGCCGGTAAGATCGCGGGGTTCTTCATCAACTCCAAACTGACCCCGCTGATCATCATTGCATCCGTGCTTCTCGGCGTGGCTGCCGTCATTGCCCTGCCCCGGGAAGAGGAGCCGCAGATTATCGTGCCCATGATCGACATCTTCGTTCAGATGCCGGGGTCCAGCGCTCAGGAGGTCGAACAACGGGTGACAAAACCCATGGAAAAACTTTTGTGGGAAATCCCCGGAGTGGAATACATTTATTCCACCTCTTCTCCGGGCATGTCCATGGCCGTTGTGAGGTTTCTGGTGGGCCAGGACGAGGAGGAATCCATCGTAAGGCTTCAGTCCAAACTCATGGCCAACATGGACCGGATACCCTGCTGTATCTCTCCTCCTTTAATTAAACCGAGATATATTGATGACGTTCCCATTTTGGCGTTGACCCTGTGGGGGGAGCACACAGACCACTACATGCTCAGGCGATTGGCGGCGGAAGTAGAGGATCTGATCAAACAGGAGCCCAATGTCTCCATCACTTCCATTATCGGCGGCGAACAACGCCAGGTCACCGTTCAATTGGATCCGGCCAGATTGGCCGCCTACGGCCTAGATGCCGAACGGGTTGCGGGTTTAGTCTTTGCGGCCAACCAGGCGTCCGATTCCGGGAGTTTTCCGTCCCTGGACGGACAGATCATTGTTCACACCGGCGATTTTCTCAAAGACCCGGCGGACGTTGGACGCGTCGTAATAAATGTGCATAACGGCCGGCCGGTGTATCTGAGAGATGTCGCTGTCATCGACGACGGCCCAAGCGAACCGAGTCAATATGTCTTTTTCGGCGCAGGACCGGCTTCCGGAAAGAAAGAAATTGCGTCCCGCAGTGTTTCTACCGGGGTTTATCCGGCCGTCACCATCACCGTAGCCAAACGAAAGGGAACCAACGCCATTACCGTGGCCCACAGAGTCCTGGCCCGGATAGAAGACGCCAAGGGAAGCGTCATTCCGGACAATGTCCAAATGACCATAACCCGCCATTACGGAGAAACCGCCAAGGAAAAATCGGACGAACTGCTTTTTCATATGCTCATTGCCGTTTTCTCGGTGACGGTGTTGATCTGGTTGACGCTGGGGCGCCGGGAGTCCGGAGTGGTCGCCCTTGCCATTCCCGTAACCTTGGCACTGACCCTGGCCACCTTTTATCTTCACGGGTACACCCTCAACCGGATCACCCTTTTTGCCCTGATTTTCTCCATCGGCATTCTGGTGGACGATGCCATCGTGGTTGTCGAAAATATTGTCCGTCACTATCGCCTTGAGGAAAACCAGGGCCGGCCCAGATTTCAGGTGGCCATCGAAGCTGTGGACGAAGTGGGGAACCCCACGATTCTGGCAACCCTGGCCGTCATCGCGGCCATCTTGCCCATGGCCTTTGTGGGCGGACTCATGGGCCCCTATATGCGCCCGATTCCGGTGGGTGCTTCTGCCGCCATGGTCTTCTCTTTGCTGGTGGCATTTATTGTAACCCCGTGGGCTTCCGTTCGGTTAATCAAACATGAGGATGCGCCTGCCGATGTAAACGCGCATCACAAAGAGGGCCTGAGTACCCGGTTCTATCGCCGGGTAATGGATCAATTGCTCCACAACCCTTTTCGACGCTGGTTTTTCCTCATCGGTGTTTTTTCCCTCCTCGTATTCTCCTGTGCTTTGGTCGGGGTCGGGTGGGTCCGTGTCAAGATCCTCCCCTTTGACAACAAAAGCGAATTCCAGGTGATTTTGGATATGCCCGAAACCGCCACGCTTGAAGAAACAACGGCCGCGGCCATGGAGATGGGGAACTACCTGAAAACGGTGAACGAGGTGGTGGATTACGAAATATATTCGGGTACGGCCGGTCCCTTTAATTTCAACGGTCTTGTCCGGCATTATTATCTCCGCAGAGGACCCCACGTGGCCGATATCCAGGTCAACCTGGTCTCTAAGGGGAAACGCAGACAACAAAGTCACGGCATTGCCAAACGGGTAAGGCCTGTGCTGAAAACCATCGCCGACAAATACCAGGCGCGGGTCAAGGTGGCCGAAGTGCCGCCCGGTCCTCCGGTCCTCTCCACGCTGGTGGCCGAAGTTTATGGTCCGGACTATGACCGGCAGCGCGAGCTTGCCCTCAAGATTCGCGATATCTTTGAAGAAACCCTGGGCGTGGTGGATGTGGACTGGTATATGGAAGAAAATCAGATTCGATATCAACTGGATATCGACCAGGAAAAATCGGCGCTGCATGGGATCAGCGTGGCCCGGATCTCCCAAACCTTGAAGATGGTCCTGGAAGGCAGACAGGCCGGGCTGCTGCATCGACCCCTTGAAAAAGAAGACATCTCGATTCTCATTCGGCCGCCCCTGGCCACCCGTGCCGGCATCGAACAGCTCAAGGCCGTTAAAATACCTGCCGAAGACGGCAGTCTCGTGACCCTTTCCGCGCTGCTAAAAATCCGGAAGACCGAACCGGATCGCAGTATATATCACAAAAACCTGATGCCCGTGGTCTATGTGACCGGAGATGTGGCCGGGGCCAGGGAGAGTCCGGTATATGCCATACTGGAAATGCGTAAAAAGATCGACGCCATTCATTTGCCCGAGGGTTACCGGGTCATTCAGCATACGGCCGGCCTTCCGGAAAGTAACCGCCGCTTTGCCATGAAATGGGACGGGGAGTGGCATATCACCTATGAAGTGTTCCGGGACCTGGGCATGGCCTTTGCTGTTGTCCTGGTGCTGATTTTCGTTCTGGTTGTGGGATGGTTTCAATCGTTCTCCACCCCGCTTGTCATCATGGTCGCCATTCCCTTTTCTCTGATCGGCATTTTGCCGGCGCACTGGGCCATGGGCGCTTTTTTCACGGCAACCTCCATGATCGGCTTCATTGCCGGGGCCGGCATCGTGGTTCGTAATTCCATCATCCTCGTGGACTTTATCGAACTTCGCCTGCAACAGGGCATGCCCCTGGATCAGGCGGTAATCGATGCCGGGGCTGTGAGGTTCCGCCCCATGATGCTTACTGCCGCGGCCGTGGTCGTGGGCGCATCCGTTATTCTTTTCGATCCGATTTTTCAGGGACTGGCCATTTCCCTGATGGCCGGTGAAGTGGCGTCACTGCTTTTTTCACGAATGACGGTGCCCATCTTCTATTTTATGGACAAACGGTGGGAATCGGTACACCTTCATTCCCCAGAAACGGAGAAAGACACCGGAACCGAATCGAGTCAATAACCCCCCCTAAGCGGGGTGGCTTGATAGTCTACCCAGAAAGGGTCTCTCACCGGGCTAAATAGTACTACGTAATTTAACAGGGCAGGCAGAGGCAGAAGAAGAACTTGAATATCCAATGTCCAGCAAGGAACCACTGAGAGCAGCACGGAGCATGGAGCTTGGAGAGGACAGAGGGCAGAAGTTAAGAAGATCAGAAGTTGAAAAACTGCTGTCTTGATTTTCACTCCGTCGTAAAAGACAACTTCTTTTTTTGCATCAAAATTGCTTCTCTGGCCAGTTGGCCCACCTGACGCTCAACCAGACGCATTTCGACAAATATATTTATTCTGTTTTTATCCCCAATGAGACACTCGAGCAGGGGCTGTGTCAAGTCTGTTTGGAAAGCGCCTGCCGCCCAGGCGGCGAGCCCGCGATGTGTCGCGTCGTCGGAGCGCAGGAATGGCAGAAGAAAGGGCGCAGCATGATTTGCGCATTCGGGCCGGGCGTGGGCGAATCTTCCCAACCCCCAGAGAACTCCCCTTTGCAGCATTTCGTGTTCGATAAAATTTCCGTTCTCATCAACATAGGAGACCAGGATACGGTGATATTCCTCGGCCAGCCGCCTGTGTCGGGCCATGATCTCACCCATGGCCTCGGGCGATCCCCATCCGATTCCGCCGGATTCGTCGTTTAAATTCCATATCAGGCGGCGCATGACAACCCGGGCGGATTCCATATCCTGATCAGCCAAGCTGGAAACCACCGCACCCATTGCCGTAACCGCACGCCATCTGATCAATTCATCGGCATTGTAAAAAAAAGAAAAGAGCGGGTTGACGGACTGTCGCCCGGGAAGCCGGCAGATGCTTTCAAGGTGTTTTTCAAAGTCATCACCGCTTAAAAGTTCCAGGATTTTCTTCTTGAGTTTCCTGCTGCCCATTGGCTTTTGGTCATTTGTTCGGGGTATAAAAAATCGATCGGAAGTCAGTCAACATACAACGGGTCGAATAATGTTTTGTGGGCCGGTCAGCCGTAAAATATGCGAAGCATATTCAACCGGATAAAACGATCCTTGGGGTTAGTTATATTTAAAACGACACAATTTCAAAACCGTCATCCCGATAACGAGCCATGCCGGGGTGACCTGTCATTTCATCCAGGAGAATCAATCCTTGATCCTTGGCGGGTTCAAGAGTGCCCATTTTATTGGAGCAGGCTTTACAAACGCCCTCACCAGTCCGGCTGATTTGGCCTTTTCCCAGAGGATGTGAAGGGAATTTTTTTCATCCGCCAATTCGGGAAGTAATTTTGTCGCGGCTCCCTCGATGATAATTTTCGCCTCATGCCCTTTCTCTTTCATGTCCAGGGCGTTTAACAGGACATGAATGAAACACATGGGATCGCCGTTGAAAACAAACAGCGCTGTCTTTTTCATTATCTCTCCTATAGAAACATATTCACTGAATACGGGTTATTCCGGGCGCAGTTCAAATTTCTTCCCAGTAGATACAATCTTCCGGACAGTTTTTGATGGCTTCCTCCACTTCGTCTTCAGGATAGACCGGCAGATCAGCGACGACGACAAACCCGGCATCCGCGATTCGGAAAACAGACGGCGTCACTTCCACGCATACCCCACAAAGGGTGCAATCACTCAATTCAACGACCGGCACTTTCATATCTCTGGACAAAAGGGTTCAAGGATTCAAGGGGTCAAGAGGTCAAGGGTTTAATTCTCAAGAACATGTTTAAATATAGTGATGAAAAAAACAATTACAGGATCAACAGGTTGTTCAATCCATTTATCCGACTATACTGTTGATCCTGTCTAATACCAAAAGTTGATTTTTATTCTTTTACTGCCTTACCAATCTTCTGTCCAAGCTCAAAGCAGGCGTCCTTGCCTTCTTTGTCCGGAACATACTGGATCCTGACCCCCGGATCAATAACATCGAATTTCATCTCTTCGAGCTCTTTGTTGATCAGCTTGACCGACTCACCGCTCCAGCCATAAGAACCGAATGCCGCACCGATCTTGTTCTTGGGCTTAAGGCCCTTCATGTAAGTCAAAAAATCGGCGACGGTGGGAAACAACTGATTGTTGATGGTCGGAGAACCCACCACAATGGCGGCCGCGTCCAGGACTTCCGTCATGATTTCACTGCGGTGCGAATTCCGAATGTTTATCGGCTTTACCGCGACCCCTTCGTCGGCAATGCCCGAGGCAATCTCGTTGGCCATGGCTTCGGTGCTGTGCCACATGGTATCATAGACAACAACCGCCTTTTTCTCCGGCGCCTGTTTTGCCCATTTAACGTACGCATTGATGATTTTGCCGGGATCTTTCCGCCAGATAATGCCGTGGTCCGGGCATATCATGTCAATCTCCAGACCAAGCTCGGTCACCGTTTCCACCAGGTTGAGAATCAGCGGCGAATACAGCAGGAGAATATTGGCGAAATATTTTTTGGCATGCCGCATAATTTCATCACCGATTTCATCATCGAAATTTTCATGCCCGGCATAGTGTTGACCGAACCCGTCGCTGGAAAAGAGGATCTTATCCTCCTTCAGGTAGGTAAACATGCTGTCCGGCCAGTGGAGCATCCGGGTCTCCAGGAAAGTGAGGTTACGGCTGCCCAGGCTCAATTCATCACCGGTTCCAACGGTATGATAATTCCACTTCTGGGAAAAATGCCGGGAATGGTTTTTCAGACCCATTTTTGAAACGTACAAGGGTTTGTCTTCCCCGATTCTATGCATCACTCTCGGCAGGCCGCCGGAATGGTCCATCTCTGTATGGTTGCTGATAACACAGTCGATTTTTTTGGGGTCGATAATTTTAGATATGTTATCGATGAGTTGATCCGCAAACTCCTTCTTGACGGTGTCGATAAGGACGTTTTTCTCTCCCACAATTAAAAAAGCATTGTAACTGGTGCCCTGAAGTGTGGAATACCCGTGAAAATCTCGGATATTCCAGTCTTTGACCCCAACGCCATAAACATCTTTTGCGATTTCTACCGGTTTCATAAACTTTTCCTTTTATTATTCTTTCTCAAAATCATCCTTTGAAGCGCCGCATACCGGACATTCCCAGTCATCAGGCACATCTTCCCATTTGGTGCCGGCATCGACACCATTGTCCGGATCACCCTGTGCAGGATCGTAGACGTAACCACAGATCGAACAAACGTATTTGGCCATTTTTTAACCTCCTTTAGTTTTGTTTTTTAAAGTTTCTGTATTTAAGAAAAAAAACCGATATCTATATACTGCTTGTGAGATCTTTGACTCGATTTTCGATTTCATTCCGAACTTCGCGCATAACATCGATGGGTTTGCCGGCAGGATCCGGCAGATCCCAGTCCCGCCTTTCCGTGCCCGGCACAAATGGGCATGCTTCTCCACAGCCCATGGTAATAATCATGTCCGGCTGTGAAGCTGAAATCGTCTCATCAAGGGATCGGGTCCCGCGAAATGCCATGTCTATTCCCTTTTCCTGCATGACTTCGACCATGTCTGAATTTATCGTGTCCGCCGGTTCGCTGCCTGCGCATGAGGCGTCAATTTTATCTCCCGCGAGATATCGGGTAAACGCCGCCGCCATCTGGCTTCGACAGGCATTTTCCCGGCACGCGAACAGGATTTTTTTTCTTCCCTTCAGAGGTGACAACAGACCGGAAACCGATCTTTTTACATCCGCAAGCACCGTTGGATGTACTTCCATGTCTCCGGGGTGCTCGATCTTCCAATATGTGAGTCCGCCCTCATATTTGGCTGATAATGCGTCATAGAAATATTTCATGGTCAGATGCGTACCTTCGAAAAGGTTTTTGCCTCTGGTAGCCCCGAGGGACAGCAGAAATCCCCGCCGTGTTTTGCTTCCGGGATCATCAAGGTTCAGCCGGTATCTTCGGGACCAGAGGGTTTGGCTCCTGTCAATCAGCATCTTGAACTGGGCCGTAACATTATAAAAATATATGGGCGAAGCCGAAACGACCACGTCCGCCTCGCGAAGCAGGGGGTAGATCTCAAGGGCCATATCGTCGTCTTTCGTAACGCAGTACCCTTTCTTTTCACAGGAACCGCATCCGATGCACGGGGCGATCTTTTTTTTCGTTGCATCAAGGACAAGGGTTCGAGCCCCCAGTTTTCCGGCCTCCTTCATGAATTCTGTGAGGAGCCAGTTCGTGTTTCCCTTTTTCCGCGGACTTCCCTGTAATCCGAGTACCAGCATAATGAAAGTGTCCTTACTTGACGTGGCACGCTTTGCAGGTCGTGGGACCTGACGTATTTCCGGCTTTTTTCTCCGCCTTGTGACAATTGACGCACAGCTTGTTCATCACCTGCTTCTTTTTAAGTTTATCCTGTGCTTTTAGTTCGTCGATGGCCCCCGGTGACTGTGGAAAAGTGTCGTGACAAATCTTGCAGTCCTTGAGGGTTTCCTGGTGCCGTTGATGAGGAAACGAAACCTTTCCGCTGGTGCCGCCGTTAAGCGCAATATCCGTCGCGCCCTTATCCTGATTTGCAGCAGCCAACGCAGCGGCAAATACCATTCCAAAAATAACCAGCAATACGATTGTTTTTGATTTCACCATTCATCTCCTGTGGTCATTTTGTGTAGAACCTATCTCAAAAATAAGATTAGGGTTCAGGGCAAGGCGCGAAACAGTCGAAAAAGCGGAGCATACACGTAGTATGTGAGCATTTTGAACCGTTTCGCAACACCGCCATGGGCACTTAGATTGCTTTTGAGATAGGTTCTAATCTCATGCTTTGGTTTAGGGTCTATGCCAACTCTTTTTTATCAACTTAGAATAGAAGTGGTTTGCTATCACCCGGTTTTCTCATAAAGAATTTATTTTTTAAATGATAAGATACAATGCCCCCCCTGCAGCAATCTGCAGGGTACGCCGCAACTATCCTATTAGACAACTCATTCAGGGCTATTAAAATGTCAGATCAAGCCTCTCCATCCAGGGAACACTGCGTGAAGTCAATTTCCTTTCCGCAACCGTCACACTTATGCGACCTGTCAAATTCGTCTGAAAAAATCTCTTTTTCCTGGCCGCAGCTGGGGCATTTGCAGTTAAACGATTTAAGATGTTTAAAATTTGCGAAACCGGGACAATGTTTTGGTGTTGTCATCATTTCCCCCTTTAAGATGAGCAGATCATGAGTCATGCGTTGATATGTTGGTTTTCAATCTCAGCTACCTAACTTGTCTGCAATTTCAAGGCCATAGCTCTGGGCCATCTGAACCGCACCCTCGAGAGAGCTTGACTTCAGCCTCAAGGGACCGCTGACCATGTCCATATTAAAAATGTTTTTCATGGTATTGAAAATACGGTCCGGCGCTTCACCGCTCCATCCGAACGCACCGAATGCACCGCCGACTTTTCCCTCAAGGGCTGCTTTTTCGGCCAGAAAAAGCATCTGCTTCATGGCCTGGATCATATCTCCGTGATATGTGGCTGATCCAAAAAGCAGAGCATCGTAGCCCTGCAGATCCGTTTCCGTTTTTATGACATTGATCTTTAAAACGGTTGCCTCGTGACCGGCAACCCGGATGCCTTCCGCGATCAGATTGCCGATCCGCAGGGTCTCTCCGGTTCGAGTTGCACATACAATTAGGGCTTTAGCCATTTTACGTTCTCCTCATATCCTATCATCCGTTCCACCCGGTGGGCAATCCGGCGTATAACAGGTGGTGTCGACAAATTCGCACTTCTCCTTACAGGAAGGGCACTGATCCGGTGGTGAATCCGCTTCCATGGCATATCCGCAATTTGAACATTTCCAACTGGGCATATGATCACCTCCTTTTACTTTTTTGGACTACTATTCCTCTTTCTCAAGGCTTCCCTTATGTTCGGTAGCGCATAGAGGGCAGAGGACATCAATCTCGTTTTCATCACCAATAAATTTTTCCTTTAACATCTCAGGACTCAAATGGCTGACGGTTCCACAGGCACAATGAGGACACTCAGCCCTTACTTTATACTTTTTTTCCGACATGGAGCATCTCCTTTCTTTTGCCTTTACATCAATTTATGCCTTCCACAGGCCATGAAGGTTGCAGTATTCACGGGCCGAGATCTGGTCTGCTTCCACGTCGAACGTTGCCTCAGGCGCCTCTCCGGGGTTAAGAAACTGGCGGTAAGCCTTGCCGTCCGCGATAATTTCAACCCATTCGATCCAGTGTTTCTCTTCCATGGGATGGGCAACCGCTCCCACCTTGACTTTTACGCCGCCTTCGACTTTTTCAATTACCGGCACATGCTTCTCCTTGGCCGCATCCACCGTGTTTTCGACAAGTTTTTTCATCGGTTGGCCACAGCACACCAATTCTCCTCCGCCACCGTGAAGTACTTCAACGATATGTCCGCAAATGTCGCATTTGTACACTTCAAGTCTCTCAGCCATTTTTGTCTCCTCCTTTTAAAATAAATGGGACACGAAAGTTTTTATCGATGCATACAGATAATTTTTATCAAAAGTGGTTTCAAAACCTCAGCCGAACGGGAGGTTTTGAAACTGTTTCTATATATCTACATCATCTGTATGCACCATCTATGCCCCCAATAAATTACCAGTTCTCTCCAAGCAGCTCAAAATGAGCCTGCGCGTGAGCACATGCCGGACACTCTTCCGGTGCCTCATTTCCTTCATGCAGATAACCGCAGTTGCGGCAACGCCAAGTAACCGTTTCATCCCGCTTGAAAACACAACCGGCTTCGATATTGGCCGCAAGATCGACATACCTTTTTTCGTGCTGTTTTTCGGCAACCGCAATCGCTTCAAAGACTTCGGCAATGTCATTAAATCCTTCTTCACGAGCGGTATTTGCGAATTCAGGATACATTTCGGTATGCTCATGATGTTCTCCGGCAGCGGCATCCTTCAAGTTTTCAAGCGTCGTTCCGACCACACCCGCCGGAAATGCAGCAGAGATCTCAACTTCTCCTCCTTCTAAAAATTTGAAAAGCCGCTTGGCATGTTCCTTTTCCTGATCGGCAGTTTCAGTAAAAATATCTGCCATCTGAACATAACCTTCTTTTTTAGCCTGGCTGGCAAAATAAGTGTAGCGATTGCGTGCCTGAGATTCGCCAGCAAATGCGGTCAAAAGATTTTTTTCTGTTTGCGTTCCTTTTAAGACGGCCATGCTTATCCTCCTGTTTTATCCTTTCGTTAAGTTGATCCCGCAGCCTATGCTGCGGTAGTTCTGTAAAATCGTAATACGATTTTATTGTGTTTATCGTCTGGAGCCATCACAATTATTTTCAGGGCCATCTTTCCACCAGCCCTTTTTTACATGGTTCTTCTTTTCCTCTTCGGCAAGTTTTTTTACTTTATAGGCAGAATCACGCAACACGCCGTAAAGAATGCCGCAACCGGTATCTTCCCGTTCAATGTCGCCCTTGTCTGCGATTTCTATCATGTCTCTGACGAGCTCAAGGGTTGATTGGATATTACGGTCACAAGGTTTCAATTATTATATACTCCGGATAAATCAATGTTTGATTGTTAATGTTTTAGTTTTTCCAATTGCTCGGATATTTGGGAATAAGATGCTATGGATCTTAGGTTGCCTGTATAGAAATTCAATTTTCGTGCCATGTGGGGAATGTTTAGCTAAATTTTTAGATAAGTATATGATATCAATATGTTGCTTTAGACCTTCTATTATATTGTAGTAGGAAAATCTAAGGGTAATGAGACGCACGAAGGATATGGAAATAATTTTACCCTAATCAAGCGCAAACAAAAAGAGCAACGTTGGATAATATTGGAATTGCGCTACATTTTAATTTTATTTGGAGTTTGGCATCTTTTGTATCAGAAAACAGGAAATTTATGACCGGAAAGCTCCGCCCTATATACGGGGAGCTTTAATAAAACGGGCGGCAGTTATCTATATATCGTCTCATGATCTTTCATGATACATAACTGTATCATGAAACAAGCCTTGAAGATTTTTTATCATTGCTCTGATTATCGAATCATTTACTGTTCAGTTTCTCCAGTTCTGTCACCAAAATCTTCAGGTCGGGTCTTTTATTGATATCCTCTACATGGGCAAATCTGAGGATACCTTTTTTATCTATGACAAACAGCGCCCTTTCAGAAACCCCGTCAGAACGAAGGACACCGAAAGCTTCCGCCACCTTGCCATGGGGCCAGAAATCCGAAAGAACAGGAAACCACAGCTTTCCCATCTGATTGGTCCAGGCAAAGAGCGTTGGAATATTATCGACTGTAATTCCGAGAAGTATTGCATCGTTTTCTTGAAAAATCCGCTCCGCAATATTATACCCCGGCCACTGGTCAGAGCAAACCGGAGTCCAGGCAGCGGGGACGAACGATATGACAACATTCTTTTCGCCTCTGAATTGACTCAGTGAAATCTTTTCCCCTGATAAAGACGGAAGAATAAAATCCGGCGCTTTCTCACCCACCTTGACTTTCAGGATGCTGTCCATCGGCTTTAATGTTCCCGGATTGTAAATGTTGTTCTTGAACGCCTCGGACCTTCCGAATGCGTGACTGCTCACAAAGAACACGGCCATTAGCAGGACGATTTGCATTTTAAGATACTTGCTCATAACGAAAACCTCCTTTTTTTATAACCCGGAAAGTTTAACAATTAGGCTCAGGAATTCATCTGCATTCTTTATGGTACCGAGTTTTGAATAAATAACCTTGTGCGTTCCATCTGCGTTGATTTTAATGCCGACAAAATAAGGAGTCCTGACTTCTCCCATGATTTTGTGGACGGCAAAATCGACATCAGAAAAAAGTGGAAATTTGACGTCATAGGTCTTTCTGAAGAAATCGATTTCAAATACGGAGTTTCCGACACCAATGCCAATCAGCTTTACTTTACCTTTCAGGTCCTCGGTACTTTCTATCTTCTGAAACAATTGGTTGACTATCGGCGCTTCTTTCTGACAGAAAGGGCAGTACATGCTATAGATTTCAAAAATGACGACTTTCCCTTTTATCTCAGGTATTTTAAAGGTGCCTTCACCCGTCAGCCCAAGATATTTCTGATGTTCAGGTTCTTTGGGAACATTAAGGATTATCTCCGGCAAAATGCTCCCGACTTCAGGCGGCTTAACCTCTGCAACAGCAGGGCAGGTGAATAACAATTGGAAAATTAAAAAACCGGTTGAAATACAATACAAAAGAACTTTCTTCATGGCGGTACCTCCTCTCAACTCTCTTATCAAAGACTTCAAGTTTCGTGCCAGATGCTAATAAATGAAGGGGAAAAACCAAAAATCAATTGAATTTGGAATGTTAAAAATGCATGCGGTTGAAAGCATATTTAAAATCGGCTTAAAAATGAGCCACTTATCATCAGGCATGTCCAATGCATTGCGACGAGTGATTGCTGGCGTATAGAGACGAGACAGGCGGAGGCGTTTAAATTGCAATGAATTGTGCGTGGAGCCAACTTTGAAACTCGCCCCATGTTTGGCCATTGATACACAAATGTATCCTAAAGCAAGCGGGTGCGCATCACTGCACCCGGAAAAAGTGGTGTGGAAACCATTACAGGTCTGTGGTCTGGCATGGTTATTGTATTAAAGTATTGCATTCAATTAAGAAAAAGGCAAGACTTAACAATATAATCCAGATAGATAAAGAGAGAACAATGGCAAAATATACAGGGATCAATCATCTGGCAATGGCGACGAATGATATGGACAAGACCATTCGATTCTGGAGGGATCTGCTGGGTATGCGCCTTGTGGCAGGCCTGGGGTCAAGCCAGTACAAGCATTATTTTTTTGAGATATCCGAACACGACATGATTGCCTTTTTCGAGTGGCCGGAGGTGGAAAATATTCCGGAGAAAGATCACGGCACGCCGGTCAAGGGGCCCTTTGCTTTTGACCACGTGTCCTTAAGTGTGGAAAGCGATGACGACCTCTGGGAGCTTAAGGAAAAAATTGAGGCCGCGGGTCTCTGGGTCTCGGAAGTCATAGACCATGGTTTCATACATTCCATTTATTCGTTTGATCCCAACAATATCCCCATCGAGTTCAGTGCACCAATACCCGAAGTAAATATCCGGAAGCACCCGAAAATGAAGGACAGGAACCCGAGCGCTGTAACTTTGGAAGGGTCTGAACCTCAACCCGGCCACTGGTCCGCGGTAAAAGAGCCAACGCCGGATGCGGATCGCAATGTCTATCCGGGCGAAGGAATGATTTTTGCGGAAGATAACGAAAAAAAGGCTATCCAAGGAAACGAATCATGAAATTCAGAAAGGAAAAGGATTCATTGGGCACGATCGATGTTCCTGAAGATGCGTACTATGGGGCGAGCACCCAGAGAGCTGTTGAAAATTTTTCCATCAGCGGGCTAACACTTCCCCTGTCTTTGATTTACGGCATCGCTCTGATCAAAAAGTTTGCCGCCAGGATCAACAAAGAGTTGGGCCTTCTGAATGAAAAGCTGGCGGACCCTATTGTCAGGGCTGCGCAGGAAGTCATTGACGGAAAGCTCGATGACCAGTTTGTCGTGGATGTCTTCCAGACCGGATCCGGCACTTCAACACACATGAACATGAATGAGGTCATTGCCTCAAGGGCAAACGAAATCATAACAGGCACAAAAGGAGGCAAATCTCCGGTGCATCCGAATGATCATGTCAATTTCGGCCAATCGAGTAATGATGTTATCCCTTCGGCGATCCACATTGCAGCGTTAAACCGGATTAAAAGGCAACTGATTCCATCACTTTCCCGATTGCACAAAAGCCTTCTGCAAAAGGCTAAAGCGTTTGAGGGTGTAGAAAAAATCGGAAGGACCCATCTTCAGGATGCCGTGCCCATATTTCTCGGTCAGGAGTTTTCCGGATACGCCAGGCAGGTGGAGCTGGGTGTCAAAAGGGTTGAATCCGTCGAAGGCCGCCTGGCAGAACTGGCATTGGGGGGAACCGCAGTTGGAAACGGTTTAAATACGCATCCGGACTTTGCCCGAAACGTTATCGCCCTTATATCCGAACATTTAGCAATTGATTTCAAAGAAGCAGAAAACCGTTTCGAAGCGCAGGGAGCACGGGACGCAGCCGTTGAGACAAGCGGGGCTTTAAAAACTGTTGCTGCAAGTCTCACAAAAATTTGTAATGATATCCGATGGCTCGCATCCGGCCCACGATGCGGACTCGGTGAAATATCTATTCCTTCTCTTCAGCCCGGGTCTTCCATAATGCCGGGGAAGGTCAACCCGGTCATACCGGAGGCCGTCATTCAAGTCGCGGCCCAGATCATCGGGAATGACACAACAATCACGCTGGCTGGGCAGGCGGGAAATTTCGAACTGAACACCATGCTGCCCGTGATTGCCTATAACCTCATGCAGTCGATTGACCTGCTGGCCTCCGCTGCCGCTCTTCTGGCGGACAAGTGTGTCAGCGGCATTACCGCCAACAGGGAAAAGTGCGCTTCATATATCGAAAAAAGCCTGGCCCTGGCAACCTATCTGGTTCCCCATGTCGGCTATGACAAAGCAGCGGCTATTGCAAAAATAGCCCATGAAACCGGGAAGAGCATTCGAGAGGTCGTTCTGGAAGAAAAGCTTTTTTCAGAAGATGAATTGGCGAACATACTGCCTCCCCGTTAAAATTTCTTGAAAGATTTTGAATACCCAATATCCAACAAGGAACCATAGAGTGAAGAAGGGAGCGGGGATCAGAGGACAGGGATCAGGAGGCAGATAGCAGAAGTTAAGAAGCTCAGAAGTTGAGAAGTTGAGAAAAGGCAGAAAGTACCCTATATGCCATGCGTCTTACTTTTCAACTTTCACTCTTCACGTTTAACCATTTATCTTGTACATTCCGTGTTGGACATTCTGCGGTTCAAACACCATATTATTTCAATTGCCAAAAACCCGCAAACAAAAGTGACAAGAAGGCATCATGACAATTCCTGGAAACCTTCAGACCACGGCAATGGCGGTAATGCCACACACAGACGCGGACAGGGCGCTTGATCTCGCCCTCTCTCTGGATATTCCATTCTGGCCGCAACTACCGCATTTGAGTTACTATGAAGATATGTATGTCCAGGCCGCGGAACACTTCCCGGGCATTCTGCTGGATATTGAAAAGCGGACGCTTCGCTTTTCAATGGAAAAATTCATCAGCGAATTTGAAGAAGCTATGGCCCACTTTGAGGAACCCGACTATTTTGATGTTAGCCAAGAGTATTCCGCCGTTTACCACCGGTTTCTTGAAATGGATCTGTCTGACCGACCTGCCGTCAGGGGTCAACTGGAAGGTCCTATCAGTTTTGGCCTCAATGTCCTTGATCAGGATCAGCGGCCTATTCTGTTTGATGACAACATCCGGCCGTTTATGTTTGAATTCATGTCAAAGCGAATTAACGTTCAGTTAGACCGACTTAAGCAAATGAACCCCAATGCGTTTATGTATGTGGACGAACCGGGCTTGCAGTTTCTGTTCAGCGCGCTTTCAGGCTACGACAGCACAAAAGCCAAAGGCGAACTGGAGTCCTTTTTCTCCATGATAGATCGACCGAGGGGGATACACTTGTGCGGCAACCCGGACTGGGATTTTCTGCTCAATCTGGATCTCGATGTACTTTCTATGGATATCTATCAGAACGGCGAAATTTTTTCATCCTATTCAGGGTCCATTAAAAGATTTCTCGATCGAGGCGGTGTTTTGGCGTGGGGTATTGTGCCGACCAACTTCGAGCCTTTTGAAGTTGAAAACGTCAATTCTCTGGAATCGAGATTGACGGAGATATGGAATGTATTGACGGACAAAGGTATTGACAGAGAATATCTCATTTCAAAGAGTCTGATTTCTCCGGCAACCTGCTGTCTGGTAAACCCTGACGGGGAAAAGACGGTCGAAGATGCCTTTACGGTGCTGACAAAACTCTCTCAATCTCTTCGGGATAAATATCTGACCTCATAACAGTTCTATCTCTAAAAGATTAGCCCGGATTTTTCACGCGCCTGATGTGTTCATTTGAAAGGCACTCGGGGGCGCTGCCGTCATATTCTACTGCAAACCCCTGATAATGAAGACGCCGCAGGAGTCATGCCGAAGGTAATGGGCGCATCAGGCAGTGCCCACAGGGTGAAAATATTTCAGCTTAAGAAGAAAAAAGTTTGGGGTACAAAGTCTGGCAGGGAAGTTGACGCTATTATTCACCATGACTTAATTTTATTATAAAATAAGTTTGCTGAAAAATTTTCATGAAATATCCGGGTTAGGTATCGTATTGCTAACTGTTAAGAAGCAGGAAAAATTGGCTTGGCGAATGTAACTTTAAATTTTCTGGAAAGGGCTTTACAGCTGTCGATATCACAACGTCCAAATTTATATGGTAAGTTGTGTTATAGTCGGGTAGACTGGAGGAATCTCACCTCCAGTCCCCCACAGAACCGCACGTGAACCTCTCGATTCATACGGCTCCTGCCAGCCATTCTCTTGAAACCTCTCG
>JBHPCZ010000200.1:0-3126 GCA_042573625.1 Thermodesulfobacteriota bacterium
AGGAGAAGAAGGCAGTTTTGGCGGTCCACCAGGAGATATTTATGTCTTTATTGATGTGAAACCCCATGAATTCTTCGAACGAAGAAATACCGATGTCATCTGTCGTGTAGAAATCTCTTTTGTACAGGCTTCCCTTGGCGACACCATAACCGTCCAAACCTTAAATGGTGAAAAGAGTCTGAAAATTCCGAAAGCGACCCAACCCGGTGACATCTTCCGCTTTCACGGTGAAGGGATTCCTTCTCTCAGGCAACCGGGGCGATCAGATCATTCAGGTTGTCATCAAAACACCGAAAAATCTCAACAAAAAACAGGTAAAACTGCTCAAGGAATTTGAGAAGCTTGAGGCAGACAAACTGTCCACCAAAATAAAAACGCTACTAAAAGAAGGCGCGGCAAGAGTCAGCAGATAGCCCGACGTGGGTTCTATGAAAGGACAAAAAAATTATGTTTGAATTAAAAATTCTAACCCGCTTTGCAGCTGCGCATCAGCTTCAGATGGTGGCCGAAAAATGTGAAAACCTCCACGGGCACAACTGGAAAATCGAAGTCTGTGTTATCGGAGATACCCTTAATGAGGGCGGGGTGTTGGTGGACTTTGGAGAAATAAAAAGCCAGGTGTCCGAAATAATAAAAAAGCTGGACCACAAATTTCTGAATGAAGTCGAATATTTTGCTAACGGCAATCCGCCATCGTCGGAAAACATTGCCATGTATATTGCTCAAGAACTTCAAGCCGCAATCAAGGATCCCGTAGCGAAAGTGAGCCGGGTAACCGCCTGGGAGTCAGACGACGCCTCCGCAACATACATCGTATAATTGTTTTCTCTTCATACCCTTCGGAATTTAAGAGACCTTTGAAAAATGTTCAATTTTTAGAAAGCCGCCGGGTGATTTCGTTTAGGTCGGGAAGCTGTCTGAGCAAATTAGAGCGCGTTAAAGCGAACAGCAGCAAAGTGCCTCCTTTGGGAGAACAAAATTCTATTGCGGCGCTATCTTTTTAAAACCATAGCCATGTTCGTTTTTACGCGCTTTTATTTGCGAGTTCTTGCCGATCTAAACGAAATTATCCGGTGGCGGAAACGAAATGTTATTTTGACAGTTTCTATAAATTTTCCGGTGGTATCAGCTCATCTCTCGTAATAATTGCCGACACATCTTCGACGTGTTTACGAATATTCTCCAGTCCGCCTTCCTGGCGATCGACAAGAATCACAGCCTTAACCACATCCAGACCTTCTGAACGTGCCCTTTCTATTGCCTTAATCGTAGATCCTCCGGTCGTCGCAACATCGTCGATAACGACAACCCGCTGTCCCGAATGTATATCTCCTTCGACCCACTTGATGATACCGTGACCTTTTTGGGTTTTGCGTATCGAAAAGGCGCTGACAGGTTGTTGTTTGAGTTCAGAAACAAAAGCGGTTGCCACGGCGATGGGGTCCGCGCCGAAAGTCAGTCCGCCGATGCCGTCTACACGTAAATCTTTTATGGAATCAAACACCAGATGGCCCACCAGAAACATTCCTTTCGGATTCAACGTGGTCGGCTTGCAATTCACGTAAAAACGGCTCATCCTGCCCGAAACGAGTCTGTAGGTGGGCTGGGGGCTGTATTTAAACGATTTTTCGCGAAGTATTTCAATGAGTTTCTGTTTCATTGCAATAACCTTTTATCCTTGTAAAGAATCCGAGCCCGGAGGATTATATTTTTCAGGACTAACCAAACCGTCCGTATACAATGATGGATATTCATTAATTACGATATGCGATGAATTGTATCCAACTGTCTGATATCATTTATATTAAAATCAACATCGCAGTTTAACACTATTCGAACCAAAGAAATTTATCCGTGTAACCCTTATCATACATTAAGAAATGGTTGATTTTAAGTTGCTGGTTAGATATTAAAAAGCCTCCACTGAAAATGGAAGAAGCCTGTTTAATGGGATTCAGTGGAGGCCTTGAGCAAGGAAAACTGGTGTCAGCACTCCTTGAACTCACAAAGTGCCATATCAATAATATCCAAACGGGTCAATCCAAAACCCTTATACGAAAAACGGCGGGACCTTTGAAAAATGTTCAATTTTGTTCAAGTTCAAGGAAGATGAAAATTTTAACCACGGAATACATTGAGTATTTCGAGGATTAACCCGCCAAAGTTCGGTGGCGGATTAAAATTTGAGTCTGACACAGAAATTGGACGAAAGGGGGCGTTTTGCAAAGGTTTCGCGGCGTTATCGAAAAATTAAGGACAACACCCTATGATAACAAGAAAATATTGTTCCGGTCTTTTATTCTATTTAATTATCGTCCATCTGCTTTTCTTTACCGGTTTTTCCGTTGCCGAAGAACCGGTCGAGGTTTTTACCCTTGAAGAGACCATCAAGCTGGCCATACAGGTCAACCTTGAGCTAAAGTCATCCAAAGAAGAAACAACGGCGTCCCTATTCGCGAAAAAAGCCCAACGGACCCATTTTTTTCCGACTTTCAGCACATCGTATCGATACACGCGAAACGACGAAGGCGCCGGCATCGGCGGTGTTGCAATGGGTTCAAAAGACGAATATGGTTTTGTCACCTCTTTCTCCCAGCCGGTTTTCACCGGTTTTTCGCTGTTGAATCAGTATAAAATTGCCGGCCTCGGCCTTGACGTTTCAAAGACCTCTGAGAGTCTTTTGCGTCAAGACATTATATTTGAATCAAAAAAAAGGTATTTTGAACTTTTACAGACTCAAAAACTTCTGGGGATCGCAAAGGAGACCGTCACACAAATTGCTGCACAGAAAGATGTGGCAGAAAACTTTTACAAAGTCGGCATGACCCCTCTGAATGATTTTCTTCAAGCGCAGGTCGAACTGGCCAACGCCAAGCAGGAACTGATCGTTGCAAAAAACAATTTAGGTAATGCTGAAGCGAACTTCAATGTTCTCCTTCGCAGGCCGATTCGTGCTCCTGTTAAAGTGGCTGATATTCTAGAGTATTCACCGTTTGCACAGGACATCGATTATTGCTTTGACATGGCTGAAAAAAACCTCCTGGAAATAAAAATCAGTGATTTAGAAATTGAAATTGCGGAAAAAGAATTGGCGCTTGCCAAAAAAGATTATTTCCCCACCATAAG
>JBHPCZ010000201.1:0-3025 GCA_042573625.1 Thermodesulfobacteriota bacterium
AAAATATAGATCTCGAAATAGTCAGAAATAAAAGCAATGAAAAAAATAGAGAGAGTGGTTCAATTTGAGATTGAAGTCAGTATGAGATGAAATATTCCACAATGAGAACCGATTCGAGATCGAGGTCAGATTTCGTAGGAGAATCAGATTTCTTACACTATATATTAAAGTCTCACCAAATACAAGATTGATATTTACATTCTAATATACGTATTCAAAATACCTGATGCTGGGAGGGCAGATAGTAAGTCATTAGATTTGCTGAAAAAAATAAGTCAACGCAGATCTACAGTATGTAGTGGTGGGAATTTATGGGTAAAAGTACATATAACTTACAAATATCACAGCAACGGTTGAATTACAGATATCATATTTTTCTGGTGTCAGGTCAAGTAAATCCTAATTTTGACCGTTTTCAAACCGTCTTCGTCTACCGACATTTTGATGCATATTTTGCTACGGCACCGCTAATTATTCGTGTTATATTAGGTGATCGCCGCTTCCACTGCCTGTTTAATTTCAAAAGTCCAGGGGCTTTTTAATGTATTGAAAAACACAGTCGGGATATAAGCAATTTAACGCATCTTTGAATACTGTGTAATCGCTCATAATCCCCCAGCGATATTCCTTTTTACTTTACGCCCTCCCTGCCCTGTGGAATGCGAAGCCTATTCCTCTGAGATCAGCGTAAAGCAAAAAACACGAAAACAACCTCTGCGTCTCCGTAGTAAACATTACATTCTTTACAAACCCCTGTTTTGGTGTTAATTTAATTGCCTGGAATGGCGAAAGTTTAAAACCGTAGATGAGCGCAAACAATATCATCTCTAACCTATAGGAGTTCAAAATGGACTATATCAAAATACGATTTACCGACGATTTTGATCATCTTGAGTCCGAGCTCGAAAAAACATTTGAGGATATGTTCAGAACGTTAAGTCCTATATTTACGCTGGCAGAACGTAGGTGGAAGCCTCAAATGGATATTTATGAGACCCCTGATGAAATCATTATTCTGGCTGAAATCGCGGGGGTCAACAAAGAAGACCTGGAACTGGAAATCAGCAGCAAGGCTGTCAGGATCTATGGGAATCGTACAGGACTTCCCCGCATAGACAACGTGACTTACAGGCTGGCGGAGATTCAGTACGGCAAATTTGAACGTATCCTGTATTTGCCGGCACCCATTGATCCTGAAGTCGTTTCAGCATCCTATACAAACGGCTTTCTCCAGGCCCGGCTCGCCAAACTCCCTCTGGACAAGGTGCGCAAAGTGCCCATTACAGAAGGTTAGCCATACTTTATTTTTTAAGCGCACATTCGTTGGATTAAATCAGAATTAACACTCGCCCGATTGAGGCGGGTTGGAGGAAAATATGACACAGCCCGAGCCACCACCGGAACTCACCACAGGAAAACTCCCGGAAATTCTTCCCATCCTTCCGTTGTTTGACGCAGCGCTTTTCCCTAGGATGGTTCTTCCCCTTGTCGTTATGCAGAAGCAATCGATTCAACTGGTCGACGAAGCCATGTCCCAGAATCGTATGATCGGACTCATTGCCGCCAAAAAACCTATTGAGGAAGGTTCGTACTCGCAGGAAGACCTGCATACCATAGGAACGAGTTCTTTAATCCTTAAAATGGCGAAAACCGAAGACAACCGGGCCCAATTGCTCGCGCAGGGTTTGGAGAGGTTCAGAGTCAAGGAATATATTAAAGGAAAGCCGTATCTCCAGGCCCGTGTGGAGCATATTACGGATACCCAAGAAAAGGATAAAGAGATCGAGGCGCTGATGACCAACATCGTCAGCCAGTTCACCCGGGTCGTCGAACTGACTCCCGGTCTTCCCCCGGAAATGGGACTCATGTCGAAGACCATACAGGAACCCGGCATACTGGCCGACATGGTTGCCTCTACCATTAATTCCACTCTCGAGGAAAAGCAGGGGGTTCTGGAAACTTTGGATGTCAAAAAACGGCTTAAAGATGTCACCCGCCTTGTTAACTATCAGCTGGAAGTTCTCGAACTCGGAAACAAGATACAGTCCCAGGTCAAAGGAGACATGGATAAAAAGCAGAGAGAATATTATCTGCGGGAGCAGCTTAAAAAAATCCAGGAAGAGCTGGGGGAAAAAGACGAGGCCACTGTCGAAGTCGATGATTACAGGGCCAAAATCGAGGAAAAAAATCTGCCGGAGGAAGCCCGGAAAGAGGCGGAACGCGAACTGGATCGCCTCGCCCGCATGCACCCATCCTCGGCGGAATACACCGTGGCGTCAACCTATTTGGACTGGCTGACGGCGCTTCCCTGGCATGACAGCACAGCGGACAACCTTGACATCAAAAAGGCCGCAAAGGTTCTGGATGATGATCATTACGGCCTCAAAAAACCCAAAAAACGGGTCATTGAATATCTCGCCGTGCGCAAGCTCAAACCGGAATCAAAGGGCCCTATCCTCTGCTTTGCAGGCCCTCCCGGCACCGGAAAAACATCTCTCGGAAACTCCATTGCCCGGGCATTGGGGCGAAAGTTTATCCGTATTTCGCTGGGCGGCGTAAGGGACGAGGCGGAAATCAGAGGGCATCGGCGTACCTATGTCGGCGCTCTTCCCGGCCGAATTATCCAAGGGATCCGGCGATCCGGATCGAACAACCCGGTGTTTATGCTGGACGAAATCGACAAGGTAGGCAGCGACTTTCGCGGCGACCCGTCCTCTGCGTTGCTGGAAGTTCTGGACCCTGAACAAAACTTTTCTTTTTCCGATCACTACCTGGACGTGCCGTTTGACCTGTCCAAGGTGATGTTCATTACCACGGCCAATATCCTGGACACCATACCCCCTGCCCTGAGAGACAGAATGGAAGTCCTTCAACTTCTGGGATACACTCTTGACGAAAAAATCAAGATTGCAACACGGTATCTTATCCCTCGTCAGCGTGAAGCCCACGGCCTCAAAGCCAATCAGATAACATTTACAACAGGTACGCTGAAACGGATCATCACCGGCTATACCCGGGAAGCGGG
>JBHPCZ010000202.1:0-2919 GCA_042573625.1 Thermodesulfobacteriota bacterium
CATAAAATTCCTGAACCGGCTTAAATTTTCGACATACATTAAAATGCTGCCGACTTCAGCATCACTGCCCAGGTAATCGATCACATCGCCGAAATCGACATCCAGCATGGCGCCCAGGCTGACAAAGTATTTGAATCCAATCTGTTCTTTGATAGATAGATCAAGAATGGATGAACAGATCGCACCGCTCTGAGAGATAAATGCTATTTTTCCGGACAGGGTCATGTGGCGTGCAAAACTGGCATTGAGCTTGGCTTCACTGCAAATGATGCCGAAACAATTCGGACCGATGATGCGGAGTTTGGAATGATCGGCCGCTTGTTTGATGGCTGACTCCAGTTCCCTTTGGTCCGGTTTCCCTTCCACCGGTGGAAACGATGACAGACCCTTTGACACCGGATTTGGAACATTGTTTGATAATCAGCGGGGCCAAGTCGATCCGGGTCGCTACAACTGCAAGATCGACAGGCGTATCGAGATCCTCTATTGAGGCGTAAGAAGGCCTTTCGAAGACTGTCTTATGCCCCGGATTGATCGGATAAATGTCGCCCCGATATCCGCTGTTGACCAGATTGTGCATGACGGCCCAACCCATGCTTCCTTTTTTATCACTGGCCCCGATAACGGCAACCGATTTCGGTTGAAACATTTTATCCAGATTATGAACACTCATAATCAAAACGCCTCTAAATTTCCGGAAGCATTGTTCCGTATTCCAGATAATTGCGATGCAGTTCAAAACATCGCAAAAGATCGTGCCTGATGTGGCCGGGCCGGGCGTCGTGGATATATCCCCGAAGATAATCCCGGTACATGGGATGCGCGCAATTCTCGATGATTATTTCGGCGCGCTGCATGGGGCCCAAGCCCCTGAGATCCGCCAGTCCCTGTTCGGTGACAACCACCTGGACGGAGTGTTCGTTGTTGTCGATATGCGTGCACATGGGTACGATTGAAGATATTTTTCCGCCCTTTGCAACGGAAGGGCTGATAAAAATGGAGAGGTAACCGTTCCGGGTAAACTCACCACTGCCCCCGATCCCATTCATGATATCCGTACCGAACAAATGTGAAGAATTCACGTTCCCGTATATGTCGATTTCCAGTGCAGTATTCATAGAGATAACACCGAGGCGTCGAATAATCCCCGGGTGGTTTGAAATTTCCTGGGGCCGCAGAACAATCCTCGATGCAAAAAAGTCCATATTGTCTACGATCTGCCGCAATTTGGAAGCGGTGACGGTCAGGCTTGTGGCGCTGGCCCCCAAAATCTTTTCCTCTGCGATGAGATCCACCATGGAATCCTGAAAAACTTCAGAGTACATGGTGAAGCTTGGTATCTCCGGATGAGCGCCAAGTTCAGCCAGCACACTATTTGCCACGTTGCCCACCCCGACCTGGATCGGAAGGAAACTTTTCGGTATCCGCTCAGCGCGTATCTCGTTGATAAAGAATTTAACGACGTGCTCCGCTATTTTTTGGCTAATAGGCCCAGAGGGGGTAAACTCGTCAACATGATCCGGTTCGTCATTTATCACGACACCGATGACCTTTTTGGGATCAACAACTGCGTACGGCAGGCCGATACGGGTCAAGGGTTCATAAATGTGAATGGGATAGCGGTACGGCGGCGGCGGCATAACGGTGATGTCTGCCATTTCTCTGAGTCTGTCGGATTGATGATTGTTGAGTTCAATGATGATTTTTTCCGCGTATCGAAGATAGGTGGGGGATGCGCCGATGGAAGTGGTGAGATACACTCGGCCGTCGGGCGTGATTTCAGTGGCCTCCACCGTTGCAAAATCGATTCGACTGAAAAAGCCCTCGGCAACGGCCTGAGGAACATGCGAAAGATGCATATCCACATACTCAACTTCCTGACGATTGATCTGCTCACGGAGTATTTTGCCCGATTGATACGGGGCCCGCCATGCAACAGCCTCTGCCCGGGCCAGTTCATCATCGATAATGTCACCGCTGGAAGCACCGGTCAGCACGCGTATCTTGAAAGGGCGTCCTTTACCATGTTCTTCGCGGGCACGCTTGACCAGGGCCGCGGGAATAGCTTTTGCCGCTCCGGCAGGCGTAAAACCGCTGAATGAAACCGTTTCGGTGTTCTGTATGTGAGATACAGCCTCTTCAGCCGTCAGTGTTGGATACGGAATACTTTGTGCCACATTCTTCCTCCCTCATGTTATCAATGTAAATAGATCCTTGTGATCTGTTTCCGAATTTCATTAACAAAAACCTGCATACTCCATGCCAAGTATAAGCTGATAGAAAATCAACATAACCACTTAAAAGGATTTAGATTTTTTAAAGATTCATTTTTTATCGGATGAGATTCTGCGAAGTTGTTGTCGGTATTTTTTACAGATTGTAAAGCCGGTGATGACTTTCCGTGTGGATTTCAAGGGCAGTTGGAGTGGTATAGGAACTCATTATCTTAAAATAACTTAATATATATTTATATCCATCGCGCGGCTATCTTGGAACGATAATTGCTATCCAAATAATGATGCGTTTTAAAGCGACAAGGACTGTTAGACGAGGAAACTGTACCCTGTGGTTCAAAATGACCGGCAGCGCCATTGTCTCTGATCCGGCATTGAGAACCGGTTTTTTTGACTCCGATAGCGAGTGAGATCTTTTCATATAATTATTATGGAGGAGAAATATGTATGAAGTTATCGCCGATATACAAAACTTAAAGTTGTACGTGACCTTGCGTCAATTGGATGGAACCGGGATAAAAGAGATGGTGCAAAATATTGAACAAGAGTGTTACAAATTGCTCCCCGGTTTTACCTGCCTCATTGTGCTGCCGAAAGGCCGGTTGCTGAAGCAAATGGACCTGGATATACTAATGAATATCGAAGACTTAATACATGCCTATGGCGCAAGCAAATTGATTCGTGT
>JBHPCZ010000203.1:0-2856 GCA_042573625.1 Thermodesulfobacteriota bacterium
CGAAATTGTCTCCGAATATCTGTGTGATCTGGTGCCAAAACTTGATTAATTACCTAATATTTTATTAATAGTTAGATGTCTATAAGGGGATTTGTAAATCCGATTTGGAGCGGGAGACGAGATTCGAACTCGCGACATTCAGCTTGGAAGGCTGAAGCTCTACCAACTGAGCTACTCCCGCTCATAATATCCATGGTTTTCGTCTTCTGTATTACCCCAGTGAGAATCATAAAAAGAGGTATTCGCAATTTTCGTAACGTGCGGACCGCAGTAAGAATCATGCATGAAGCCATGTAGTTTACTATCGACCCCGATATATAGACCGAAATCTCCTACAAAAACTCATTATGAGGTTGGTGGTGGGGGGAGGATTTGAACCTCCGAAGGCTTTGCCGACAGATTTACAGTCTGTTCCCTTTGACCACTCGGGAACCCCACCTGCTTTGATATTGATCCTTGGAGCCAGAGACAGGAGTTGAACCCGCGACATCCTCATTACAAGTGAGGCGCTCTACCAGCTGAGCTACTCTGGCACACGGATTGGCAATTTTTCAACTGCCTTTTATTACAACGACTTTTAAAAAAAAGTGGTAATGTTAAAGTGGTACTGATTAAACAGAACTCCCTTTTCTATCGAAGGATATGATAAATAGCAACCCTAATTATAAATGATAGTAACCAAATAACACCTATTATAGGGAAATATTTAAATATAATAAATAAAAACTCCGTTTATCTCTGTTTATTAATGATATATGCTTAAAAACTAAGGTCCAGGAAGGGTATAACAATAAAAGACGACAAGCCTATTCATTCTCCAAATCAGCATCGAAGATAAACCCTTGACAAAGATACCTTTGATTGTGTAACCCACAACGAACATATTTATTTAACTTAGCAGATAGCCCCTCACACTGTATTCTTTTATTCAGACAAAAAGGACCGTTAGGAATCTAATGTGGTAAGATTGCGCTTTCGTTTCATCCTGGTTTTGGTGCTGCTTTTTTTGTTCGGGTGTGTGCAAACCACTCGAAAAAGCCCGGTTTCAAAAGGTGATGTTTCTTCATATTCCAAAATAAAACAGACTTCTCCGCCGGATAAGTCTGAACAAGTTAAGTCGACAAACCTTCGATCCATCCCATCGGTTTCTACCAACTACGATAGCCCTTACAATTCACAATCTGCTGAAAATAATAGCAAAATCACATCAAGGTCCAGAAAAAAAATCCAAGCCACCCTTGATGAAGCGCTCGATTTCTGCCAGGTGTCCCAGGACTTCTGGCAAAAAGGAGAGCTTGAAAACGCCCTTGAAGCTCTGGACAAGGCGTATTCATTAATTCTGAAGATCGACGCCTATGACAGCGAATTGATGCAGCAAAAAGAAGATCTCCGGTTTTTGATCTCAAAGCGAATTCTTGAGATCTATGCATCCCGACACATTGTTGTCAATGGTGACCACAACGCCATTCCCATGGTGATGAACCGCTATATCCAGTCGGAAATCAATCTCCTAGCCAGAGGGAAAGAAAAAAAATTTTTCATCGAATCGTATAAGCGCTCAGGTAAATATCGTTCATTTATCGTTCCGGCGTTGAGAGAAGCCGGTCTTCCCGTCGAGTTGTCCTGGCTCCCGTTGATCGAAAGCGGATTCAAAGTGAAGGCCCTTTCAAGGGCCAGGGCGCTCGGACTCTGGCAGTTCATACCTTCAACCGGCTACAAGTTCGGTCTTAAACGCGATACATATATTGACGAACGGATCGATCCTGTAAAATCTACAAGGGCCGCCATTTCATATTTAAAGGAGCTGCACCAGATCTTCGGCGATTGGACAACAGTACTGGCTGCTTACAACTGCGGTGAGGGAAAGGTCCTGCGAGTCATACGAACTCAGAATATCAATTACCTGGATAATTTTTGGGATCTTTACGAAAGGCTTCCCGTAGAAACCGCAAGATATGTTCCCAGGTTTATGGCCACGCTTCATATTGTAAAGAATCTGGAAAAATACGGCCTCGGCTCAATACCGGTTGACCCGCCTCTGGAATATGAAACTGTGACCGTTTCCAGGCAGGTTCGTTTAAAGGACATCGCAACAAAAATCGGCGTAACAGAGAAAACGCTCAAAGAGCTAAACCCGGAACTCCGTTACAAGATTTTGCCCCGTGATAAATATCCGCTCAAGGTGCCCTTGAACAAAGGCCAGGAGCTCGTTGCCCGGCTGCATGAGATACCGGTATCCTCTGTGCCCCGACCGGCTTATGTTTACCACAGGGTTAGATCCGGCGAAACCCTGTCCACCATCGCTCAACGATATCATACCAGTGTTCGAAGAATTGCCCGCGCAAACAACATTACCAAGGCCAATTATATCGTTGCGGGCAAGAAACTTAAAATTCCCCAAAGAGGTACCGCTGTATACGCATCGCGTCAATATGATAAAACAGCGTATGGCCGGGCAGCCACTCATGTTGTCCGAAAAGGGGACTCTCTCTGGATACTTGCCCGGCGATACGGTACAACAACAAAAAAAATCCAGACACTGAATAATCTGCCCACCGCGAATCTTTCTATCGGCCAGGTGTTGAAGATGCCCGGACGAAACGATGAAACCCCTCCCAAGGAAAATTTGAAAACGTATCTTGTCAAAAGTGGCGACAGCCCTTTTGTTATTGCACAGCGGCATAAAATGCCTCTGGGGCGATTTCTCCGCATTAACCGCTTAACACCCCGAAGTAAAATCTATCCGGGACAGAAACTGTATATAGAGTAAATTTCCCCCAAGACCTTTGAAAAACGCTCCCTTTTGCCCAATCCCGGTGCCTGCCCTGTGCAATGCGAAGCCTATTTCACTGGGGT
>JBHPCZ010000204.1:0-2708 GCA_042573625.1 Thermodesulfobacteriota bacterium
ATTACTAGGTTCAGGCTTGGAAATTGATTCAAGAGGTTTGGCTGTAAACCCACGATCAGCTAAGAATACGCGTTTTGAGATTTCAACAAAAATGCCAGAGAAAATCTCCCGCCCATTTGAAGGTATGTATAAAAGCGAGTGTAAGGAAATATTTTCTCATACTACTTTAGCAATGAATGCAATTTTCCAGCAATGGCAAACGGAGTCACGAACCTTGTGGGAAAAAGCCAATCTGGAGGATCTGCAGAATTCCTTAAGCCAACCGGGATTGTCGAAAGATCAAGTTGAGGGAAAAGTCAAGAATTGGATCCGGAAAGTTGCGAAGGTGGAATTTGGCGAAACTTGGGAAGAAGACCTGGACGCAACTCTTATTACTGATGATTAACTTCTGGCTAACAGGGCTAATTCAGCCGGCGCAAAAAGCCGCCCGGCTGATTAGCGACGTTAGCCATCTATAAAATGAGATAAAGAATTAAAATGAGTAATTCACTAAAGCTTTTACCTATCTTTAAAGCGGTTGAAAGTTCGCTCCCGTCAGATGAATCTTTTACATTCGCAATTGAAGGATTTTGTCCATTAAAGAACTTCCATGTGTATTTAGATGTTGCAAAAATAGAGAGAAATGAAGATGAGTGGGTTGCAAGCATCTCTCCATCCTCAATCGAGTACACTGAAAAAGGATTTAATATTAACATTGATAAATTCAACAATTTAGAGCTTGGGCGATATCTAATTAAAGCTGGTACAGTCCCCGTTGGCAAATCTACTCCATGCATGAGCTTTTCAATATTACCAACAGATTTCGGGATATCTATTTTTGAAATCAGAGATATTAATCAACCATCAAGGTCACATGATGATTTAGTTAATGAATATGAAAGAATAATAATGGACAGATCCAAGGATTTTTTAAAAGGTTTTGGTGAACAAAGTACATCTGAAACACAAAATTATCTTGCTTTTGTGTTTGTAAAAAATTGTCTCTTAACAAAAAGAATGAAACTTGGTCAGTATGAACTGATTCCTCTTGATGGTCTTGGTTGTATTGATATTACTAATCTTATAAATCAGTTTTTGCACAAATCAAATCTTGGGATACTCGATAATTTAGAGGAAACACTGGCCAAGGCAAAACAAGGTCAACCTACAATTGTGGCTCATTTTCCTAAAGTCCTCGCAAAAGATCCTGATTCTGCAGGAAAAATAGTTGAAGGTGAAATTAATATACTGAAAAACCTCCTGTCTATTCACAGAAACAGCTATGCTGAAATAGTTGGATGTGTACTTATTAATGTGGGCGCAAGACAGATGTATTATCGCATTATAACCCCTGACTATAGAGGTAACTGGCTTGGTGGAGATATTGCCGGTGAATTCCCTCGAACAATCATCACACAAATGGAAAAGGTTAGGGTAAATAGTTCTCTCCAACTATATGTTGCTCTATACAAAGAAGCCCTTAAAGAAACGAAAACAGAATTTGCTTATTTCCGATTTTGGAATTTAATCGAAACTATTGCCAGAAGTAAAAATTGCATTGGGAGGCCATTGAAAGATTGGCAAGGTAACATTACAAAAAACCGAAGAAACCAAAATAGAGCTATCCGAGATATTGCTGTTGAATTGGTTTTTGAGTTGTTCAGAGAAATTTTCTCATCGGGATCAACAAATGAAAACTTTTTGGCAAAGCATTTGGTACAAGGAGAAATAAGTAAAATTATTCCAATTTGGTATCGTCACAGAAATTGTGTAGTTCATAGTGGTGGATGTTTTCCCAACGACGTATCATTTTGCCTTCCTAATGATGATAAATTTATAAACTGCAAAATAGCGCATGACGAAATTGTTAATAATTTTAACTCACGTGACCGGTTTACAGACAAATATCTAAGTTCGCTTGAGAGAGCCACAAATTGGATAATCTCAACTGAGATTGAGAATTGTCCTGCGCTGCCTGGCTAACTAGGCGTTCCACCAGACGCCAAAAGCCTTGCGGCTTTTGGCGTCTGGTGAACTTACCGTTGGGCGGCAGAATGTATTCTATTTTAAAAGCCATGACGCGACCTATACTGCGAGTGTTTAAATGATTGAGATAATTCCACACAGTGATTCTTTTAGAGGAAGCTATCACGTTCCATCAGTAGTGGATACAGATGCATATTTATACATTTATATTGAGGTCTTTGTCGAAAATTGGAATCAATATATTAAGGAAATGAAGTCGGGTTCTTACTTCATCAAATCGAAATGGTTCCCGGAGGAATCTAAGCCAGCTAATGGTGTATCTCTTGAAACTGTAAAGGAAGCCGCGCAGAAGTTGGCGAGCAAATTGGCATCTGGTGTATCTCTTGAAGCTCTTTCCCGCGAAGAAATAGAAATGGTAGAGGGTGCCAAGAAAGTTAGCGAACTCACTGAACATAGACGAGGCAAACAAGGCCGATATTTTCAAAAACTGGTAGATCATTTTGACAGGGAAAGAAAGCTAGTTATCTGTCATAATAGCAAATTCTATACCTATGAAATAGAATCTAAATTTGCGGACCATATTTCAATCTATCTGATCGAAGAAAGTGAGATAACCAGTGTTTTGAACCACCTCTATCTCAGAATAAGAAAAGGAAATCGTGTCGTCTGGAGACAACGGCTGTTTTGTGATTTTGAAACAGATAATGAGGACTAAATCGCCCAACCTCTATATGGCCTTCGGT
>JBHPCZ010000205.1:0-2658 GCA_042573625.1 Thermodesulfobacteriota bacterium
AGAATCCCCCCGTCCGGCATGGCGTCGGCCGCGTTGAAAATTAAATTGAGAATGCATTGCTGGAGTTGATTGAAATCACCCAAAACACTCGGAATATCAAGGTAAAGATCGGTTTTGATCTGCACATTTTGAAGCGTGAGTTTATGATTGCTGAGCAGTATGCTCTTCTCCAGGAGATGATTTATATTTACATCGGAAAATTCCAATTTGGATTTTCTGGAAAATGCGAGCAAGTTGGATACAATATCCGAGCATCGGCTGACTTCACTCCCCATGAGGTCCAGGTATTTTCGGAACTTCTCTATCTGTTCTGTTGACAAAGAATCCCGACCGGTAATCTTGAGCATGAGGCGGATATAATTCAGAACACCGGTCAACGGGTTATTGATCTCATGAACAACACTGGCAGCCAGTTTGCCCAAAGAGACCATCTTGTCCTGGTGTAGATGTTTCGCCTGATCCAGAAACTGCTGCTTCAGCTTTTTGACTTTTCTCAGATCGCGAAAAAACGCGACGATGCCGATTTCTTCATTTTCCTGAAAAAGGACCTGGGAAGAAAGCCGAACCGGAATTTTTTCCCCTGATTTGGAAATTAGGCTAGATTCGGAAATAAACAGCTTGTCTTCTCCGCCCAAATCTTCGCTGTCCAGCTGATCCTGGAACTTTTCCCACTCCTCGGATGAAAAGAGTTGATAAAAGAACATCTTTCCGATAACCAGATCTTTGGAATACCCCAGCATCTGTTCCATACTCTTGTTAAAGACAATGATCTTCCTGTCATAATCGCAACCGATAATCCCGTCAATCGAGCTTTCGATGAGCCTTTCCTGGAAATTAAAGGTCTTGGCCAGTTCTTCCGATGTGTCCATCCACCGCTCTTCGATAAAGGCGGTATAGTCCTTTAACTTTCTCCGGGTGGTGTAATTATTTTTGGCCCGCTCCAGCGCCACGTGGAGGGCATCATCGTTTATCGGTTTGGTGATGAAGTCGGAAGCCCCCTGTTGAAGCGCCTGTATGGCGTATTCGATCTCTCCATAGGCTGTTGTGACTATCACCTCTTTATCCGGGTCGGTCTTCTTGATGGACTTTAACACTTCAATTCCGTCCATGCCGGGCATGCGGATATCGGTAATGACAATCTGTGGAGAATGTTCGCGACACAACCCAATCCCGCTTTCTCCGTCCGCAGCGGTCAGCATACGATAACCGACGTCTTCCAAAGTAACGGTCATGACCCTGCGGATGCCCGGATCGTCATCTATGAACAGCACTGCCCAATCCTCTATTTTTTTCATGATCACATCCTTTGGGACTTCTCTAACTCGAAAAAGAAACAGATGGCTTGGCTGTGTATCTTTTACAGGGGCGGGCACAAATTAATCCACCACCCCAAACCATTTCTTTATATAACAGATTTTTCCAGTTTTGGGGAATTGTAATTGACCTGAAACAGGTGGGGAGGATACGAATAAAAAAGGGAAGGGGTGCCAAAAAGCTGAAAACAGCGAAAGAATCGCATACCGTCGCATGGATTCAATCGCCGCTACTAATGCCAGGATCCATAATGCTAATATGATATTAGAACAAATCGTATGGAATACTCCCTCACAATTATTTCTTGCGAATATGGCACTCACCGCAGGTTACTGGGCCGGCTTTTTCATTCTCTTTGACCAGTTTTCGATGACAGCCCGTACAATTTTCGTGAAACGCCTTCATTAACGGCATTTTTTTATCTTCTATCTTCAGCTTGTGGCATTCCGAACAGGACTGTTCATCTCCTTCCCAAACATTTTCCTTGTCGCCGTTATTATATTCATAGATGTGATGACATTCCATACAGTCCGAATACACGTCCATATGCTTTTCATGATTGAACACCACCGCCGGCCGCTGTTTTTTCACGAACACATCTGTGGACTCAAGGATGAGTTCCGCTTCTTGCGCATTTGTCCGGTTGATTGCTGTGAGAGAGACAAAAAAGCCCATCATCACCAGTAGAATAATTGTCGTCCTTCTCATTCGTCGGTCTCCCTATATCTATTCTTCTTCGTCTGGCTTCATTTCGTCAGGAATAATCATCATTTCGGAAATAATGGTTTTGAAGTGCATGATCTTCAGGCCCAGTTCGTATTCTTTGTTCAGGTCGTTCAACTGGTCGTAACAATTGTGGCACGGAACAACCAGAACCTTTGCGCCGGTCTCTTTAATCTGGTCCACCTTGACGTTTCCGGATATTATCCTTCTCTGTCTGAACTCGCCGCCCATGGGGATATAGCCGCCCCCCCCGCCGCAGCAGTGATTGTACTCCTTGTTGGGGGACATGTCACGGAAATCCGTGCACATGGTGTTCATAAGCCATCGCGCCTTTTCCGAAAGGCCGCCGCTTCTGGAAAGATTGCAGGGGTCCTGGTAGGTCGCGGGCTCTGTCAGTTTCTTGTCAGGATCGATCTTGATGCGTCCGTCTTTTATGTAGTCGTAAAAAATCTGCACACTGTGCTTAACCGGAACCGGAGGCTCGCCGCCGGGTATTCCCAGCCAGTAGGGCCCTTCGAACCGAAGGGAACGATAGGGGTGCCCTCACTCCGACGTCCCGATCCATTTTACCCCCAATTTCTCAGCCGCGTCGTAAATAATCTTGACGGCGTGAGTCATGAC
>JBHPCZ010000206.1:0-2619 GCA_042573625.1 Thermodesulfobacteriota bacterium
CCCCATCGATGCGGTGGGAGGAACCAGTATCGGCGCCATCATTGCCGGGGGCATTGCCATGGGGTGGAACGATATTCGCATGCTGGAGGAATACAAGGCGGCCTTTGTCGACGGCCACCCGACAGACGACTACACCGTGCCCGTCATGTCGCTTGTCCAGGGTCGAAAAATGTCTGATCGCCTGGAGTTTCACTTCGGCGACACCCAGATCGAAGATCTGTGGATCCCCTTTTTCGCCGTTTCCAGCAGCTTGTCGCACAACCGGGAGTTCATTCACCGTCAGGGGCCGCTGTGGCGTGCGCTTCGCGCCAGTGCTTCCTTGCCCGGTATTTTCCCTCCGGTCATCGAAGGGGCCGATCTTCTGGTCGACGGGGGCATTTTGAACAATCTACCCGTGGACGTGATGCGGGATGCGGTTCTCGGACACGTCATTGTCGTGGACCTCTCGGCGGACAAAGACGTCAGCTACGAACAAAAAAAGCTTCCAACGGCATGGGAATACATCAAGTCCCGCATCCGGTCCAGGGAGGTGGACCAGGACGTCCCGACCCTGCATCGCGTCATTCTCCAGTCCACCATGCTGGGCAGCCGTCGTGAGGTCCTGGCGGCCAGACGTATGGCCGATCTTTTTCTGAATCCCCCAACGGCAGAATTCGACATGCTGGACTGGCAGCGGTTTCATACCATCTGCGAAGTGGGCTATCGTTATGCCCGGACGCGTGTGGCCGCCTGGGTGGAAGAACACCCGGAGCTGGTCAACCGAAACACCATTTTCGAAGCCAGGCGCAATGTGCAAAAATAGGGCCGCCCATGAAATTATGCGTTCCTGTGGAGATCGCAATTTGCGGCCTCAAAGCTTGCCCTCTTGAATTCAAGTTGTCTTTTGATCCTGAATATCCGACCTGTCCTGTTGTCCTGCCTGCCCAATGAAATGTTTACCCCGTTAAACGCAGGGCCTGTTTAACCGGGGCAAAGCCTGTTTCATCGGGGTTACATCCCTTGTTCTTTATTTAACCGAGGTCCGAACCCCATGTGGATATTCGTCGCCGATAAAATGGTTTGCCCTTGCATTTGACTGAAGACCGCATTATTATTCATAAAAAATCTTGTTAGCGCCTAATATTTTTAGGAGAAACCATGAAATATAAAATTGTCCTAAATAAAACGGACGAAGGCTACAGCGTTTCCTGCCCCGGCCTGCCGGGATGCTGGTCACAAGGAGAAACTGAAGCTGAGGCTATCGAGAACATCAAAGATGCCATTCAGGAGTACTTGGCAGCCGTATACGACACTATAAAAGATGCGGATGTTCGAGAAGTAGAAGTTGCTGTTTAACGATGCCAAAACTTCCCGGAATTAACCATCTTCGTGCCATTAACGCCTTGGAAAAAGCGGGTTTCCGTATAGTTCGCCAAGGGAAAAACATGTCGTAATGTCTGAAGGCGCAAGATTTTTAACCATCCCTCGCAATAGCCCCGTTAACGCCTTTACCATGGGGGGTATTGTCCGCGACGCCGGACTTACCATTGATGAATTCAAAAAACTGCTGTGATTTTACACCTCCTTACCTTGCTCGGTAAAGGCATATGGCTTCATCCTTAGCATACCTTCCAACCGTGTGGGAATCCGGGACGTACATACAATTATAAGTTTCTATTCATTAGCAGGGTTCCTATAGCTTTAACCCAGACACGCGTTGACAAAATCCCAGTTGATCAGGTGTTCGACAAACGCACTCAGGTAGTCCGGCCGCCGGTTTTGATAGTCCAAATAGTAGGCATGCTCCCAGACATCCACGACCAACAGCGGCGTTGTACCATGCGCAATGGGCGTGTCTGCATTGGCGGTTTTGGTCATCTGCAATGTACCCTCTTTCAACACCAGCCATGCCCACCCGCTGCCAAACTGCGTGACACCGGCAGTTTTAAACTCCTCGACAAACTTATCATAACTCCCGAAATCAGCATTGATCTTTTCGGCAATAGGGCCCGTGGGCGGCCCGCCGCCACCCGGTTTCATGCACTGCCAGTAAAACGTGTGATTCCAGACCTGGGCCGCGTTGTTGAAAATACCGGCCCTGGCCGTATCGCCCGCGGTGTTCTTGATCATCTCTTCGAGACCGGCGTCGGCCAGCTCGGTGCCTTCGATCAGTTTGTTTCCGTTGACCACATAGGCGTTGTGATGTTTGCCGTGGTGAAAGTCTAAGGTCTTTTCGCTGATGTGGGGCTCTAATGCGTTTTTTGCGTAGGGCAGTTCCGGCAATGTTATGGCCATTGGGTTACCTCCGTTGGTTGGGTTGAGGGTTTAGGGCCTTGTGGCCTGGGTCCAAGGTTCAGGGTGAAATACAGGGTCCAGGGCGCTGAAAGCATGGAGCAAAGAGTAGCGAGCAGTGCGTAAAACGTAAAGATAGATCTCACACCCGCTTCGCTCGAGCACGCAGAGAGCACAGAGGATGATTACTTCCTTTTATCTTTCTGCTGACCCCGGAGGAATATGTCCGCACAGCGGAATTCCACAGGGTAAGGACGACAGAAAGATAAAAACAACATGCCCTGCGGGCAGGTGACTCACTTACCCTTTTCACCTTTCACTTTTTACCTTTCACTGTTTCCCACTCAC
>JBHPCZ010000207.1:0-2613 GCA_042573625.1 Thermodesulfobacteriota bacterium
GGTATTGTACTTATAGTACTCGGTGTTGCTTTAGCCGTGTGGGGCTACAATTCCTATGATTCAGTTGGTTCTCAAATTAGCAGAACATTTAGCGGAGACGCACCGATTGAGGCATGGGCAGGTATGGTGGGCGGCGCTATATGTATAGTGATTGGAATTCTCAAGGTAAAGTAAAATAACTAGTAAATTCATTGAGGGTATAATGGTCGATAGTAATCACATAACAAACGCATGCAGTCGGACAAAGTGCACGCGTAGCGGGCACTTTGCCGCTGATGCAAGGTGTTAGATGCCTGATGAAAGGAGAAAATCATGAAATTCCCGGAGTATGTAACTATTGATGAAGTAAAACGAGTCTGCAACGAAATTGGGTTGCGTGACTGGTCGGAAATTACGGATCCATCTGTTTCTGGGGAAGAAGCATCCACGATCCTCGATATTGTGAATACCCAAGGAATGAATATTCCCCTTGAGGCTTTTCGAAAGGGTTTAGAAGTTGAGCTTGAACATGGAACAAGATTTGAAGATGCAAATGTAACGAACAATCACCCGATCCTGACTGGCAAGATCGTGATTGCACATCTCAAAGAGACCATGGATTATTATGAAAGAATCGATGTTGCTGAAATGGAGGGAGATTTATTGAAGGCAATTTTGTCGAAAAATATGGAAAAAATTGAATCGAAATACAAAATGCTCATAGAAGCCCAAAAATCGCTGAATCAATCGGTTGCTGATCAATTGAAGAAACGCATCTAACATGCGGCTTCACAAAGGACCGCTCGTATCTCGCGGCCTGTGAGCCGCGGCGTTGAAGGTGTAGAAAAAGCTCGAATGGTGCATAGATACAGCATAATATTTACTTCCCGACATTAAAGACTGGTTATACCTCAATCCAAGGGAAGCAAATGGCAAAATATAAAAAGTACTCATATGATCAAGCGCGATTTATTCCGATTCATTTTGACAAGCAAATTCTGCCCGGCACCTTCGAGTATACGCTCAGTTATCTGATCGACAATGAGATTGATCTTTCGCTCTTTGATAACCGTTACAGCAATGACGAGATCGGCGCTCCTGCATACGATCCATCCATTCTGCTCAAGATAGTCCTTTACGCTTATTCCCGCGGTATTGTCTCCAGCCGTAAGATTGCCCGCTGCTGCCAGGAGAATATCATCTTCATGGCGTTGTCAGCGGATACGCGGCCACACTTTACAACCATAGCCGACTTTGTCCCGCTCCATTCCTTGGAAGCATTCGACGGCATTTTGCACCCGTCGATGGCAAACATGTCTTTACCGATGAGCTTCATCTTATCGCAAATCAAAAGAACATCTCTAAAAAGCCCTAACACTTCATTCTCCATCGCCGAGACAAAGTCGGCTATGGTTGTAAAGTGTGGCCGCGTATCCGCTGACAACGCCATGAAGATGATATTCTCCTGGCAGCAGCGGGCAATCTTACGGCTGGA
Source organism: Thermodesulfobacteriota bacterium (assembly GCA_042573625.1). GTDB lineage: Bacteria > Desulfobacterota > Desulfobacteria > Desulfobacterales > UBA11574 > JBHPCZ01. Next base: position 1,475 of record JBHPCZ010000207.1, read on the forward strand.
GACAATACCGCGGGAATAAGCGTAAAGGACTATCTTGAGCAGAATGGATGGATCGTATGCAGGAGCGCCGATCTCGTCATTGCTGTAACGGTTATCAAAGAGCGAAAGATCAATCTCATTGTCGATCAGATAACTGAGCGTATACTCGAAGGTGCCGGGCAGAATTTGCTTGTCAAAATGAATCGGAATAAATCGCGCTTGATCATATGAGTACTTTTTATATTTTGCCATTTGCTTCCCTTGGATTGAGGTATAACCAGTCTTTAATGTCGGGAAGTAAATATTATGCTGTATCTATGCACCATTCGAGCTTTTTCTACACCTTCAACGCCGCGGCTCACAGGCCGCGAGATACGAGCGGTCCTTTGTGAAGCCGCATGTTAGATGCGTTTCTTCAATTGATCAGCAACCGATTGATTCAGCGATTTTTGGGCTTCTATGAGCATTTTGTATTTCGATTCAATTTTTTCCATATTTTTCGACAAAATTGCCTTCAATAAATCTCCCTCCATTTCAGCAACATCGATTCTTTCATAATAATCCATGGTCTCTTTGAGATGTGCAATCACGATCTTGCCAGTCAGGATCGGGTGATTGTTCGTTACATTTGCATCTTCAAATCTTGTTCCATGTTCAAGCTCAACTTCTAAACCCTTTCGAAAAGCCTCAAGGGGAATATTCATTCCTTGGGTATTCACAATATCGAGGATCGTGGATGCTTCTTCCCCAGAAACAGATGGATCCGTAATTTCCGACCAGTCACGCAACCCAATTTCGTTGCAGACTCGTTTTACTTCATCAATAGTTACATACTCCGGGAATTTCATGATTTTCTCCTTTCATCAGGCATCTAACACCTTGCATCAGCGGCAAAGTGCCCGCTACGCGTGCACTTTGTCCGACTGCATGCGTTTGTTATGTGATTACTATCGACCATTATACCCTCAATGAATTTACTAGTTATTTTACTTTACCTTGAGAATTCCAATCACTATACATATAGCGCCGCCCACCATACCTGCCCATGCCTCAATCGGTGCGTCTCCGCTAAATGTTCTGCTAATTTGAGAACCAACTGAATCATAGGAATTGTAGCCCCACACGGCTAAAGCAACACCGAGTACTATAAGTACAATACC
>JBHPCZ010000208.1:0-2453 GCA_042573625.1 Thermodesulfobacteriota bacterium
TTGCCGAAGCCGTACTCAAACCGGAGGTTAAAAGATGGCAGAAATAAGAGAAGTGGAAATAAACAGCAGGGAGGACACCCTTCCCCTGATGAGTCCTGAGGTCAGGCCCTGGCCTGTGACGCCGCCGCCGCCGCGGGAAGAAGTATCCAAGGTGTACGCCAAGCGGAATGCGGCCAAGTTCGGTGAGTGGTGTGAGGACAACCTCAGGTTTGAGTACGGCTTCGGCAAACCCGAGGCCCTTCAGGGCATGAAGGTGCTCTGTATGGGGTTGTATCGGATGGGCAACAAGTTTTGCTCCTCGTTGCTGGCCGAAGCCGGAGCGGAAGTCATCAATATCGAACCGCCCGAAGGGGATCCGCTAAGAAAACTGACGCCATTCGGCAGGGAAGAGTTGATGCTCGAGGACAGGGAGAGCGGCGAAAAGTGCGGTATGGATTTCATCCATGAGATGAGAAACAAGTATTCCATTACGCTGAATGTCGAAACCGATGAAGGCAAGGAGCTTTACAAAAAACTGGCTGCCCATGCGGATGTGCTGATCGAGGAGTATCCGCCGGGCTATATGGACGAGTTGGGCATCGGTTACCGGCAACTGGCCGAGATCAACCCCAAACTGGTTTACTGCTGGATCGGTGTACGGGGGTCATGGGGATCCTACAAAGACAAGCTTTCCAAGTTCGGCCAGTGGACCCTTGAACCTTTCGGTGGTTGCGCCAATTCTTTTGTGCACAACACCGGCTTCCCACAGGATCAGCTTCCTAGAGGCAAGGGGGGCGACCCCACGCGGTCCGGTGTCTGGTTTGCGGATTATGTTGCCGGCGAGCAGGGCGCATGCAGTATTATGGCGGCCATTTACTGGAGAAATAAGTTCAGCGGTGAGGGCCAGTTCATCGAGGTCACCGGTTCTGAAACGCAGATGGATATCCTGGATTTTGATATCGGTTGGTACGGCTTTAACAAGAGTATCAAGGCCCGAACCGGCGGCTGGGATCCCAACCTGAACCAATACGAGTGGAACCCCTGCAAGGACGGCTACATGATGATCGGGGGTCAGACCGACCGGCTCTGGTATCGCATCGGCCAGTGCATTGAGCGGGACGATGTTCAGTTCGGCCGGTTGATCCACGAAGATCCCTTCCTCAAAGAAATGGGCGCCAGGAATGCGCTCCAGGCCCTGATCAAAACCTACACCGTAACCACCCGCTGGCTGCGGGACATGAACCGGGTTGAAGCCGAGGAGAAGCTGCTGGAGTATGAGATTGCGGCCGGGCCGGTTCTGTTCATCGACGAGGTTTCTGAGTTCCCCCACTTCGTTTACCGCCCCTGGGTGTACACCATCGACAGCGACCAGTACGGGACCGTGCTGTATGCAACGTCCCCGAACGCTTTTGCGTACCGGACGCCGCACCGGGTCAAGTGGATCGGAAGACCTTTAGGAAAGGATAACAAATTGAAGTACCTGCAGTGGCTCGGTCTGGGCCAAACGCAGGTCAATGAACTCAAAAGCAAGGGGGTGATATAATGGCAAAAGATTTGAGAGAAACAAGAATAGAGGATCTGCCAGGCCCCAAGAGCAAGGAAGAGCTGGAAGAAATGAAGATGCCGTATGAGGAGTACTGCCGGGCCGCCTTTGATCCGGGCAAAGAACATGAAAAACCGGAGCCGCTGAAGGGCATCCGATGGCTGAGCACCACCATGTATATCTTCACGCCCCATTCCGTCTCCAACCTGGCTGAGCTGGGGGCCGAGGTGATCAAGGTGGAGATGCCGAGGATGGGCGACCCCATGCGGCACTGTGCTCCGTTCAACGAGACCTATTTGTATCCGTTGCACGACAGCCGGCCCATGACCGGTACCGGCCTGGGCTATCTGGGCGCCAACCCCAGCGAGTTCCACATTAGCATGGATTATCACCTGGACGATATGAAAGAGGCCTTTTACCGGCTGGTAAAGATGTCCGACGGACTGACCGAGTGCTACCGGCCCGGAACCTTTGACAAGTGGAAGCAGAGCTACCTGTACCTCCAGGAAATGAACCCCAGGTTCATTTACGTGTGGGGCGGCGGTTTCGGCTACGGGCCCAAGGTTTTCGGCGGGTCCTACGACATTCTGGGACAGGCCCACGCCGGGCTTGCCTCTATCACCGGCATGCACGATTTTATGGGCGGTCACTGCGCCAAACACTCCAACTGGTGCATTGACTGGTATTCGGAATCCTGGCGGCCATCCACTGGCGCGAAACCACCGGACTGGGCACCATGATCGAGTTTTCCCAGGTGCAGGCTGCCACCCGATGCCTGGGCTATACCACGCCTATGTACGGTCGGTTCGGCATTGTCCGCCAGCGCTGGGGGAACTGGGATACCCAGCTCTGTGCGCACGGCGTAATCCTGTGTGGCAAGTCCGACTTTCCGGATGTTCCCAACCCGCAGGACAAGCACGATGCCCGTTAT
>JBHPCZ010000209.1:0-2406 GCA_042573625.1 Thermodesulfobacteriota bacterium
CTAAAAAACATGACCGCTAACTGAACCTTTTTCGACAGTCTCTGCAGATATCACAGGTTTCGGATTGGTGATTTAACACTAAAACCACCGCCAATAAAGCGCTCGATACACAAACTTCCTTATTGCTTCCTCTACAGGTTGAGGTAGAAATACCCCGGTTTTTTTCTTTAAAAAAAAATACAAACTCTTAAAAAAAATAAGCAGAGTCCCTATCTGCACCTCTATACAACTAGAACAACTATCTTTCATATAAGACCGAAGAACAATAACCTGACTTAATAAACTACGAATTCCAAAACGCCACTGTGCAGACGTACTCGATGGGTAACGTCGTTTTTTACAAAAACAGTCGGGAACATAAAGGAAGCGACCTTTCAAAGACAATCCGAACATCCAACATACGTCTGCATTAACGTCTTCAAATGTATGAGGGATAAAAAAGGCGGATTCAACAATTATATCTCTTCTAAAAAGTCCTCTAAATCCGATACCTAATTGGCCCGAATAAAACAATTTCAGTGTCATACGAAACGACCAAGATTCCTCAATAGGTATTGGGGGCGGTTTGAAGATGGTTGGCAAGGGCGAACTTGCCAAATTAACCTCTTCCATGCGACCAAACGCACAAATGGCATCAGGGTGTTCCTCTAAGCATGAAACGAGAAGACTTATATAGTTGCCAGGATATATGTCATCATGTGGCATCCAAAGGAAGTACTTTCCGGCAAATTGGCGTAGGAGAGTATTATAGTGATCAACCCAGTTGATTTGGTCATTTCGCTTGATAAATCTAAATCGAGGATCGTTGCCATACCTTCCATAAAGGAAATCAATGGTATCGTCTGCGCAATGCCGATCTGAGATAATGATTTCTACATTTTTATACGCAATGGCGTCCACATTCTCTATAATGTTATCGAGAAACCTTTGTGGCTGAAAAAGGGGAATAGCTACAGAAACGAGAGGGTCACGACTGACAGATTTGGAATGACTCATTTCAGAATGTCCACGATCATATCGGCTGCTTCTTGTGCGAAAAGTGGAGCCGTACAGAACTTACCAGTGTCTACAGTCACGTAGGTGCCATAAGCAATCGGTCCTATTGCCGATCGTTGATGAAGTAAACTTTCGGGATCGTCTATATCAGTATGTCCTTTTGCAACAATAATTCCACCTCCAATTTTACCCCTTATATTGTTATTCAATAAATTGGTCATGGCCGGAATATAAGCAGTCATTTCTCGAATGTTATCCTTCACGAATTTCCTGTGAGAAATTGAAGCCACAAACTTGGAAATAGGGGGAAATCTGGAGGTCATTTTTCTGATGCTCTTAGGTAAAAGACCTTTATGTACTTTATCATGTAGAATCCGACCATCCTCCTGGTTAGATTGTACGATTTTGCACAGCGGATACCAAGAAATGTAATATGAACCATCATTGTAGTTAACCACATCACCGTATGGTCCAAGGATCCCGGTTGCGGAAGGGATACTGTTGTGTTCTCTTGCTGGCACTCTAACATTAATCGTCACTTTGTACCGAAAAAGCCAAGAAGTATCATGAAAGATCCCGGCTGTCCTATCGATGCGAATTCTGTCATCCCAAAGGCAATTTGCAATGCTGGAATAGCGATATAAGACAGTATTGTCTTCCCGGCGTGTTTCAATTTCTACGTCACCGCTTGCGAGTCTGTCAGCCGAAATAATATGTGTATTTCCGAGGAAGTTTAAATTGGGTTGGTTCTTTATCGCTCGACGCAGGATGAGGCTCACGGCAACAGGGGAAATGGAACGCTCCTCAGTCATAAAAGAGCCGAGCGTTAAATTCGATGAGAAAAGTCTTTCATGAAACCTTGAAGAGTTGCGCTTGTGATACCGATCAATTTTACGACCGAGATAGATATCGCCGGTGCGACGTGTCTCCTCATGAATGGCTTCTTGGACCTCGTGAAAGTGATCATCAATAGTTGCCAGTTCTAGCTGGCTGTCCACAGGCACAAAATAATGAAACGGCTGTGAAGGCTTTAAAAAGTCCGCTCCGCATCCAGTTAACCTCTCGATTATGCGTGAAAAAGCCAGTGACCCCCGCAGCATCAAACCGTGAGTCGCTTTCAACGGGTCGTTTGCATAGACGAATCCCAAATGAAGCTTGCCTTCATTATGAAGACTTGCGCCGGTCATAGGTTCGGGAGCACAATCGATCAGGTCCACCCTGTAACCTCTCTGGGCCAGGTCCAAAGCAAGGCAACAGCCCATAATTCCTGCACCCAATATGCCAATTTCGGTATGGTTCATTTTGTTCTATATTTCTATTTATTCGACTTCGGCTAAATCAATTATTCTACGAGGCTATTTCAAAAATATTTTCCCCGATATTGATATGTATACTTCATCTGTTAGATTA
>JBHPCZ010000020.1:0-42951 GCA_042573625.1 Thermodesulfobacteriota bacterium
TAAAACCTGATCATCCATTTCGCTAATTTATAAAGCTTTATGATAAAAACTCCCCAACCCCTCATATATTTATCAATTTTTAAAAAAACAATTGGCTTGCTTTCACCACAAAGATTGTTATTATTCACTTATTCAACAAGGTCCCGCCTGTAATTGATGGGGCGGTTTTTTTCTGAAGGAACAATTCATTTTTTTAATGTGGCATCCTCCAGTTTAAGATTTTAAAAATATTTTGAAAGGAGGATGTTATCATTACCAATGGAACTGTTAAGTGGTTTAGCGACCGAAAAGGGTTCGGATGTGTTTGTTCATCATTCAGCGATCAACGCAAACGGTTTTAAATCCCTCAATGAAGGTGACAGCGTTACTTTTGACATAGAGCAAGGACAAAAAAGTCCTGCTGCTGCAAACGTCACTGTAATCTAACGTCCTGTTTCTGACTAAAAAGGGCATCCCGCCAAATATTTGTGAATGCCCTTTCTCTTTTGAAATTTAGCTTCTTGGGTAAGCCAGACATCAATCAGTTTTCGATTTTTCTGCTATTCGTTGAGTTCCCGATGTCCCTAATTTGAATGATACAAAATAATAAAGGATTACCGTTTTGGGAATAAAACTAGACCGTTTATTTACGACAGAACTGTTCATATCTTTTCTTTATCGATTTAATCGAGTTTATTCATCGACATTTCGTCTAAAGGTTGAAAATGAGAAAGAATGGATGGACCATCTAAAAAATGGCGAGGCTGTGTTGCTTTGCGCTTGGCATCAACAGTTTTTTTCTGCTATCCATCATTTTCAAAATTATAAAGTCTTTAACCCTAGTATCATGATTAGCCAAAGTAAAGATGGAAAAATTATAGCCGGTGTGGCTAAACGTACCGGCTGGCATCCAGTCCGTGGTTCTTCTTCAATCGGCGGGAGAAAAGCTTTAAAAGATATGATCGCTAATTTCAAGAAGGCAAAACTTGCAGCTCATATTGTAGACGGGCCGAAGGGACCTTCAGGCAAGGTTAAACCTGGTGTAATCCGTTTAGCACATGTTGCCAATGCCGTGATTGTTCCTTTTTATGTTTCTGCAGAAAATGGATGGCATTTCAATAGCTGGGATAAATTTCTTCTTCCAAAACCCTTTTCCAAGGTGGTGCTTCGTTTTGGAAAAATGATAAAATTTGATAAAGTGAAAGATAAAGAGAGCTTTGAAAATCAAAGAAAGCAACTTGAAGAAATGATGCTTCCCGCGTTAAAATTTTAAACGTCACTATCAGAAATTCGGTTTGTAGATACCTTTGTATTTTGAATCTAAAAGTAGCTTTAGCTGTTGTGATAAAGCTACAAATAATAATCAACCCCCCCGGACTCCAATCAATTGAAGCTCTCCCCGAATGTTAGGATCCCAAGGTTGCAAAACCGGCTTAAGCCAAAAACTAAAAAACCCGGCATTATATTCACCGGGTTTCACTGTTCTTATATGTTAATAATTGTGTTCTATTTGGTCTGCGCGCTGGCCAGATACTGATCGATGAATCGCTGGTTGTCCGCCTCGGTGACTTCCTGGGGAAGTCTTTCCGTTGCCACAGCAATTGCCGCATCCAGGATTTCCGCACGAATCATGCTTTTTGCCTGGAAGAGCTGGTTCTCTATCCTCCGCTTTGTCTCCGACATCATAATCACGCTCTGCTGCTGAGCATTCTGGATGATGTCCTGTTTCTTTCTTTCTCCCTGGCCCACAATTCTCTCTTTCACCTCGGCAAAACGTGCCTGGCTGTCTTCAAGCGCCTGCTGGCTCTCTTTGATTTTATCCGTTGCTGTTTTTTTCTTGTCCTCTATCTTTTCTATTTCACGGGCCACTTTATCTTTTTCACCCCGCAGGAAATTCAACAGGGGTGTTTTGCCGTATTTTAAGAAAATAAAAACAAGAATCCCAAAATTGATGTACCGCAGCGCCAGGTCGTACCAGACTCGCCAGTTACTCGCCTGTTCGGCCGCAAAGGCTTCAGATCCGAGAAAATGGAGGCCCAGCACACACGCCACCATAGAATAACAGAAAGTGGCTATTGTATCGGCTTTTTTCATGAGGCCAGCCTCCGATCCAGGATTTTTTCCATGACGCTGATGGCCAGTGTTTCAGATTCCGCTTTAATATGCTTTCTGGCTTCGGCAAGTTTCGCCTCAACATCTGCTTCAGCCTCCGCTCTTAAAGCCTCGATCTCTTTTTTTGCAGCAGCGAATATCTCATCCGCCTTTTTACTTCCGGATTCTTCCAGCGTGTTGGCGATCCCAAACGCCTCGGTTCGAACTGCCAACTTGCGCTCCTCAACCTCTGCCGCAAAGCGTGTCACGTCTTCTTCCGCATCGACAATATCCTGCTTAATCTGCTCGATATGGTCACTTCTTTCAGCCATTGAACTTTGCAGCGGCCGAATCATGATGCGGTTGACAATAAAAAGAAATATCAGAAAAGAAACCAGCTGGGCAATCAACGTTCCGTTTATACTAATTAGGGCTGTGGTACTGATAATTTCCATCGCCTGTTTTCCATAAAAAAAATATTAAGAAATTAAACAACAAATAGCAGCAATAAAGCAATAACCAAAGAGTAAATCCCTGTCGATTCGGCCACCGCCTGACCCACGAGCATCGTACGGGTCAGCAGGCCCGCCTCTTTGGGGTTCTTTCCGATGGCTTCACATGCTTTTGCCGCGGCCATACCTTCACCCACGCCGGGGCCGATGGCGCCGAATCCCATTGAAATCCCCGCGCCGATAAACGCAGCTGCTTTTACAATATCTGCACCTTCAATTGCCATTTTGTCCTCCTCATTAAAAAATATTATAACCTTGCTAAAGTACCCAAATAATATGAACTCGAAAAAATCCTTTTTGCTCACGAAGAGAGCAAAATCAGATTTTTATTCAACCTCCAGATAAAAAACTAAACCACGAATATAAGAACCAGACTGATCACCATGGCGTAAATCGCCGTTGATTGAGAAACCGCCTGGCCCACCAGCATGGTTCGCATGAGTTCTCCATAATGATCTATATTTCTGGCCACCCACTTTACCGCGCCTTCGGCGGCCATACCATTACCGATTCCCGGACCGATGCCCCCGAAACCCATGCTGATGCCGGCACCCAAAAGGGCCATGGCCGGACTGATTGCCTTGGTTTCGGGAAAGGATTTGAACATCAGTATGAAGCTGACCAGCAGACCGAAAATGGAAGCGGTCTGGGCAACCGCCTGGCCCACCAGCATGATGGTGGTCACATTGCCGACGGTTTCAGGATTTCTGGCAATGCCTTCGCAGCTTGCACCGGCTGCCGCTCCACCCCCGTATCCGGAGCCGATGGCCGCGAATCCCGTGCTGATGCCCGCGCCCAGCAGCGCCGCCCATGTGGGGTTCAGCGGCATATTTCCAAAATCGATAAACATGAGCATCAATGCCACGACCATTGCAAAGATGGCAGGTGTCTGGCATACGGCCGATCCGATGAGCATAGTGGTGGTCATCCGACCCGTCACTGCCGGTTGACGGACGATGCCTTTGCAGGCCTGCCCGCCTGGAAAACCGGCCCCCACCCCTGAGCCGATGGCACCAAACCCCATACTGATGCCGGCACCCAAAAGGGCCGCGGCTTTGAGCAGGCCGGTGGTGGGAATATCCAGAAAGAGAAGCAGAATCGCTATGACCAGGGCAAAGATAGAGGCAGACTCGGCGATGGCCTGTCCCACCAGCATGTTTTTAAAGATGTCACCGGACAGTTTCGGATTCCGGGACACGGCCTCATTGGCCAGCGCGGCGGTGTAGCCCTCGCCGATGGCCGCGCCGATAGCGCCAAATCCCATTGCTATGCCGCCGCCGAGATAAGCCGCTATATTTACCAGTGTTTGTGTCTCAAATTCCATAAGCTATTTTACCTGAACTGAAATGTATACGATCGTCAGCATGGTAAACACAAATGCCTGAACCGTGCCGACGAAAAGACCGAAAAAAGCATACAGAAACGGTGGAAGAACGATGCTGTATGTCAGATAAGAAACAACCAGTATGATGATCGATCCCCCCATAATGTTTCCAAACAGACGGAAGGAGATGGAAATGATCTTTGCGAATTCCCCGATCACATTCAGCGGCGCCATAAAAAAGATCGGCTCGCAGTATTCCTTGAGATACTGCTTCACACCTTTGGACTTAATCCCGGCATAATGGGCGATACAAAAGCCCATGAGCCCGAGGCTCAACGGCGTGTTCAGATCTTTGGTCGGCTCCTCGAGGTGGGGAATGAGCCCTATCCAGTTGGACAAGAGTAGAAACAAAAAGAGCGCGATGGTCAGCGGTCCGTATTTTTTTGCCATCTCTTTGTCCAGCGCGTCTTCGGTCAACTGGTAGAGCATAGAAACAAAGAGTTCACCCAGAACCTGTACGGGCCCGGGGAGCAATGCCCTTTTTTTGCTGGCAGCATAACCGAAAAAAAGCAGTATTCCGATAACGATCCACGTCATTAAAATGACTTCAAGGTTGAAAGCCACTTTATATCCCATCACATTGATGATTAACTGGTGTAGTCTGCCGAGTTCTCCCATAAGCTACAATGTCCTAAATTTGTTTTCCACGGTTTGGCAAGACGATGGTCAATGCATGATCTCCCAGGATCATCAACTGGACCATGAAAATCCCCGCAATGACGGAAAACAGATGAAACTGTTCGAGTTTTACCGCCATGATGATCGGTATGGCCATTAAAAAATACCTGAAAAATATCGAACCCAGGGATAATCCGAACGTCTTTCCCTTTGTCTTGCCGATTTTGTGCGGTATTATTTCACCCATCAAAATGAAGTTGACGATACTGAAAACGGTTCCCAGGATCAACCCCTTTCCAACAGCACTCTGGTCGCCGGCAATAAAAAACAGCCCCGCAAAAATGGCCACCATTATCGCCGTGGAGCAGTATCTTTTCTGGGTCTGACGGATCGATTCCATTTTTCTGTTATTTCTCGTCTTTTTCGTCTTCTATGATCTCTAAAATCTGGCGATACACGGTATTGCCGCCACCGATGACCCCCAGTATAATAAAGATCGTTAAAAAAACCCCTTTGGCCCCCAGCCATCTGTCGAGCCAAAGCCCGATAAAAAAACAAAGCGCAATGCAACCGGCCATGGTCAGGCCCAGCTGCGTCACAATTTGAAGATTCTCAGCCCACGCACGGTTCTTCTTAAAGTCGAAAACCATCTTCTGTGCCGCCCGTCCTTCTATAACGGCTTGATATATTAGGGCTATTTGTTGTCTCGGGAAATTGACTTAAATACAAAAAAAGGATTGGTAACAGATTTATCTCCTTAATGTCAAGCAAATAACCCGGATTTCCGGTTAAGAAATTCAAAAGATTTAAACGTTCATCTCACACACAAGCAGTGCTCGCAACAGGCCCCTTCTTGATTTCGGAAAGACCGCATGATGAGTAATTCGGGCTGGACGTTCTGTGCTTCGAAGGTTTCAAAACCGTGGAGCGATAGCGCCAAACCGGAAAGAGAGGGTGCTTATGCCCGGACTCTACAAATTTACCATCTGTAGTACGAGTTGTAATGCCTTTTCCATGTTTAATCTGCCCATGTTCAACACCAGATGGTAAAGGTCGGGGTTGTCAAAATCCGCCTTGCCAAGTTTACCGTAAAAACTCATACGTCGTTTGTCTTCTTTGGCCACAATCTTCTCCGCCTCTTTGCCGGAAAGATCATAATTCTCCATCATGAATTTCACCCGGTTTTCAATCTCATCGACAAGGAGTATGTGTCGGGCATCCGGATGGTCGTTCAAAATATATTGACTTCCCCTGCCGATAATCACCGCATTTCCCTCTTCTGCAACCTGGGAAATAATGACAACAAGATAATCAAGATAAATTTCTTCGTCTATATATCCGCGCTCTTCTTTTAAAACACGCTCGACCCATCTCATTGAAACCACATGATCGATAACTTTGGTGAGCCGTGTACCGGCCTCCTTTTCGATCGACTCCACCCAGTGGGGCGAAACATTGGCCGTTTCCGCGATCTTCTGGATAATTTGTTGATCCGCAAACGTGTATCCCAATTCTTTGGCGATTATTTTACCAAGGGTTTTCCCTCCTGCGCCAAACTGTCTGGAAATGGTTATTACCGCCATTGAATCCTCCTATTTAATCTTCAATCGGTGTATCTTTTTAATCCGCTGAAGTTTATATAACCAAATGATATTGCTCGTGATAAAGCGTTACTGGATACTGGATGCTTATTATATCAAACATAAATCCCATGCTTCATCCAGAGACCCAAAACCCGTATCCAATTCGTTTAAAAAGACCTATGCCTGTTCAGGCGGGATTAACAGGGCCGGGAAAATCGACTTTTCAGCAATGGTTTGCGGCGTGCTTCCGAGCCATCTTTCCACCCATGCCGTCTTTGCCGAAGAACCCAGAACAATCATGGTCGCCTTGTATTCCCGTGCCGCCTTTTCGATCTCCTCGTCCGGATCACCGACCCGAACGTGAGACCTGGCGGGTATCCCTTCAGCCTCAAAAATATCACAGATCTCGTCGAGTTTTCGTCTTTTCTGCTTCCGGGTCTCCTGGACATCCAGGGTCGTGTCGCCTTTCAAATCCGTTTCATCGACCACGTGAACAACATTGATTTCCCGGGCAACATCCTTCAAGCCTTTAAGATATTCCACCGCTTTCAGACTGGCGGGCGACCAATCTGTCGCCAGAAGCGGTCGATCAAAAAGCCGCTTAGGTACCAGCAAATTGTCCGAAAGATGTTTGAATACCACCACCGGGACAGCAGCCCTTCGAAGGAGCTCCGTGACTTCCGATCCCGAGTACAACTGCTCCAGAACCCCTTTGTGCGAGCGTCCGACCACAATCAGGTCCGCTTCCTCTTTCTGCGCGGCTTTAATGACCTGAGGAACCAGCTCTCCGACCACGATATAGGCGCCGACCTCCATGCCCTGCTCGAACAGGTTCTCGGCCCAATCGATAAACCGGATGTTGGCCATTTCTCTCAGGCGGATCTCTTCATGCTTCAGATACCCGGCACCCCGACGCATGGCGACCTTTTCTCTTTCAATGACATTCAGAAAAACCACATGTCCCAGGCCCGCTTTTCTCAGGCTCAACAACGACTGCAGGGCGTCAAAGCACAATTCTTCAAATTTGGTTACAAAGAGAATTTTTTTAATCTCCATCATTCTGCAACTCCCCGCTCTACTGGTCCGTAAAGTATCATGAAATCAGCCGATGATTTTTTTAATGGTCTCCGCCAACTCCTCGGGTTTCACCGGTTTTTCCAGATATGCCTCGGGCTCCGGTACGACCCCTCCCCTGAATTCGGTCAGGGCCTTCTGTGATCGAAGGAATGATTTCTCGGCTATTCCGGAGAGCACGATGACCGGGATATTTTTCAGAGACGCATCGGTTTTTAACTCGCGATACAACCGAACACCGCTCCCCCTGGGCATCAAAATATCGAGGATAACCAGCTCCGGGCTCTCCTCCTTTATGGCGTTCATTCCTTCCTCACCATTCTGCGCGACCAGAGGCGTATATCCGTTTTCTTCCAGAACTGTCAAAACAAATGACCGCACATCAGGATCATCATCAACAGTAAGCACCTTTTTACCCATAATACATCCTCCTTGATTTATTCCCTGAGTTCAATCCTCCTGGCCGGGAAACCGTTCGATCAAAGGGTTTTCAATTCTTCATAGGGCATTCGTAAAATGAACATCGTCCCTTTTCCCGGCTGGGATGTGAATTCTATTGTTCCCCCGTGTTCTTCGATGAGCTTTTTGGTAACCAGCAAACCAAGGCCGGTCCCCCGGCCGCCTTTGGTGCTGAAAAAAGAGGCGAAAATTTTGTCCTGTGTCTCCTGCTCCATACCGGCACCGTTATCCTGAACTTCAAATCGGATGATGTTATCATTCTCACGGGCTGTTTTTACACAAATCTTCCAGTTCTTGCCCGTGTCCTCATCGAACAAACAGGCATCAATGGCATTGGTAGCCAGGTTCAACAGGGATCGGTGAATCGTCCGTGGATCCATTGTCACTTCATCGATGGATAATTCAAAATCTTTTTCAATTTTGATGTTATTCTGCCTTGCTCTCTCCTCAACAAGTTCACACACATCATTCACGATTTCATTGGGAAAACAGCTTTGGGGTTCGGGTTCTCGTTTCTTTGAATAGGTGAGCAAATCAGAAACCAGATCAGATATCCGCCCAATATTTCTCTGAATCGATCGCCAGCCGGTTTTTAGCTTATCCGTGTCATTTTTGTCAAGCCCGACATCAACGACATAGCTTCCCCCTTCAAGACCAATCAGTATGTTTTTGATGTAATGGGCCAGACCGGCCACGGTTTCGCCCACGGCAGCCAAACTTTCCGATTTGATCAGCTCCGTTTCCAATCGCTTTATTTCCCGTAGATCCTGAAAAAAGGCAACGCTGCCCATCACCTTCCCCTTTTCATACAGAAGGCTCCCTGAAAACCGGGCCGGGATACTTTCACCGTCTCTTTTCAGAACCATGGTCTCTATCCACGGCAACCCCCTTACACTTTTCTTGGTGCCAGTACCCTTCATGAAGATATCGGTTATTTCAGGCGGATACAAGTCGGCGATACTCATTTTGCCGATAACCTCTGACGGAGAGTATCCAAAAATTCTTTCTGCTTCCGGGTTATAAATAACCACCTTCCACTCGCTGTCCGTGGCCACGATACCGTCATTTGAGCTTCGAATCAGTTTAATCTGAAAGTTGGACTTCCGCCAGACCTCGTCTGTGGCCTCTTTGACCACATTTTCCAGGTTTTCCGTGTACTGTTTGAGCTTAAACCGGATATCAATTTTTTCCTTGGCTCTCTTGAGCGCGATGGAGAGACCTTCGTCTCTAATCGGCTTGTTAATGAAATCAGACGCACCGTATTGAAGGGCTTCAATGGCGGAATCGATATCCCCGTGACCCGTGATGATAATAACCTCTGTTTCAGGACTGGATGTCTTAATCTGCTTTAAAACTTCCAGGCCGCTCAGACCGGGCATTCTCAGGTCGGTGAGAACGATATCCGGAGATTCTGTATTGAATACCTCCAAGCCCTCCTCACCACTGTATGCGGCAACCACATCATAGCCGTCGCTTTTCAATGACATGGAGAGAACCCGCACATTGCCTTCTTCATCATCTATGATTAAAATCTTTCTCATACGAATGAGTTCAGTTATGCCTTACGATAAAACCGGAAAGCTGAGCTTAAATGTTGCCCCTTTGCCGACCTGGCTTTCGATTTCAATGTTACCGTCATAGTCTCTAACAATCCCGTAGCTGATGCTGACCCCCAGCCCGGTGCCCTTTCCAATTTTTTTGGTGGTAAAAAAAGGTTCAAAAATCTGATTTTTAACTTCTTCCGGCATACCGACGCCGGTATCTGTCACTGTTACCACAACTAATCCGTTTTCTACAAATGATGTTATTTTAAGCCGCTTTTCAAGGTCTGTGACATCCGGTAGGTCAGTCTTTTCATCCATGGCGTCGATGGCATTGGTCACCAGGTTGATAAAGACCTGTTCCAGCCGGTTGTGTTCAGCTATAATATGCGGCAGATCAGGGGACAAATCGAGTTCAACCTCGATCTGGTGGACTTTTATTTGATTGCCGAGCACTTTGAATACATCTCTGATGGGATCATTGACATTCACCTTGCTCCGGATGACTTCAGGTTGTCTGGCAAAGTCTCTGACATGTTTGATCACGCCGGCCGCCCGTTCTACGTTGGCAACGATATCGCTGGCCATGGCTCTTAAGTCGTCATCCTTGATCGGCTCACCTTTTTTCAACATTTTCAGAAAAAAATCAGCGCAAATCTGGATGACATTCAGGGGTTGATTGATTTCGTGGGCCATTCCTGCGGCCATCACACCTAAAGTGGTCATTTTGCCGGCCTGAATCAACTGGGTTTCCTTCTCTATACTTTCGGTGACATCGGTGGTCGAACCGATAAGAACATCTGTTCCGCCATATCTTGCATAACTGGCACTCACATTGACAAAAAAGGGCAACATTCCTTTTTTATAATGCCGTTTTTTAGAGAAAAGAATGGATTTGTCTCTGGACAGCTTTCCCAGACCCGCGGCGATTTCCAGGTCGTCTTTATCTCCGATTTCCAGAAACGACACTCCCAGCAATTCCTCTTTTGAGTATCCATAACAGTCCAGCACCCGATCATTGACGTCGAGTATTTCGTATGTTTCACTGGCAATGATAAAGGTGGGATTGGGGTCATTGTCGAATAGCGTTTTGTACTTCTCTTCTGATTTTCTGTATTTCTCATACAGCACGGAAAGCTCTCTGTTGTGACGTTCTCGTTCTTCCTCTGCCTTTCTGTCTTCGGTTCTGTCCCAAAGCGTTTCGATGGCTCCGACGATTTCTCCATCCGGCGATTTAATCGGCGCGGCCGTAAAAAAAAGCCATTTGCCGGTTTTTCCGAGGTTCGGAAAAAACTCTTCCGCTTCATACGCCCCTTCGATCAAGGCTGATTTTCGCCACTTGTCGCCGTACAACCGCTCTATTTCGCCTGCTTCCATATCGTCGATGATGACGTCCGCCATAACCGGTCGCTTTTCCGACCTGAACGGAGCCCACTGTTTGTCGGTTCCGACAATATCTATGGCTGAATAGCCGGTCAGTTTTTCACAGGCACTATTCCAGTGGGTCACAATATGATATTTGTTTACAACAAATGTCGGTATCGTGCTCCCCTGAATGATCTGGGACATGGCCCTTTCGTTTTCGACCAGCTCTCTCTCCAGCACCTGCAAATGGTCCGCCCTGTCTTTTACAATTTTAACGATGCGATCGGAATACCGGTCAAATATCTCATCGACTTTATCAATATCCAGTTGACTGCTGCGCATTTCTTCTTTTGCCGCTGTCTTCTCCGCTTCGATCTGAAGATAATCCCAGAGGGACATGGCCTCGAAGTGGGCTACCAGCCTCACATGAGGGGGTTTGGCCTTTTTTAACTCCTCTCTAAGCAGATCATCTTCCGCCAGCTGTAAGATCATTTCAAGCTCTTTAAACTCGAACAGTGCCTTATAGTCATGGGTTGTGAATATCCCCTTCCCTCGTGCGTACTCTATTCCTTCGCCTTGCTCATTTCCGTCCGCCACGCCCAGTATATTAACCCCCTGATCGCTGAAGCGGTCACTTAAAATAATCTGGAGAAATGCCTCGCAGACTTTTCCGCCTCCGACAATCGCGATATTCGATGCTTTTAGATCTATTTTCATTTTCCGCACCACAGGATTACGGTTCTGCTTAAAAGAAAATGATGGTGACAACAACAAACGTCGGGATTAAAAAAACCAGTGAATATTTGAATATATATCCGAAAAAACTCGGCATCGGTGTTCCGGCTTCCTCGGCAATCGATCTGACCATAAAATTCGGTGCGTTCCCGATATAGCTGCACGCCCCGAAAAAGACCGCGCCTGCGGAGATCGCCTTCAGGTATATGGCATTTTCCGTCATGAGCAGCGGAACAGACTGGGCTTCCGTCAAGCCTGCATAAAAGCTACCGAGAGCGGTGTTAAAAAACGTAAGGTATGTCGGTGCATTATCGAGAAAGGCTGAAAGCATACCTGTAATCCAGAAGTAATGGTACGGTTCTTTAACGGCTTCGATCACAAATGCAAGGTTTCCTTTAGTGCCGGCTTTGAGCAAAAGCAGGCAGGGGGTCATGGTAATGAAAATGCCGATAAAGAGATAGGCTACCTCGACAATGGGAAACCAGGTAAATTCATTGTCCTCACGCAGCTGCTTGGGTGTCGCCCATAAAGAAAGAATCCCCATTACGATCAATAGAATATCCCGCGCCCAGTCCTGAACAGCCCTGTGAATCCCCAGGGTGCTGACTTCACCCCAGTCCACCATCCCGCTCATGAGCACGGCGCCCACAACACCGGCGAGGAAGATAAAATTGTACTTGCCCTCCAGCCTAAGAGGCTCCTTGACCCCGTCGTCCGGTGCCTTTGCCCCTTCCTTTTTATAATGGTACGTATCCAGCAAAAAGTAAATCCCCAGAATAATGGCGACGGTAACGAGCATGTGCGGCAGAATCTTAAAGGTCCAGAAAAAGGTGACTCCGTGGAGAAATCCCAGAAACAGGGGCGGATCACCCAGCGGCGTCAACGAACCGCCGATGTTGGCTACCAGAAAGATGAAAAAAACCACCATAAAGGTTCTGTTCTTGCGATAATCATTGGCCTTCAAAAAAGGACGGATAATCAGCATGGCAGCGCCTGTTGTTCCCATCCACGACGCCAGTACCGTACCCAGAAGAATCATACCGGTGTTCACCACCGGCGTTCCCCTGAGCGAACCCTTAAGGACGATCCCGCCGGAAACCGTAAAAAGCGCCCACAAAAGAATAATAAAAGGGACATAATCCACCAGAATAATATGAAGAATCTCATACACGGCGGTCCCTCTGTAGGCATATACAAAAGGGAGCGCCATGGAGGCCGCCCAGAACGCCGAAATCTTGCCGAAATTGTGATGCCAGAAATGCTCGGCAAGCAGCGGAAAAAGGGCGATCGAAAGCAGCATACAGGCAAACGGAATGCAGCTCCAGAGCGGAAGAACTTCCCCTAAATTGATATGGCCATTGCCGTGTTCCGCGTTGCCGTGCTCTTTTCCCTGCTCCGCCACATCACCATGGCTTTGTTCATGCCCCGCAGCTTCAACAGAATGCGCTGCGCCTGATGTTGCTTCATGGGTTGCTGTGGCGCCCTGATCGGATGCCCGCGCTGAAATTGAAAATGTAACCAAAACCATTAAGACTGTTGCCAGTATCAACCCGCCGATTCTCATCGATCCTTTTCCTCCCTTGTATCAAGACTTTTATCCAGATATCATCCAGCAAAAAAATACAACTGACCTTAAAACAGGTCCAGTTGTAATACCATCGATTGATTTGAAACCGTTGAAAACGTCTCAACTTGCAGGTCCCGGCAATTTTTCTTTGGGTTGAAAGAAATCTTGTTTTCCGGCACCTTGAAGATGAATAACTTTCCGAATTCATGAAAATTATTCATAGCAATGGCGTATGAAATAGCAGATCGACTTCCGAACTGTCAAGCAGATAGTAAAAGCTTTGTCATTTAATATAGTTATATCATGTAGCGCCTGCATCTGGATCACTCATGAAGATTTTATATTGAAATATATTCCGGGCCGTCGTAATATCCGTGTAATGTTCTGGAAAACGCCATGCTCCGGACAAGATCTGCTCCGGACAAGATCTGCTCCGGCACTGGGAGGAGGGCTCGGCTAAAGTAGCGGTTTGTCGGCGGTTTTGACGTGTAGTATTCTCAAATCGCTACAGACACTGCCGATGCTTCCCGAACATGGGCACTTTATAAATAGAAAAGGCATCATTTACATATGAAAGTTTCTTCATCTGAAAAATTGAAACGTTTTTATGCACTATTCTCGTGGCAGGATCTTGTTCTGGTCGTGATAAACGCCGATCCGGATTCCATTGCAAGTGCCATGGCTGTAAAGCGATTGCTGTGGAGAAAAGTGGCCAGTGTAACCATATCCAATATCAATGTCATCAAACGCCCGGACAACATCGCCATGATACGGCTTCTGGGGGTCAAGCTCACGCCGTTTAACAAAATAGACCCAACGCAGTACAACCGATTGGTAATCGTCGACTCTCAGCCGAATCACCATGAAGCCTTTACGGATCTGAAACCGGATATAATCATCGATCATCATCCTGAAACCGGCGCTGAAGGCCCTTTTATTGACATCCGTCCGAAATATGGCGCCACGGCAAGTATCCTGACGGAATACTTGAGGGCTGCCAGAATCAAACCGTCTAAAAAACTGGCCACCGGCCTGTTTCACGCCATAAAAACAGACACGAACAACTTCGAAAGACAGACGTTAGTTGAAGATTTGAATGCGTTTCAGTTTCTTTTTCACCACATCAACATTCAACTTGCCCGAAAAATTGAACAATCCGATTTGAGCGTGGATCTATTGAAATACTTCAAAACCGCCCTGAACGAGATGCGCCGGCGCAAAGGCAGAGTCTTCGTCCATCTCGGCCCGGTCGCAAATCCGGATATCTGCGTTATCATCGCCGATTTTTTCATGAGAATCAATACCGCCAACTGGAGTATCGTTTCGGGTTTATACAATAAAAAGCTGATTATGGTCTTTAGAAACGACGGCCTTCGTGGAAATACCGGAAAAGTAGCCAAAGCGTGTTTTGATCATCTGGGCTCCGCCGGCGGACATAAAAGCATGGCGCGCGCAGAGATTCCGGTCTCTGAACTGGAGGGAATTTTCGATCATAAGGATGACAAAGACGTGTTAAAATGGATCATGAATCAAATTGAAAAAGGGTGTAAAAGGTAAAGAATCCGGGCTCGAAGGACTATGTTTTTCAGGACCCAATAAATGAACGGGCATCATAACAAAATATCCGTGACCATACTCGGCTCAGGGACCTGTGTTCCTTCACTCAGACGAAGTTCCTGCTCTGTACTTATCAAAATAAAAAATAGCGTACTTCTATTCGACTCCGGAGCCGGTACCATGAGACGGCTGCTTGAAACCAAGACAGAGATTTTCGATATTTCTTATCTTTTTTACAGCCACCTTCATCCGGATCATACCGGCGAGCTGGTTCCTTTTTTGTTTGCCAACAAGTATCCTGACGGTCAACGGCGGCAAATCCCGCTGACCATTATCGCCGGAAAGGGATTTTTACACTTTTACAACGGGTTGAAAACGGTCTACGGCCAATGGATAGAACTCGCACCCGGCCTTTTTCGTATCGTGGAGCTCAACAACACAGCGCGTGACACCCGCAGATATGACGATTTTACGGTGGAATCCACACCGGTTGAACACAACGAGGAGAGTATCGCCTACAGGATTAATGTTTCAGACGGAGCGTCAGTGGTTTACTCGGGTGACACCGGATACAGTGACAACCTCATTACCCTTGCCGGGGACGCGGATATTCTCATCTGTGAATCAGCGTTTCCGGATGACCTGGAGGTCAGCGGACACCTGACGCCCTCCCTTGCGGGCGAAATTGCAACACAGGCAAATGCCCGCAAACTGGTCCTCACTCACTTTTATCCGGAGTGCGACAGAACCGATATTGAAAAAGAATGCCGTAAAACTTACGCCGGCCCGCTGGTTCTGGCGGAAGATTTGATGAAGATAGAATTATAGCTCAAGACCTTAAACATGAAATAAGGATGTTTCACTGTTCCTTCTGAGGCCCTATGAGATATTATCCGGTTTACCTTGACATACAGAATCGAAACTGTCTGGTGGTGGGTGGCGGTGCCGTGGGCACGCGCAAGGTGGTGACACTTCTCAACTGCGGTGCAACGGTAACCGTTGTTAGTCCTGGCGTGAGTGAACAACTGCTGGAACTTTCCGATAACGGCTCGATCATATTGAAAAAACGACCCTATCAGGCTTCCGATATCGACGACATGTTTCTCGTTATCGGCGCCACAGACAACGAAGTATTAAACCGGCAGATTCACAGGGATGCCGAACGCCTTAATAAATTATGCAACATCGCAGATCGTCCGGAAGCCTGTAATTTTATTCTCCCTTCCATTGTAAACAGGGGAGATCTGATGATCGCGATCTCCACCTCAGGAAAAAGCCCTGCTTTTGCAAAAAAACTGCGCAAAGACCTTGAAAAGGAATTTGGAAACGAATATGCCAAGTTTCTCACGCTCATGGGTGAAATACGGAAAAAACTTCTATCTGAAAAACATGAACCAGAAGCCCATAAGCCCCTGTTTGAACAGTTGATTAACAAGGGGCTTATCGAAATGATTAAAGATAGTAATAAAGAAGAAATCAATATGCTACTATTCGACATTCTCGGCGAAGGCTACAATTACGAAACGCTGATGCCTGGCCCTTAAGATTAACATTCCCTTTGACAAAATCAGCATATCGCCTTTCAGAAAAAAACATGACCTTTTCAATTCGCAGCTATATTCGAGCAGGAAGCCGTAACAGTTTTGTGTTCCATTTAAAAATGTTGACGCAAAATATGAATTGTTTGTTAAAGTCCATTTGAACCGGGTTCACTTTTACAGGTGTGATTGATGGAACTGATAGAAATAATTACCATTTTCTTTTATCTGTTAAGCGCGGCAGGGTACTTTGCTTACCTTTTTCTTCAAAAAGAGTATCTTCATAGCGCGGGTTCTTATCTGCTGATCGCCGGATTTCTGTGCCACTCGTCGGCCGTCGGTTATCTGGCTGTCAAATCAGGACACATCCCGGTTAATAATCTTCATGAAACCCTCCTGATCGCGGGATTGTCTGTTGTCGTCGTTTTTCTTGTTCTGCAGTATAAGTACAACCTGAAGGTTCTCGGTATTTATGCCGCTCCACTCGCAGCCCTTGTCATGATCATTGCAACCATGCTGCCCAGAGAGCCGGCCCAGGTTAAAAATATTTTTAAAAGCGTCTGGCTCGTGATTCACATTGTGACAATCTTTATTGGCGATGCGTCATTTGCTCTGGCCTGCGGTGTCGGACTTTTGTACCTTGTCCAGGAACATGCCATAAAAACCAAAAACCCCGGATTTTTCTTTAGACGTCTGCCGTCATTGGATCTGCTCGACGCCACAGGGTATGGATGTATCGTTGTTGGATTTGCAATGCTTTCACTGGGACTCGTCACCGGTTTCATATATGCCAAATCCGTCTGGGGTAAATTCTGGAGCTGGGATCCAAAAGAGGTCTGGTCCGGAATCACATGGCTTTTGTATGCTGCCCTGCTACATCAACGCCTTACTGTTGGATGGCGCGGCCGTAAGGCGGCAATTATGTCAATCATCGGATTTGCAATTATTCTATTCACCTTCTTTGGTGTCAACTTTCTTTTACAGGGGCATCACGGACAATTTACCCGATGGTGATAATGCAGGTTTTAGGTTTTACGTCTTTATGTTATTTTTCACTGTATCGTAACCGAATCGCTTTATGTTTGATATTATACTACAAGGATTAAATCACAAAACAGCGCCGGTGGGGCTCAGGGAATGCATTGCCTTTTCTGAGGATGAAACAGCCGCTTCACTTGAAGCCCTGATAAATATCGCATCCATCGAGGAGGTGATCCTTTTTTCCACATGTAACCGTGTGGAAGTTCTTTTGACGACGTCAAACAAAACCGATGCCGTGGAAGCCGTAAAAAAATACATCGCCGATTTTAAAAATGTCCCTGTTCATCAATTTGAAGATGCTTTTTACACACACGACGGTGATGCGGCGGTACGCCATGTTTTCAGGGTTGCAGCCAGTCTGGATTCAATGATGGTAGGAGAACCTCAGATTCTGGGCCAGATCAAGGCGGCGTATCGTACCGCCGTCCAGAAGAAGACCTCCGGTGTTATTCTAAACAGACTGTTCCATCGAACCTTCTTCGTGGCAAAACGGGTTCGAAGCGAAACGGGAATCGGAGATCATGCCGTATCCATCAGCTATGCGGCCATTGAACTCGGCCGGAAAATATTCGGTTCACTTGAAGGAAAAACCGTGCTCCTCATCGGAGCAGGTGAAATGGCCGAATTGGCAGTTGAACACCTGATTCGAAACCGGACCGGAGATATTATTGTCGCAAACCGGACATTCGAAACCGGTGTTGAACTTGCCAAAAAATACAACGGAAGCGCCATCCGGTTTGAGGAAATCGAAGAGGCTTTAAAGCGTATCGACATTGTTATCAGTTCAACCGGTTCGCCCCATTTTGTCATCACCCGCGATACGGTAAAAGGGATCCTTCGCAGCAGGAAAAATCGGGCACTCTTTTTGATCGATATTGCAGTTCCCCGTGATATTGATCCGGAAATAAACCGCCTGACCAACACATATGTTTACGACATCGATGACTTAAAAGGGGTCATTGAAGAAAACATTGAAGATCGAAACAGGGAAGCAGTCAAAGGGGAAAGAATTGTTGACGAGGCCGTCATCCATTTTCGGCAGTGGTATGAAAACCTGGACGTGATACCGACGGTTATCGCGTTAAGAAAAAAAATGGAGGGCATTGCGGAAGCCGAAGCCCAAAAAACATTACAATCATTACGTCACCTGTCTGAAAAAGACCGTGAGGCTTTTTACAGGATGATCAATGCCATGATTAACAAAATCATGCATGACCCCACGATGTTGTTAAAGAGTGATGCGTTTCACGGAAGCAAGTCGACTTACCTGGACATAACCCGAAGGCTTTTTAAGCTGGACGAATAGCCCGGATATTTAATGAAAATTTTTCATGAAATATCCGGGATAGAACCATAAAGTGATGTTATAACAACACAAGCGGAAGGAGGGCCTTTTGAAGAAAACGGCATTTCTTTTTCCCGGCCAAGGCTCACACGCTGTCGGTATGGGACTTGAATTTTATCAGGAATACGATTTTGTCAGAGAACTTTTTGACATGGTAGAGGAAATTACCCGGATAAACATATCAAAACTCTGCTTCAAGGGCCCTTTTGAAGAACTTACCTTGACGGTTAACCTTCAACCCGCGGTAACTGCTGTGAACTTGGCCTGCCTTGCCGCGATTGAAAAAGAAGGAATAAGACCGGATGTTTCAGCCGGCCACAGCCTGGGAGAATACAGTGCGCTTTGTGCCTCAAGCGTTGTTTCAAAAGAAGATGCCTTGAGACTTGTTTTCACCAGAGGAACCCTGATGCACCGTGAATCGGTCCGGCACAAGGGCGTAATGCACGCGATCGTCGGACTTTCCATGGATGCTGTACAGGAGCTTGTTGCCGGTGTTCAAAATCAAGGCGTTGTGTCTGTAGCAAATCATAACACCGAACAACAGATCGTGATCACGGGCGCTCCAGACCCGGTTAACATGGCGTCATCTCTCGCAACTTCACAAGGAGCAAAATCGATACCTTTAAAAGTCAGCGGGGCATGGCACAGTGAGTTAATGAAAGACGCTCAAACCGAGTTTAAAGAGTATCTTGATGCGGTTTCGTTCAGCACGCCGGAAAGTTCGATAATCCTGAATGTCACTGCCGACGATTCAACGGATGCGGATGAGATTAAAATAATCATGGGCCGGCAGCTCTGCAGTCCGGTAAAGTGGTTTGACTCAATGTGCAAGCTGAAAGCGGAAAATGTGGATAACTTTGTCGAAGTCGGCAACGGTAAAGTCCTAACCGGACTGTTAAAAAAGATTTTACCAAAGGATTACCCATGCAACATCTATAACGTAAACAGCATGAAGCAACTTGAAAAATTCCACAGGGAAACGACCTGATTTTTATGATGGCCTGAAAAATTTTCCCCCGCGAAAACGTTAGCTCCGGTTGACTATGATGGTAACCGGTGGCCAGAAATGCAAGAACAATTGAAATGTTGAAAAAAATGCCTATTTTCTGCTTTACATCGAATTTTTATTGATGTAATATGCCCGTTTCTGAATGAAATATGATGTTATGAATGGAAAAAGGCTGAATCATGAAAAAGAAGGATATCGAATATTTTAAAGAATTTTTGACCGACCGGCTTGAAGAGCTTTTGAGCCACGCTGACGATACAGTCTCGGGGATGACAGCTCCGAAAGAAAATTTTCCTGATCCCACAGATCGCGCTTCCCTTGAATCGGATCGGAATTTTATGCTTCGCATCAGGGACAGGGAGAGCAAACTGATCAAGAAGATTAAAAAAGCGTTGTATCGTATCGAAAACGATACGTTCGGAATCTGCGAAGCGTGTGGTGAAGATATATCCGTAAAACGGCTCAAAGCCAGGCCTGTTACAACGCAATGCATTGATTGCAAAACCAAAGAAGAGGCTTTTGAGAAAGCCCTCGGAATATGAACAGCATGTGAAAATCGACCTCCACATTCACTCAACCGCTTCGGATGGATCACTTTCCCCACTAGAAATCCTCAACGCGGCCCGGGATCTCAACCTTGGAGCCATCGCCATTACAGATCACGATACCATTGATGGCTCGAAAGATGCAATTGCTGCCGGTATACCCTCTTCACTGAAATTTTTAACCGGTGTTGAAATTAGCGCGACACCTCCCCCTTCTTTTTCCCTTTCCGGCAGCATGCACATTCTGGGTTATGCCTTCCGGCTTGATGATTCCGACCTGATTCATACGCTTGATTTTCTCAAATCGTCCAGAAAAAACCGCAACCCACAAATTATAGATCGTCTGAATGGTCTTGGTATCCGCGTTTCGTTAAATGAGGTTTTAAATGAAACCGGAGAAAATGGTCAGGTAGGAAGACCCCACATTGCAAAAGTAATGGTCAAGAACGGTTTTGTTAAATCAATCAATGAGGCCTTTGACCGGTTTCTGGGAACCGGGAAACCGGCATATGTGGATAAACACCGGATCGACAGCAACCGGGCCATTGAAATTATACATGGCGCCGGAGGCCTCCCTGTTCTGGCTCATCCGGTGCTTCTTCAATTAGAAAAAGATACCGCCCTGGAGAAGCTGATCCTCACGCTTAAAGAAATGGGTTTAAAAGGGATGGAAGTCTATTATCCGGAGCATACGCCGGAGCAGATCGCTTATTACGCAAAGCTTGCTGATCGACACGACCTTTTAATGACCGGTGGTACAGACTTCCATGGTTCATTAAACCCTGATATAAAAATGGGAACCGGAAGGGGCAATCTACACATACCGTACGAACTTTATGAAAAGTTGATTCGTGCCTGCCCGTAAAAGGATTGAGACCTTTGAAGAAGGTTCAATTATGCCTGCCCAGTTAAATCTTAAATATTTAACCGGGGTTCAAGGCCAATTCCGTTGTCCAGCGGAATTGGATTCACCGAAGGCGAACCCGTAAGGGCGAGGGGCATGGATGCCCCGAGTCAACCCGAAAATTTTAACCAGAGGAATACATTGAGTATTTCGAAGAGTAACCCGCCAAAGTTCGGTGCCGGGTTAAAATTTGAGCCTGACCCCAGTGAAATAGGCCCGCCCGGTAGAATCCTCCGAAGGAGGTCCGCAAGGCGGAATTCCATTGGGCAAGCATTGCACGGGGCAGGCACCGGGATCGGACAAAAGGGGACGTTTTTCAAAGGCCTCAGGCTCTAATTCCTGATCACAGTCGTATACGAATTCGCCGCGACAAGAAAGGAAGCCGGATGGCATCATCTGATATTTCTGATTTAAAGCAAAAACTTCTATACTGTTTTAAGGATGAAAACCTCCTTGAAGAGTCTTTGAGGCACAGTTCTTTTGTAAATGAGCACCCCGATCCGGACATCCGGGACAATGAGCGCCTCGAATTTTTAGGGGATGCGGTTATCAATCTGTCCATAGGACACCTTATCATGCAGCGTTTCCCGGATCTGAAGGAGGGCGACCTGTCCAAGATGCGGGCCAATCTGGTAAATGAATCTCAACTCGCAGCCATTGCTCGCAAAATCGACTTGGGCAAATACATACAGCTCGGCAAGGGAGAGGTTCAGACCAACGGCCGGGAAAAGAATTCAATTCTCGCAGACACCTTTGAAGCCGTTATTGCCGCTGTCTATCTGGATGGTGGTTTCAATGCTGTATTCAAAATCATTGGAGATCATTTCTCGCCCCTGCTGGCTTCCATCGCAACTTCGGACGCGCACACCGATTACAAAAGTCAGGTTCAGGAGCTCGCCCAGGTCATACACAAAGAGATGCCGATTTACACCGTTGTTCACGAAATCGGCCCGGATCACGACAAGACCTTCAGGGTAGAGCTGAAAATTCGTGAGCTGCGCACGGAAGGCGTGGGAAAGAGCAAAAAAATGGCTGAACAGGATGCTGCGAGACAATGCCTTGAAATGTTGAAATCTGATGCCCCATGACTTCCAGAACCTTGATATTGCTTGAAAAAGAAAATTGATAGAAATAATAACTCAAGTTTTACACCCTAATTTTTAGAAGAACCCGCAGCACAAAAAGGTTGGATGATATTTTTTTAAAACCAAAATATAAATAAAGCATTTTGGCTTTAGCCACGGCGCCTAGATATAAAAAATCGCTTTATAATAATTAACAAGCACCGCAACTTCGATGAACGCGGTCTATGCGCCTGTTTTTAGAAGATGGTTAATCCTTGTTTTTTGCACCGCTATCGAAAATATTTAGCCTTTAAAAAAACACCATCCACCCGAATAAAAATTCGTATTGCTAAGGTGAAGGGGTTCGAAACTTGAGTAATAAGCTAAAAAATCCGGAGCGTCCAGCATCCGGCACCCAGCACCCAGTGCCCGGCACCCCGTATCCAGCAACCCGAACCCGCCCTTTAATTGTTCCTGTTTTCCTGCCCCACGCAGGGTGCCCGCATCGTTGCGCCTTCTGCAATCAGGCAGCCGTCACCCAGGTAAGTCAATTGGCTCTTTCTCCTGAAAAGCTTCAGTCAAAAATTGTTGAATTTCTGAATTTCAACAGAAAAGCGCGGCATCCGGTTCAAATCGCTTTCTTCGGTGGAAATTTTCTCGGCTTAAAAGAAAACGATATCATACCTCTGCTGGGCGAAGCCGAAAAATTCGTAACCGCTGGAAAAGTAGACAGCATCCGGATTTCCACGAGACCGGACACCATTCACGAAGAAAGGCTTAACATCCTGAAAAAATATACGGTTTCAACCATTGAACTGGGAGTCCAGTCCATGGATAATCGGGTGCTGGCCACGGCAAAACGCGGCCACACGGCATCGGACACTGAAAGGGCGGTGACGCTGCTAAAGGAGAGAAACTACGAGGTCGGCCTGCAGATGATGGTCGGGCTGCCCGGTGACAACGAAACAAAATCCACGACAACCGGCCGAAGGATCGCAGATCTTCGGCCGGATTTTGTCAGGATCTATCCCACGGTCGTCCTTTCTGACAGCCTTCTTGCCCAATGGTACGCAGAAGGTAAATATACACCGTTGACCCTTGAAGCATGTGTTACCCTGGTAAAAAAACTCTACCTTTTGTTTAAAGGTGAACAGATACCGGTCATCCGAATGGGGCTTCAGGCATCTGAAGAACTTGAAAAAGGCGCAACAGTTCTGGCCGGCCCCTATCACCCCGCCTTCGGACACATGGTCCATTCGGAAATTTTCCTGGATATGGCGATATCTATCCTGGAATCTGAAAAGCCTCTGAATGGCGGAATCTTGATAAAAGTTCATCCACTGAGCATCTCAAAGATGAGGGGTTTGAAAAACAAAAACATCGAAACCCTGAAACACCGATTCCAAATCCAATCTCTTGAAGTTGTCCCGGACCCTTCCCTTGCGGAAGACAGGTTGATCATCTCGTCAGCAGCATGATCCTGCCGCCTCTTCTGGAAACAGGCGCCATGTTACATCTACTGAATATCCAATATCCAGCAAAGAATGTCGAATGATGAAGTGTTCTCTTTTCTGCTTGTGCAATATGACAGCACCAAATTCAAAGGAAACTCCAATCTGAAGATAAACGGGCTGTTTTCCTTCTATATTCGATATTGGATATCCGATATTTATTATTAAACACATCTGTTGAATTATACCTCACTTATCCGGTCACATCGGATCAATAGAAACTCTCCGGGCCTCCGCCAGAGGCAGACGGTTTAAGGCACAACTAAAAACACGGGATTCAACAAATCCCGGTTATTAATTGATCTTATTCTACCCATCCTGTATATCTTGTCAGACAATTCTTTTATCGTAACAGATTCCCATTTTATATTGAATGAAAGGCAAAAGATAATGGCGTTAACAGAATCCAAAAAGAAATTGTCCGACTGGCTGGAAAGTGAAATCAAACACTTTTGCCGCAACGCTGATGAAAATTCCATGGATCGGAAAAGCGGCGAAAGGCTTTGGGATGAACCAATGGTCGGGTATGCCGGCGGTGATGATCCGATTTTTGATCAACTTAAAAAAGACATCGGATCTTTTTACTGGACCCCGTTGGAAATATTCAAAAAAACCTTTCCAAAGGTCAGCGTTTCTCCAGAAGATATTACGGTGACCAGCTGGATTCTGCCCCAAACCGAAGCAACCAAAGCCGACCATCGAGAAGAGACCGATTACCCATCCGAAAGGTGGGCCATATCGAGACTGTTCGGTGAAAAATTTAACGAACTGCTTCGCGGGCACGTGGTTCAAATATTACAAAAATCAGGATTTGAAGCGGTTGCTCCGGCCCTTTCCCCACACTGGACCAGAAATACATCCAAAAAGTACGGTTTTGCTTCGACCTGGTCGGAGCGGCATACCGCATATGCAGCAGGTTTGGGAACATTCGGCCTATGTGATGGTCTGATCACACCCCTTGGCAAAGCAATCCGCTGTGGATCGGTGGTGGCCAACATCTCCATTCAGCCATCAGGAAGGCCATATTCTGATCATCATGCCTATTGCCTGTTCTATTCAGAGGGCACATGCAAAGAGTGTATCCAGCGCTGCCCCGCAGGCGCTTTGTCGGAAACAGGCCATGACAAAGCAAAGTGCCATAAATACCTCCGGCAGGTGACGGCGCCATATACCAAGAAGCACTACGGACTGGAGGTCAATAATTGCGGACTCTGCCAGACCCGGGTGCCCTGTGAGTCTCAAATACCTGTTATCGAATAAATGATGATGAAAATCGACCGCCTCGACCATCTTGTTCTCACGGTTAAAAATATAGACGCCACCTGCGCTTTTTACACAACGGTCCTCGGTGTGAAAGAGAAAACTTTCGGCAAGGGGCGCAAAGCGATTGCTTTTGGTCGCCAGAAAATCAACCTCCACGCGTGCGACGAACCGTTTGAGCCAAAAGCCCTCCATCCGACACCGGGATCCGCCGATCTTTGTTTTATAACAACCATGTCGCTTTCAAAAATAACCGAACATGTACGTTCCTGTGGCGTGGAAATCATTGAAGGCCCGGTAAAAAGAACCGGGGCTGTAGGAACCGTAACTTCCTTTTACTTTCGAGATCTTGACGGAAATCTAATTGAGGTTTCAAGATACGAATAAAAATCATAGCATCCCTTTCATGGAGAAACCCGGACATGAAACTTCGCACAATCTTGGTTCTGTTGTCTTTGCTGGCTTTTTTATCTGCTTCTACAGGAGGGTATTTCTATTATTCAACCTTGAAGAAATCCGCGTTTCAAGAAGCGGAAAGGCTGGCGGATACCCACGCGGAAATGATTCAGAAAAACCTGTCTTCATTCCTGTCGGAAAATATCAGGCCGGTAAAAACACTGGCCGGGATGAAGGAAATTCAAACGCTCTTGATCCAATCCGATGGCGACGCTCTGGCGAAAGCAAATGCCATGCTGGACCATTTTAAGGCAACGCTGAATGTAAACGTCTGTTACTTGATGGATGCTTTCGGAAGTACCGTTGCCTCCAGCAATCGCAATGACCCGGATAGTTTCGTGGGGAAGAATTTTTCTTTTCGACCCTATTTCCGCGTTGCGATCGAGGGAACACCTTTTACCTACCTGGCCCTGGGCACAACCTCCCGTAAAAGAGGCGCGTATTACAGTCACCCGGTTTATGAAAAAGGAAGGGGCGCTCCCATAGGAATTGTTGTGATAAAGGCCTCCATCGAACTGATTGAAAAAGAACTCGCTCCGGCCTCCGGCGAAATTGCGCTGGTCACGGATCCGAATGGCGTTGTTTTTATCTCCAATCGAAAGGACTGGCTCTACCATACGTTGTGGAAACTTCCACCCGAGGAGATTTCTCAAATCGGCAAATCACTTCAATTTGGTCAGGGACCGTGGAAGTGGATCGGGTTGGAACTTAAAGGGAATAAGAATGCGTCGGATTCCTCAGGAAACGAATACCTGGTTCATCAGCTGGGGCTTTACAATTATCCGGGGTGGAATGTCATTCATCTATACAGCCTAAAAGCAGTATCCAAAATCGTTTCCGCCCCTCTGATCAAAATCACCGGCCCCATTGTTCTGGCCTTGTGTCTCTTTGTTGGAATGGCGGTTTTTCTGCTCTACAGGAAAGCCAGTGATGAAATTGCCAAACGAAAAATTTTTGAAACCGCGCTGCAGGAGAGCGAAAAACGATATCGTTCTATCTATCACAACACACCCGCCATGCTGCACTCGGTGGACAGAAATGTTCGCCTGGTCAGTGTCAGTGACAACTGGCTGGAAGTCCTGGGCTACGACCGGGATGAAGTGATCGGTCAAAAACTGACCCGTTTTTTTACTCAAAACTCCCAACGCCTGGCCAAAGAAACCGTGTTTCCGAAATTTTTCAAAACCGGTTTCTGTAAGGATATACCGTATCAATTTGTGAAAAAAAATGGCGAAACCATAGATGTACTCCTCTCAGCCATCGGTGACCGGGATGGGGAGGGAAACATCGTTCGATCTTTGGCCGTTTCCATTGATGTCACGGAACGAAACCGGGCAGAAGAAGCTCTCAAGCTCGCAAAGGAAGAACTCAGCCGCTATTCCAAAGATCTTGAACAACAGGTTGAAAAACGGACGGAAGAAATTACCAGCATCCTCAATCAACTCCGGCGGCTTTCGGGCAGTATTATGGCCAATCAGGAAAAAGAGCGCTCTGCCATTGCCAGGGAACTTCATGATGAACTGGGCCAGGTTCTGACGGCGCTCCGCATGGATTCGGTCTGGCTGTCGAATCGCCTGAAAGATACAGATACCAAGGCTACCCAGCGCGCCTTGACAATGTGCAGCCTGATCGATAAAACCATTGAGGAGGTCCGGGGCATGGCCATTCGCTTGCGGCCGGGAGTCCTCGACGATCTGGGACTTGTTGATGCCCTGGAGTGGTATACGACCGACTTTGAAAGGCGGACCGGAATTACCTGTATTTTTGAACACAACGATGTTCCTTCCATTAACGATCCGGTGGCCACAGCAGCCTATCGTATCACCCAGGAAGCCCTGACGAACGTCGCGCGTCACGCCGCCGCCAGTCGAGCAGAAGTTGTCCTTGAAGCGGAGAACAGAATTTTGACGTTGGCTGCAACCGACAATGGTACAGGATTCAACCCTTCAGAGCTGTCGGAAACAGAAGCACTGGGAGTCGCCGGTATGCGTGAACGTGCCGCCCTGGTCGGTGGTATTCTGGAAGTTCAATCCCAACAGGAAAAGGGAACCCGGGTATATTTCAGGGTCCCTTTAGACGGACAAGGCGGGGCTGAACCCTAATTGAGCGAAAGTCGAGGATGCCTCAGATCCAAGCATCAAGGGCGAAGCCGTAGTAAACTACTGCAAGCCTCTTGATAACGCTGGAGGTGGGGTATCATCGGCTTTCCCGCAGGGTAAACAAAATGGGATTTTCCCTAAATTTTATATCTCATTTATAGAAGAAATATTAAAATACAATTTAACCTACAAAATGGCTGACAAATTAACCACATATACTATTTTTCTCATTTTGTTTGCGCTCATTTAGGGTTGAACAATGATCAGAGTTCTATTGGCAGATGACCACAATATCGTCCGCGCGGGACTGCGCCGCATTGTGGAAGACAGCGAAGACATGGAGGTGGTTGCGGAAGCGGCCGACGGAAGAGAGGCGATTCGACAGGTGCGCAAGACATCACCGGATGTGGTGGTGGTTGATATCTCCATGCCGGGTCTGGACGGATTGGAGGTCGTCAGCCAGCTTCATTCCGATTACCCGAATCTGCCAATTATCGTTCTGACGATGCACGAAGAAGAACAATACGTGGTCAGGGCGATTGAAGCCGGCGCCATGGGATACATCACCAAACGATCGGCGCCTGAACAGCTCGTAAACGCCATACGCAAAGTCTTAGACGGCGGCCGATACCTCACCGATGAGGCGGTCGAACTGCTGGCGCTTCGAGTGGCCAGGGGAACCCATGCCCGATCTCCTCTGGACACCCTGTCCATGAGAGAACTCCAGGTGCTCAGACGGCTGGCACTGGGGCATACCAATCGTGAAATTGCCGAATCCTACCATATCAGCATCAAAACCGTGGACACCTACCGTTCCCGCCTGCTCAAGAAACTCAACCTGAGAAACAACGCCGAGCTGTCGCGATTTGCGATCCAGAACCGGCTGATCGAGCCATAAGCGCGATTTAATCCGTAGCACTCCACAATTCCTATAGTTAAAAATCCGGGCTCTTCTCCCGATGAGTTGTTACAAGGAATCAAGGATTCGAGGCGTCGGTTGTTTTTCTACTTAAATCGCTCCATGGATAATCCTATATTAAGTATTTCACTTGAATCCTCGAACCCTTGATTCCTTGAATCCTTTTAAAATCAAAAACTCATCGGGAGAAGAAAAAAAGAGTGTTGGAACTTGAGATAGTATAGAAAGTTTCGTTGTAAGAAATTTTCTGACAGCAAAATACAAACTTGTCTGATTGACAGCTTTTCTTTGACCTGTTAATCGTAATAAATACCTCGCTGTTTTTTCTGTCCTGCATCTTACTAAACCGGTGAAAATTTATTGCCATAATCTTTCAAACAGACTTTAAACCCTTTTCAACTAACCATTAACCATTAATAGGAGGAAAGAAATGAAAAGATTCTTTTTTGTTGCAACTGTTCTGTTTTGTTGTGTGCTGATGGCCGTACCGTCAGCCATGGCTGCAAAGGCCAAAAAAATCCGATTCTCTCATGTGGTATCGGAAAACACGCCCAAGGGCTGGGCAGCCAATGAGTTTGCCGCGCGGGTCAACAAGGCGCTGGAGGGTAAGTATCAGGTTATCGTCTTCCCCAATTCTCAGCTTTACGGCGACAACCAGGCCATCGAGGCCCTTTCAGCCGGGTTTATTGAAATGGCGGCCCCTTCCTCGGCAAAATTTGTCGGGTCAGTCCCGGCATTGCAGCTTTTTGACATGCCGTTTCTCTTTCCGAAAATCAAAACCGTCCACAAGGTCGTTGACGGGAAGATCGGCGATGAGATTCGAGCGATGTTCGTGGAACGGGCCCTGGGCATTAAGCTGGTGACTTTCTGGGACAACGCATTCAAACAATTCAGCTCCAATGTTCGCCCCTTGATTAAGCCGGATGACTTCAAGGGCGTCAAATTCAGAATCATGAGTTCTGATGTTCTGGAAGCCCAGATGGATGGACTGGGCGGTGTTGGACTCAAACTGCCTTTTTCCGAGGTCTATAACGCCTTGGAGCAGGGGGTCGTGGACGGCCAGGAGAATACCGCGTCCAACATCTACACCAAGAAGTTTCACGAAGTGCAAAAATATATGACCTTTTCAAATCATGGTTACCTCGGCTACGCGGTGATCATGAACCAAAAATTCTGGGATGGGCTTCCGAAGGACGTTCAGAAAACCATATCGAAAATAATGAAAGATGTTACGAAGCTGGAACGTAAGAAAGCCCTCGAGCTGGACAAAGAGCAAGGCGCTCTGATTCGGGATTACGCCAAAAAGAGCGGCAAGCTGCAGATTTTTGACCTTACGAAGAAACAGACGAAAGAACTGCAAAAGGCCATGAAGCCGGTGCACGACAAGTTTGCAGATGTCGTCCCAACCAAGTGGATCGAGTCAATCAAAAGAATGAGATAATGAACTTTAGCTAAACACCCCCGGGGAGCTGCGCTCCCCGGGGCTACCAGGAATACACCATGCAGAAAATTATCCGAATCTGGGACAAAACCGAAGAAATCCTGATTTTCATCCTGATCGGAATCGCTTCATATTTAACCTTCCAGGAGGTGGTATTACGGTATGTTTTTAACACCGGATGGGGCGGTTCCTATGAGATCACAACCTTTGCACTGATATGGTGTACGTTTATCGGGGCCAGCTTGGGCATCAAAGAAAACATCCATATCGGGGTCGATGTTCTGGTACTCAAATTCCCCCCCAAGATTCAGCGCGTCATCATTATTATTGCCATTGCCCTTTGCTTGCTTTTCGGAATCATCGTAGCGGTTAAAGGCTTTGAATTCTCAAAATTCATCAGTCGAAATCACCTTCTGTCCCGGGATTTGCGCATTCCAATGGAGATCGGTTATCTGGCCATACCGGTGGGCGGGGTTTTAATCTGCCTTCGTTTTATCGAGCGCCTGGTCTATGTGCTGAAAGGGGAACTGTTTGAAATCGACCGGATGCACGAACTAACGGATGAAGAAAAGAAAATACTCGATCAACAGAAAACAGATTGACCCGGTAATCGTTATCCCAAGTAAATCAATCTGTTATCCTGAAGGAGAAGCCGGATGGAAAGTCTAGGTCTTACCCTTTTTGTCGTCTTTTTCGTATATCTGGTCCTGGGGATGCCCCTGGCCATTTGCCTGGGCCTTTCCGTGATCACCACGTTCTGGTACCACGAAACCCTTCCCCTGATGGCCGTGGCCCAGAAACTGTTCAACGGCCTGGATCATTTTACCCTCATGGCGATTCCTTTTTTTATCCTGGCCAGCAATATCATGACCACGGGAGGGGTCTCAAAACGCCTCATCGACGCGTGTAATGCCTTTGTGGGGCACTACAGCGGCGGGCTGGCTGTGGCCTCTATTCTTTCCTGCATGTTTTTTGCCGCGATTTCCGGGTCCAGTCCCTCAACGGTGGTGGCCATCGGCACCATCATGATCCCGGCCATGATCGCTTCCGGTTACGGTGAAAGGTACAGCGTGGGCCTGCTGGGCTCTGCCGGTTCCCTGGGAATCTTGATTCCACCCAGCATCCCCATGATCGTCTACTGTGTGGCCACCGAACAATCGGTGGGAAAGCTTTTTATGGCCGGTGTGGGTCCGGGCCTGTTCATGGGAACCCTTTTTATCATCACCGCGGTTATTTACGCCCAGGTGAAGGGATTTAAAGGTGGAGAGCCCATGCCCTGGAAAGATCGATTGGTTGTGCTCTGGAAAGCCCTGCCCGGCCTTTTTATGCCGTTTCTGGTTTTGGGCGGGATTTATGGCGGAATCTTTACCCCCACGGAGGCCGCAGCTGTCGCTGTATTCTACTCTCTTTTTGTGGGGCTTTTCATTTACAAAGATCTCAAATTCCGGGATCTTCCCCACGTGTTCGGCCGCAGTGCCGTAATGATGGCCATGATACTTTTCATTATTACCAACGCCATGCTCTTTGCATTTATCCTGACCACCGAAGGGATTCCCGGCGCGATTGCCCAATTTATCATCGAACATGCCGTAACACCCTGGGTGTTCCTTTTGTTTGTCAATATCCTTCTCTATTTTGTCGGTGACTTCATGGAACCCAGCGCGGCCATTCTGATTTTGGCCCCACTCTTTCTCCCCATTGTCTTGAAGCTGGGCATCGACCCGATTCACTTCGGGGTCATCATGACCGTTAACATGGAAATCGGAATGATCACCCCACCCGTGGGACTCAACCTTTTTGTGGCCAGTGGAATATCCGGTCTGTCGCTCTGGGATGTTTTCAAGGGTGCGGCACCTTTTATGGTTATCATGCTGATCGCCCTTTTTATTATTACCTATATTCCGATTATATCGCTCTGGTTTCCCAAATTTCTTTACGGTGCGCTCTTCTAATACAAGATAAACGATAAAGATCAGCGAAACTTCTTCCTTCGGCCTTGGTATCCTGCGGTGTCTAACGATCTTCATTCGCCTGATCGCCAGAATCATTCGGGAGGAATGATGATGAAAATACTGTCTCTAGGTTTGAGGTTGGCACTTGTCATCATATGGTCTTTTTACACAACAAGTGCCATGTCCGCTGAGCAGGTCCGCCTGCGCAGTGACCCCATGCAGCTTTCAGACACTGATGTAAAATCGTTGCTGGTAAAATACAATTTTTTTGACAGAACCAAGAACCCGAACGGTGCCTTTGCCAACAATCTGGTGGACAACGGCGATGATACGGTAACCGACCGGATTACCGGATTGATGTGGCAAAAGAACGGCTCTGATGATGGAATGATCTGGCAACACGCAAAAGAATACGTCCAAAAGCTCAACAGTATGAGATTTGCCGGATATGCGGACTGGCGGTTGCCCACTATCGAAGAACTGGCTTCTTTGATGAAATCCGCCAGGGCCAACGAGCTGTACATTCATCCTATATTTTCCGCAAAGCAGGCATTTTTCTGGAGTGCAGACACATTTGGTTCTGATACCGCCTGGTATGCCAACTTCAAAGGCGGCATCATCCAACACATTTACGACTTTTTTTACTATGTCAGGGCGGTGCGTTCCCTGCGGTAAGAACCGAGACTTTTGGAAGTTTTCTTTGTGGTCTTGCGTCTTTCTGAAAGATATACTAATGTACACCCTCTTCCTTGTGTATAACCCTCTTAAAACTTACAGATGGTCATTTTTTTTTGAACTGTAAAATCAATTCCGTATTTTGTGGAAATTTTGAGCCATTTAATATATTGACATAAAGTTCTAATAAAAAAGGATGAGACGATGCCTGTAGATGCCCAAGTACTTCAACCATTAGATTTTTTTACGGACATGACCCAAAGCGAATTAGAAGAATTCGCGACCTTGCTGAATGCCAGGACCGTAAAAAAAGGGGATATCATTATCCGTGAGGGTACTTCTGCCCTCACATTTTTCGTCATATTATCCGGATCGTTTGAGGTATCATTTGAAAAAGGCCGTTCAATTGCGATTGACAAAATAGGTGAAATAATGGGCTGGTCGACGATTGTTTATCCTTTTCATTACACGGGCACAGTCACGACCATGACTGATGGAGACGTCCTGAGTATTTCGAGCCGAGACTTTTTTCAACTGATTCAAGCCAACAATGTTCTGGGTGAAAAAATCATGAAAAAAATTAACAAGATCGCCATGGAAAGAAGGGCCCATTTTTCAGACGCTGAATAGTCCCGGTAATCAGCTGAAAATCGCCTGACAATTTTTATTGAATCCTGTATACAACAGAACGACATTGATAACAAAAGGAGGAATCAATTGTACGGTTTAGAAGCGATTTCCGCTTACAAGGGCTGGTCAATGGCCATTGCCGGGCCCCTGATTGTGCTTTCAGGCCTTGCTATTCTGGCGTTTATTATCTCTCAGCTTCACAAGGTTGTTGCCATCCTGGAACGGCCTGAAGAGAAGCGAAGAGAAATGGAAGCGCTGGCGGCACAAGCTGAGGCTGAAGACAAGCAAAAAGTTATGGCTCCTGATCGGCTTCCATCAGACATCAGCGAAACAGCAAAGATTTATCAACCGCTGATCGAGCAGCTCGAACAACCGTTTGAGCTGAAAGAACTCTATGAGATTGCTCAAATGAATAACTTCCCCCACCCGTACCTGACGATAACACGTTTCAGGGAAGCGGATATACTTGTTAACGTCGGGGAAGGTTTGTTCACGTGGAATCCATAACATTGTCATCTAATTAAAGGATAAGAATTCATGGATCTGTTGCTTCAATTTTTATCAAACACCGGTTTCTTTCTAGCCGATTACCGTCATGTTATCATGCTTGTCGTCGGCTCAGCTTTTATTTATCTAGCCATTGCCAAAGAATATGAGCCGCTGCTCCTTTTGCCCATCGGCTTTGGAATTCTGGTGGGAAACATTCCTTTTTTCAAAGGTTTCGGCCTGGGCATATATGAACCTAACAGCGTATTGCATTACCTCTACTTTGGCGTAACCACCGGGCTTTACCCATCTATCGTCTTTCTTGGCCTGGGGGCGATGACCGATTTTTCTTCACTGTTGGCGCGACCCAAATTGATGCTCCTAGGCGCCGCTGCCCAGACAGGAATTTGGGTGACCCTTTTATGTGCAATGGCGATCGGATTTTTGCCAAAAGAAGCGGCTTCAATTGCCATTATCGGCGGCGCGGACGGGCCGACATCCATCTTCCTTACCGCCAAACTTGCCCCCCATTTGATCGGTCCCGTTGCGATTGCGGCATACTCTTACATGGCATTGATACCGATCATTCAACCCCCGATTATGCGGCTGCTGACGACACGCAAAGAACGGCTCATCCATATGCCTGACCCACGTGAAGTGTCTAAAAAAGAACTTCTATTATTTCCGGTTGTCGGCGTTCTGCTCTGCTGTTACCTCGCCCCGGCTTCCATACCGCTTCTCGGCACCTTTTTCTTTGGAAATATTTTGAAAGTTTCCGGAGTGGTTGAGCGCCTCGCCCAAACCGCCCGAACAGCGATTATCGACACGGCCACTATTTTCCTTGGTTTGACCGTGGGCGCCAGCACTCAGGGTGATGTGTTCTTAAATCCCAAATCTGTGGGAATTTTTTTCCTTGGCGCTGTGGCCTTCAGCATCGCGACGGCGTCTGGGGTCATTTTTGCCAAAATCATGAATCTCTTTTCAAAGGAAAAAATAAACCCCCTACTGGGGGCTGCCGGTGTGTCGGCGGTACCCGGTTCTGCCCGTGAAGTCCATCTGGTGGGTCAAAAAGAGGACCCGACCAATTTCCTGCTGATGCACGCCATGGCCTGCAACTCTTCCGGCGTCATCGGTTCGGCGATTTGCGCCGGTATTCTATGGAGCTTTATGCTGTAACAGTTGAATTACTTCGATATGTCTATTAACCTAACGGTACTGTTTATAGAGGCTGTCAAAATACATTTCCGTTTCAGCCGCCGGCTTTCCTACAATCTTTAGAAGAAACGATCAATCGGAATATATTTATGGAAAGGATTGTGGCGAGGTGAACGCTTTTTGACGATCTATTCCATTACATCTCGGATTTAAAAAACTCTTCCGGTCCGGTAATCGAATCCGGGCGCTTTGTATATTCGGTGGGAACGGTCCCCTCCTTGAAACATTCAAACAGGGTCTTTTTCGATTCCGGAATCGGTAAAAGCCCGGTTTCAGCATCAATTTTAGAAAAAATAACGCCTTCAGGTACCTGAAATACCCTGACCGGTTTTTCCTCGAGAATTCGCTTCATGAAACCCAACCATATCGGGCTTGCCGACCGGGAACCTGTTTCGGATTTTCCAAGCGAAGTTCTATCGTCAAAACCGACCCACGTTCCTGTGGTATAGCGGGGTGTATATCCGGCAAACCAGGCATCGTTAAACGTATTTGTCGTTCCGGTCTTTCCGGCGGCAGGTCTTTTCAATGCCCGGACTCGATGTCCGGTTCCATGCTTTATTACGCCTTCCAGGAGGTTGGTCATTATATAGGCCGTACTCTGCTCGATGACCTTTTCCCGCTGAGCGCTATTTTCTTCAATGACATTCCCATCCCTGTCGACTATTCTTGTTATAAATACAGGATCCACAAGGTAACCCATGTTGTTAAAAACAGAATACGATTGGACAAGTTCTAAAAGGGAGATACCGGAAGAACCCAGAGCGATGGATAGATTCCGGCTCAAATCTGACGTGATACCCAATTTTCGGGCATAGTCAATGGTATAGTCAATGCCGATATCTCTTAAAATTTTAATCGTTACCACATTTCGCGATTTTGCCAGTGCAGTACGAAAAAGGGTAGGACCGTAAAATTTCTCCTTGTAGTTCCTGGGCTTCCAGGTAAAATCCCGCTCGGTGTCCTGAAATACAATTGGGGAATCGATGATCGTGGTCGCAGCCGTGTATCCTTTATCCAGTGCCGCCGCATAGATGATCGGCTTGAAAGCAGAACCCGGCTGCCGTCTTGACTGTATAGCCCTGTTGAACTGGCTTTTTCTGAAATCTTTTCCACCGACCATAACCTTTACCTGTCCCGTCTCCGATTCAACACAAAGCAGGGCCGCCTGCGCTTTGGGTTCCTGCTCAAGAGCAAGCCTCCATTGGTCAGAATCTTTATTTTTCTCTTTAACTTTAACCTGTATAACATCTCCTACGGATAGAACATCACCGGGATTCATAACCCTGGCCTGGTAATAAGCAACCTCGGGATTCGGCCTTCTGGCCCAGCGCATATCTTCAATTTTGATGCTTCCCAAAGTATTTCCGATTCGAACGGTGACCTTGTCGCTGATGTTATCGACCTCTATGACTACACCCGTTACTATTGAGCCTTCGCCAACGGAGGTCTTTTCCATCTCGATCTGAAGCTCTTTTGAAAACGACTCGATATCCTCGGGTTTAAGGTGTTCTAATGGACCCCGATAACCTTGTCGTTTATCCATATCAATGAGCCCCTTTTCAATCTCTTCGCGGGCAATCTTCTGCATTTCAATATTAACGGCGGTGTATATCTGGAGCCCGCCCTCATAGAGAACATCCGGTCCATACTTACTTTCAATGTAACGCCGCACGTGTTCCGTATAAACGGGAACCTCTTCAATATACCAGTTTCGCCGGGGTTTGATATCGAGAACCTGATTGATGGCTTCCGTCGCTTGAATGTTGTTGATATGGCCTTCTGCAACCATCCGGTTTAAAGCGTAAATCTGGCGTTGCTTTGCCCTTTCAGGATGTTTGAAGGGAGAATACCTGCTGGGCGCCTGGGGCAGACCGGCTAACATGGCGCATTCTGCAAGATTCAATTCCCGGGCGGATTTGCCAAAGTAATTTTCGGAAGCGGCCTCCACACCATATGCGCCGTGGCCCAGATAAATTTGATTCAAATACAAGAAAAGAATTTCCTCTTTGGTAAATGTTTTATCAATGCGGTAAGCAAGGATCGCCTCTTTTATTTTTCGGGTGTAGCTCTTTTCCGGTGTCAGCAGAAACGATTTGGTAACCTGCTGGGTGATGGTGCTACCGCCCTGAACGATCGTTCCGGCTTCAATATTCTTAAAAAATGCGCGGATGATACTTAAAATGTCGATTCCCTTGTGTTTGTAAAACCTCGCATCCTCTGCAGAAATAAACGCCTCTTTCAGCATTGGGGTCATTTCTGACAACGGCAGCACAATTCTCCGTTCTTTATAAAATTCACCGATTTTCCTGTTGTCGTCTGAATAGACCGTTGTGATCACCGGAGGATGGTAATCTTTTAAGGAAGATATTTTCGGCAGATCTTCGCTGAGGTAGAAATATACACCGACGATGGCAAGTGCGCCGGTTACCAACAACAAAAATAACGTGCCGAAAAACCACCGGACAATTCTTGAAAAAAGACTCCTCTGGCTTCGCCTGGCACGTTTTTTTAATATTTGAGATGTACTATTCCGTTCTGGCATTATCTCCAAACCTCGATCAGATCATCAAAATTATGCATCATCCATTGTGTATTCATTATCAAATAGCATCGTTTCTGTTACCAAAGATCGATTATTTAAGCAAGTTGCTCTGTCAACCTTCGAAAAAAAAATTGACTTTGTTTCGTATTCTGGTTAATCAAAGAAGTTTTAACAGA
Source organism: Thermodesulfobacteriota bacterium (assembly GCA_042573625.1). GTDB lineage: Bacteria > Desulfobacterota > Desulfobacteria > Desulfobacterales > UBA11574 > JBHPCZ01. Next base: position 37,274 of record JBHPCZ010000020.1, read on the forward strand.
AGACTGCGGTATGGGGCCGGTTCGCTCGCTAACTCGAATTTCTCATGAAGAATTTATTTTGGTTATAAATACAACAAGAAACCAAATTAAAATCAGATGATTACATAAAAACAAGGTGGTTTTGATCAAAAACACTCTGTTTTGAATTCTGACATTTTTTAAAATAAATTCTTCCCCCTTCGAGCCAGCCTGATTCGCCCATTTGCTGTGTTATAAGGGGTTCGCGGTAGTACACTACAGATTCACCCCTTATGCCTTGCAAATGGCCGAATCAAGCTGGTGAGAAATCCGGGCCAACCCGCGCAACCCCGATTTTATCGGGGGCGAGAAATGTGCGGGTTGTTTCAGTTCAAACAAATTATAGAATTTGAAAGACACCAAAAGGAATATCAAATGATCAACCTCGATTTTAATAAGGTGGACGGGCTGATACCTGCTATCACTCAGGAGTATGACACCGGAGAGGTATTAATGCTGGCGTTTATGAATAAGGAAGCATGGGAGGCAACCCTTGCTACCGGCAAGGCAACCTACTACAGCCGCAGCCGTCAAGAGCTCTGGGTGAAAGGAAAAAGTTCCGGAAATCTCCAGCTCGTTAAGGAAATCAGGATCGATTGCGATAATGACGCTGTTTTACTAAAGGTTGAGCAGCTCGGCGGCGCAGCATGTCATACCGGGTATAAGAGCTGTTTTTTTAAACATGTTGACGGCGGGTCAATTAAAATTATTGGAAAGCCGGTATTTGACCCCAAGGAGGTATATTCTAAATGAAAAAGCTTTTGAAACTTGGAATTCCCAAGGGAAGTCTACAAAACGCGACAATTGCGCTTTTCAAGCGCTCAGGATGGAATATCAATGTTAACGGAAGGAGCTATTTTCCTGAAATAAACGACGATAAAATAGAATGTGCGATATGCAGGGCTCAGGAAATGTCCCTCTATGTAGAAAACGGTACCCTTGATGCAGGACTTACCGGCAAAGACTGGATCGCTGAAAACAATTCTGACATACACGTCATTGCCGACCTTGTTTACTCAAAAGTGAGTGCGCGACCGGCGCGATGGGTTCTTGCTGTTCCCTTTGACTCGCCGGTCCAGAAGCTCGAGGATCTTCAAGGCAAAAAAATCGCAACAGAACTTGTTGAATTTACAAAGAAATATTTTTCCGATCTGGGTGTCGAGGTAAAGGTTGCATTTTCATGGGGTGCCACCGAGGCAAAAGTGGTATCCGGACTTGCAGACGCCATCGTAGAGGTAACAGAGACGGAAAGCACCATAAAAGCCCACGGTCTTCGAATTGTACATGAATTGATGCAGACCAATACTCAGCTGATCGTGAACCACAACGCCTGGAAGGATCCGGTTAAAAGAGAAAAGCTCGAGCAGATATCACTCCTGCTTCGAGGTGCGCTCCTGGGCGGAAAAATGGTTGGCCTTAAAATGAATGTGCCGGAAAAACGCCTCGACAACATTGTCGCCTTACTTCCGAGCCTTAACGCGCCAACCATTGCATCCCTTTACCAGTCGGACTGGTTTTCGATTGAAACGGTTGTCTACACTGAGGTAGTGCGGGACCTTATTCCAAAACTGCTGAAAGAGGGCGCTGAGGGGATTATAGAATACCCGTTGAACAAAGTCGTTTAGTCGATCCACTTGCAAAACCTCATCTGTTGCCCGATAGCGGTGTTGCTCTCGAACAACACCCAAGGCCTTGCTAGCGGATCGAAAAAACATAAATCATGTAATACGAACTATAATTTTTCATCCTTTTTTTCCAAATCTCTGTATTTGGCCCCGGCATTATTTTGCCCTACATAGCTTCCTGATATTATGTGCTGATACAAAACAGATAAAGGATAGGGAATGATTTCAAAACGAACGAGAGAAATGACCTCTTTTATTGTGATGGATGTTCTTGAAAGAGCTCACAAAATGGAACGCCAGGGAATCCATATTATTCATCTGGAGGTCGGGGAACCTGACTTTGATACACCTCAATGTGTTAAGGAAGCCGCATGCAAAGCCCTTGACAACGGCCACACCCATTACACACACAGCCTGGGGGTTATCGAGCTCCGCGAAGCCATCTGTGAACATTATTTAAAGTCCTATAATGTTTCGATAAGCCCGGATCAGGTTGTTGTATCGTCCGGTACGTCTCCTGCTATGTTTGTCATGTTTTCAACACTTCTTGAGAAAGGTGACCAGGTCATTATTTCCGATCCCCATTATGCATGCTATCCCAATTTCATAAAATTCGTGCAAGGTGTACCGGTCACCATACCGGTGTATGAAGAAGACGGTTTTCAATACAGGCCATCCGCAATCAAGGAAAAGATCACGGAAAAAACCAAGGCGATCTTTATCAACTCCCCGTCAAATCCCACCGGAAACCTTCTTTCGGAAAAGCGCATGAAGGCCATCGCGGATCTATCGTTAGCGTCAGAGTCACTTTACATTGTATCCGATGAAATTTATCATGGTCTGGTTTATGAAGGGAAGGAACACTCTATTCTGGAATTTACGGATAACGCCATTGTATTCAACGGTTTTTCCAAACTCTATGCCATGACTGGCCTGCGGCTGGGTTATATGATTGCCCCGAAGCACTTTATCCGGCCCATACAAAAGGTTCAACAGAACTTCTTTATTTCTGCCAATGCCATGGTTCAGTTCGCCGGCATTGCCGCGCTTAAGCATGCCGGAGAAGACATTTTGCGGATGAAAAAAATCTACAACGAGCGAAGACAATACATGATCCGGCGCCTGAAAGAGATGGGGCTCGGAATTACCGTTGAACCCACCGGCGCTTTTTATGTCTTTGCCAATGCAAAGCACATTTCCAATGATTCCTACAAACTGGCTTTTGACATACTTGAAAAGGCCCATGTGGGAGTGACACCCGGAATCGATTTTGGAAAAAACGGCGAAGGATACCTCAGGTTTTCATATGCAAACTCTTTGGAAAACATCGCCGAAGGAATGGACCGGCTGGAAAACTATCTCGGGCATTTATAATCAACCACAGACACACGCGGGCAGACGCAAGCCTTCTATCGCCCAGCTATTTTTCTATGCCTGTCTGTGTGGGTCTGTGGCGAAGGCAACACCATAACGATCTTCCAACTGCTTAGAAATACGACCCCATGATTATCAAATCCGCCGAATTTATCACCAGTGCCGCCAAATTTTCTCAGTATCCTTCTGCGATATTGCCGGAGGTCGCTTTTGCGGGACGGTCCAATGTGGGAAAATCTTCTTTGATCAACACCATCCTGAACCGGAAGCGGCTGGTCAAAACAAGCCGTACGCCCGGCCGCACCCAGCTCATCAATTTTTTTGAAATAAATAAAACGTTTACATTTGTGGATCTTCCGGGGTATGGATATGCCAAGGTTCCGGAATCCGTGAAAAAAACATGGGGCCCCATGATAGAAACCTATCTTTCAACGAGAAAAACATTAAGAGGGGTCGTTCTCATCATGGATATTCGGAGGACTCCCGGGGAGGAAGAGCTCAACTTCTTGGACTGGTTGGCGTATCACCGCATCCCCTTCATCTTGATCCTGACAAAGACCGACAAACTCTCCAAAGCAAAACAAAAACAACGGCATCAATCCATAGGAAAAGCGCTGGGTGTCGGCGATAATGACCTGATCCTCTTTTCTGCCAAATCCCGCTTTGGGAAGGATGCTGTCTGGGACGCAATCACAGCGTTGATCCATGATATAAATTAAACACCTTTGGTACGTTATGACAAAAAAAACAGATGATCAGTTTGGAGAGTTTAAATCCGGGTTTGTTGCCATTTCAGGTGCGCCTAATGTGGGGAAGTCGACGCTCTTGAACCAGATGCTGGGCGAAAAAATCTCCATTACCTCAAAAAAGCCTCAAACTACCCGCAACCGTATCCTCGGTGTTTTACACAGACCCTCTTCACAATTGGTGTTTCTTGATACGCCCGGAGTGCACAAAGCCACCCGCCTGTTAAATGTCAGAATTGTGGATACCGCCCTTTCAGCCCTGGCAGACGCGGATATCGTTCTTGTTGTCGTTGATGCCGCAAATTCGGATCCGGATTCTGAAACGCTGCTGGTAAAAAAAATCAAGACATTACATCGCCCCGTTGTTCTTGTCCTTAACAAGATCGATCTTATTGAAAAACCGATGCTGCTCACCATGATGGACCAATGGGCAAAATCGTATTCCTTTGAGGCTATCATTCCGGTTTCCGCTATCCTCGGAGAGCAGGTTGAACAACTCCTTGAAGCCATGGAGGCGCTGTTGCCATACGGTCCCCCTTACTTTCCGGAAGAGACGATTACCGATATGCCGGAACGCTTCATCGCGGCTGAAATGATCCGTGAAAAGGTTTTTCGATTAACCGAACAGGAAATCCCTTATTCCACAGCGGTCACCATAGAGTCCTTTTCTGAAGACAAAAAAGGAACTCTTGTAAAAATTAATGCAACGATTCATGTTGAACGGGGCTCACAAAAAGGCATGGTCATCGGAAAAGACGGCAGCCGGCTGAAAATGATCGGCACAGAGGCCAGAAAAGAAATCGAACGGATGGTGGGTACCAAAGTCTTTCTAAAGCTCTTTGTACGGGTAAGTAAAAACTGGAGCAAAGACACAAAAGCACTGCGGAGACTCGGGTACTAATGATCCTGTCTTATCATCCCTGCTTTGAAGGAGATAAAAGTTTGCTCTGTGCGGGACGTGATCCCGGAGTTGACGATCTTGCCGCCATCAAGGCCGCCGACGCCGTTATTCTCCCCCAGGGATGCAGGCAATCCCTGTATGAAATGGCGCATCGTAACTGTACACATGTTTTTCCCAATTTCGATGCCAGATTCAACTATCCGGGAAAAGTCGGTCAGGCCCGCCTTTTTAAAGAAAAACATGTCGCCCATCCAAAAACCGAAATCTTTTTAACCCTCGATGCTTTTTCCACGCACTACGGCGGTTTTCCGGAAAAACCCAATCTGGATTTTCCGTTTGTATTCAAATTCGACTGGGGCGGAGAAGGAGAACAGGTTTATTTGATACAATCATCATCCGAATTTCAAAATGTTTTACAAACTGCGATAAGCTTTGAGAAGAGCGGCCATACGGGATTTGTGTTACAAGAACATATTCCATCACAAAACAGATCTCTCAGGGTTGTTGTTATTGGGCAGACGATGACTTCCTACTGGCGCATCCAGGAAAACGCCCATCGCTTTGGGACTCATCTGGCGAAAGGGGCCGTGATCGATACCGAATCCGATCCTGAGCTGCTGGCGGCCGCGATGTCATCCGTCAAGGATTTCTGTATCCTGACCGGTATCAACCTGGCGGGTTTCGATATCCTGTTTTCACAGGAAAATAACGCGCTGTTTTTTCTTGAAATAAACTACTACTTTGGGAGGCGGGGCCTGGGCGGGTCTGAAAAATTTTATGCGACACTGATTGCCGAGATCAAGAAATGGATCGGCAGCCTTGGTTTATAACGCCGGTGAACTCAATCCCCTGGCACACGATAACGGGATCACGGTCGAATGATTAAATAAAGATATAAGGATTCAAGGGGTCAAGGGTCCGAGGATTCAAGTGAAATGCTTAACACAAAACCCGATCTATCCGCGCAATGGGTGATCCTATATTAAATCGGGCACTGTTTGAGTATATTAGGGA
>JBHPCZ010000210.1:0-2391 GCA_042573625.1 Thermodesulfobacteriota bacterium
TTTTCCGAGAGCTCTCCTATTGGAACAATAACAGGGTGTTCTCTATCTGATCGGCGAAGGGATTAATTTCGGTTGACGGTGAGTTCAAACGCGAAAATGGGCTTTATAGGAAGGGAAGAACGTTATGGCAACAAAAACGATCGGATTTGTTGGACCGGATGGCAGGACCTGTATGTGTGCCTACACGGTATCAACGGTTGAAAAAGAGAAATTTATTGGCGCTGTCATCAAAGGAATGACCGGTATGGGCCCGGTAATGAATGCCGTCAGGGGAAAGAAAAAATGGTCTTTGAAACTTTTTCCTTTTGAAGGAAAGTCGGTTAAGGATTACAAACAGGTCATTTTAAAGGCTTTTGAAGACAGCGAAATTGATTACGCTGTCATTATGCCGGAAGATCTGCTTTATGAAGGTCTCGTCAATGAACTCATTGAGGCGGGGTATGGAGATCGAGTCATCGGATTGACAAAGGAAGCATCGTTTATTGAAGGGGATAAAGTTAAAGCAAAGGCCTGGATGAGAAGGGCCGGCGTGCCTGTTGCGCCGTTTAAGGTAGCGGATGCCAAAAATCTGCAGCAAGTGAAAGGGATGGTCACCGAGTTCATCCGCAAACATGGTGGTGCAGTTTTGAAGTATCCTTACAGTGCCGGTGGTAAAGGTTCCCGGCCTGTTTTCCGCGTCGAAGATATTCTTGAAGTATGGAACATATTTCACAGAGCTTACGGTGAAAATTACCAGGACCTGCACGGAGACGGTAAATGGCCGCTTTTAATTGAAGCCTGGAAATCAGAAATTGAGATCAGCTTTACCACTCTGGTTGACGGTAAGGGCAATTTTCGCGTACTCCCCACGGCTATGGATTACCCGCTTCGCTTTGAAGGGCCGCCAAGCCAGACCAATCCTGTTACCGGCGGCATGGCGGCAATCGGAATGCATCCCGCTGAAACACCTGAACTGTTAAAAATGGTCGGAAAAAAAATTTTTCAACCTTTTGTAGAGGAAATGAAGAAGGGTGGCATCCTCCGTCCGTGCATTCTATATCCGGGTTGCCGCGTATCCATCGACCCCGTGACCGGAAAACCGGTCGACATTCTTGTCTATGAAATGAATATCCGGGCGGGTGAGCCCGAGATGCAGGTGGTCGCGCGTCGGCTAAAAAATCTGGGCGAACTGGTTGTTGCCACAATCGAAGGCAGGCTCGACGAGGTAGAGCCGGATGTTCGCAAGGATCAAATCTCAATCTGTCTGGCCCTGGTTACCGGCCCCGGGGGGCCCCGGGGACAGAAGGGATATCCGGATTCCTATACGAAATATGAACCAATTGTCATTAATCATAAAAGCCTTGCAAAGCGGAGCATCCTCATTGTCCCGTCGAATGCGAGCTGGGACGAAGAAAATCAGCGACTGATATCCGACGGCTCCCGGGTGTTCTACCTGAGCAAAAATGCCACCGTCAAGCCCGGGCAGAAGAGAGGTGAGGTAGCGAAAGCACTCAGGGATATGCTCCTGCAGGCATTTGACCACGGTCTTGTCAGGGTAATTCCACGTGAAGCAGATGAAACCTTCGAGGCGGCGGAAATACTGTTTAATCAGGGCAATATCCCCAAAGAAGAATTTGAGAAAGCAACGGCGGCTTTTGAGAAAGCGAACCGCCTTGATCTTCGCCGTGATCCCGGACGGATTTATGAGGAGTGGGATGAACTGTACCCGGATTGGTAGTTTCATGGATCATTCGTAGGAGCGGTTTTAAAACCAATTATAGTCTGTTTGCGCTTCATTTTTTACTGTTTTCATTTTCGGAGGAGTATTATGAGGGTGTTGGTCAGCGATAATCTGGGTGAGGCCGGCGTTAAAATGCTTGTGGACGAGGGCTTTGAAGTTGATGTCAAAACAGGACTGGCGCCGGAAGCGCTTAAAGATATCATCGGCGACTATGATGCCCTGGTTATTCGCAGTGCGACAAAGGTGACCGATGACCTGCTGGAAGCCGCTCACCGCCTGAGGGTCGTCGGCCGTGCGGGAATCGGTCTGGATAATGTCGACATCCCGGCGGCAACCAGGCGGGGTATCATCGTTATGAATACGCCCGGCGGGAACATTACCACCACCGCCGAGCACGCGATCAGCATGCTGATGGCCCTGTCACGCAATATTCCCCAGGGAACCACGTCGTTAAAGGCCGGTCGCTGGGACAAAAAGAAACTGCAGGGCAGGGAGGTATACAACAAAATACTCGGGGTTATCGGTTTTGGAAGAATCGGTTCGATTGTAGCTGATCTTGCACGCGGGCTGAAAATGCAGGTGATTGTTCATGACCCTTTTGTCACGCCTGAACGCATCGAGAAAGCAGGCTTTGAAAATGTATCGCTTGAGGAACTGTATCGGAGGTCAGA
>JBHPCZ010000211.1:0-2366 GCA_042573625.1 Thermodesulfobacteriota bacterium
TCAGGATCAGCTCGGCATTCTCCGCAGGAAGATGGGTTGGAGTGCCGTCAAGCATTTATTTCGGCTTAAGTAGAAACGTTATAAATGAAGCCCCCTGCAGCCATCCGCAGGGAGCCAGTGAGTTAAAATTAGTATTTCAGATAACCGTTGATTAGAAAGGAGAAAATGCATGAAACGAAAAGCAACTTACAAACTTCGCATTACCCGGAGAGAATCCTTACACGTTCACGATGAACCCGATCACTCTCTGATGCTGGTTGAAATGGAGGGTGTCCCGATTGAGTATGAAGTGGGGGTGGCCGGAGAATTTGTCTCTCGGCGCAGTGTCAACTTCCACAACCGGATCGCGGGCAGCGGCCGTATGGAAGGATATGCCGTCACCAATTTCCAGGACGGTTCGGTCTACAGCCGATTTGAAGGTCATCGTGACGGAAAAAGCAAGGTAACCACCGGCACCTGGACAACCTATAAAGGGACAGGCAAATTGGCCGGCATCAAAGGTGAGGGTGAATTTAAAGTCACAACCGGCGAAGCCCCAAAAGAATTCATTCTCAATATGGAAGGTGAATACGATCTCTGATTCTTACGAGCAACGGACCTGCGTTACGAATCGACGCGAGCGACATCTCAAATTTTCAGTAGGGGCCTTAATGTCTTGAAAAATCTTGACAAAAAATATTAATCGACTATTGTGAAAATTGTGATGACATTCACGAAGCATTATCGTTTAAAACAACACTCTGAAAAAGCAGAAAAACCTCGCAAACGTAGGCATTTCAAGGGGTTATAATCAACCACGCCCCTTAGAAATGTCAAACACAAACATTAGATTCTTTCCAAAATTTGAGGTTGGGAGAGATAAATATGATTGAAATCAGAATACATGGTAGAGGCGGACAGGGAAATGTTGCAGCCGCAGAGCTTTTATCGATTGCGGCCTTCCAGGACGGTAAATTCGCTCAGGCGTTTCCTTCTTTTGGAGCGGAACGCATCGGTGCTCCTGTCCAGGCTTTTGTGAGAATCGATGACAAAAAAATTCGAACCCGGGAAGATGTGCGAACGCCGGACTATCTGATTGTACAGGACGAGTTTTTGATTGACACGGTCCCTGTTTTGGATGGACTGAAACCGGATGGTTTAATCGTGATCAATTCAGATCGAAAGCCTGAAGATTTGAACATCAAAACGACGGCCACAATAGAAACCATTGCTGCCACTGAAATCGCCCTTGAGATCATCGGCAGGCCCATACCCAATGCGGTCATGATCGGTGCGTTTTGTTCCGTTACCGGTCTGGTGAGCCTGGGAGCGGTGCAGGAAGCCATCATGGGCAAGTTTCCGGGCCGGGTTGGTGAAAACAATGTTGCCGCCCTTGAACGGGCGGTTGAAATCATGCAAAAGAGGTAGATCAATGCTGAAACAAGTTGAAGGATCTTACGCTGTTGCGGAAGTGGTGGCCATGTGCCGCCCCAATGTCATTTCCGCATATCCGATTACCCCGCAGACGCATATTGTGGAAGATCTGGCGCTCATTGTGGGTGAGGGAAGGCTGGATGCTGAATATGTTAATGTTGAAAGTGAATTTTCCGCGGCATCGGTGGTTTTAGGGGCTAGTGCCGCCGGCGCCCGCGCGTATACGGCAACAACATCCCAGGGATTGCTGCTCATGAGCGAAGTGATCTACTGCATTGCCGGGATGCGCCTGCCCATCGTATTGACCTGTGCCAACCGCGCCATTTCCGCCCCCTTGAGTATCTGGAATGATCAGCAGGATTCCATGGCGCTCAGGGACGCGGGGTGGATTCAGCTCCATGCCGAAGACAACCAGGAGGCTGCGGATCTGCACATCCAGGCGTTTAAAATTGCGGAGCAGACCTTTCTGCCGGTCATGGTCTGTATGGATGGATTTATTCTCACCCATGCCTACGAACCGGTGGACATCCCCGAACCCAAAGAGGTCGATGCCTTTTTACCCCCGTTTAAAGCAAAACATATTGTAGATCCAAGATATCCTCGAGGTATCGGCCTTTTCGCCGATCCCCGGTTCTACATGGAAACCCGCTACACACTGCACCGGGCCATGGAAAAATCCGAAGAAACCATCAAGCAGGTCAGTAGTGAATTTGCCAAAGCTTTTGGCAGGGACAGCGGCGGTTTCATCAAGACCTACAAGATAAAAGATGCCGACCTGGTCATTGTGTCCATGGGCTCCGTGGTCGGAACCATCAAAGACTTGATTGACCGGCTCGAAGAGGAAGGCAAGAAGGTCGGTCTTTTGCAAATCTGTTCCTATCGACCGTTTCCACGAAATGCGGTTTACAATGCCTTGAAAGACAAAATGAACATTGTGGTGCTTGAAAAGTCGA
>JBHPCZ010000212.1:0-2349 GCA_042573625.1 Thermodesulfobacteriota bacterium
GAAATGCAGATTGTTTATCAAGAGATATAAGTGATAAGAATTCCCTTTTTGGGCTCTGAATAAGGGAGAATTTAAAGTTGGGTGCCGTAGCAGGAAGCATCCCAATATGCAGTAGTGCCGGATATCAAGCAGCGCCCATACTGCAGCAACCGACGACTTGGATTCAGATACCGGATACCAGTCGTATTGTCAAGGCGGCACTTTTCTCCAAACCGACTGAAATGTTTGGATTTTGGGTATAGGAAGCCTGACCGCCCAAGTGTGGTTTTTTAAAAAATAGGTTCCCGCATGATAAACTCTCCTTTGTTAACAAATAAAAAAAGCCATCTTCCTAAACTTATGCTGAAGATAAGTTTATATTATTAATGAATATATTGCCAGCTCAATTAATATGAAATCTTTTCAATATGTTATGTCCCCCCTATAATGGGGACATCCAATTTTCAGGGGACAACTCAATAGTATTTGACTGGATCTATTACTCTTTGTTTTCGTTTTATGTCACGTTGATATGCCCTTTCGCAGTCTTTTCATAACAGCTTGTTTCACGGTTTATACTTTCAGCTATAAAAAAAATATCGCAATGTGGTAACGCTTTAGTTTTCTTCGATCGTTTTTAAGTAACACTGTAATGTTTCATCGAACAGTTTCCTAATCCATGTGCCGCAAGTTCGATCCCTGCCGGGGGCACCAATTCAACACAAGGGCTTAGATTAATTTTCTAAGCCTTTTTTATGGAAAAGAGTAATGAGTCTATAAAAGGTTGTCTATACTTTTGTCCGGATGTTTCATGAAAATCTTTCAGCAAACTTATTTTATATGATTAAGATTAATAAGTTATAGTAAATAATGGCGTCAACTTCACAGTCACACTTTGTACCCTAAACTTTTTTTCTTTTTAAGCTGAAATATTTTTACTCTGTGGGCGCTGCCTGATGCGCCCATTTTTCGTGTTATCAGAGGGTTGCAGCAAGAATACTACGGCAGTGGCCCTGAGCGCCTTGCAAATGAACGCATCAAACGCATGAAAATCCGGGGTAGGGAGATTACTTTTGTAATTCATGAGGTGTTTCATCGGCTGGCAAGGCTGGAGTTAATTAATCCTTGACCATTTATAACGCATTAGGTATCTAGACGATTGAATTATAGACACTTTTTTAGATCCCGTTTTCAATTGGACCTTCAGAGAGCAATACGCTATCGAACATCTATGAGCAGCAGGCAACTCTACGATCTGATAATGATGAATTCATCTGAGGCTGTTCTGGACGAAGTCCATTATATTCTCAGACTGATTTCTCCTGATTTTGACACCGAACTGGTTACCTCAGCATTCGACACAACCGTCAACCTCTATAACGGAGACTATCCGGGATACCGGGCGTGCAATACCGAGTACCATGATCTGCGTCACACCACCAACACCTTCCTCGCCATGGCACGGTTGGTTCATGGCGCTGTCTTGGGCGGCGAAAGTTTCCTCGACCGTCACATCAACCTGAGCCTGGTCGCGGCACTTTTTCATGATGCGGGATATATACAGGAAGAGCATGACACGGAAGGGACCGGCGCCAAGCATACCGCCAGCCATGTCAAACGAAGCATGGATTTTTTAACACTCACACAGACAGAACTTGGACTCTCTGGAGAAGAGGTCGCCGCGGGCCGAACAATGATTATTTGCACCGATCCCGCTCTGGATCTCACGACCGTCACATTCCCCTCACCCCGAATCGAACTTCTCGGCAAAATTCTGGGTTCGGCGGATCTTGTGGCCCAGATGGCGGATCGGACATATCTGGAAAAGCTCCTGTTCCTTTATCGTGAATTCAAGGAGGCCAATATGGGCGGCTTCGAAAGCGAAGTAGACCTTCTCCAAAAGACCGTCGACTTCTATGACGCCATTGCTCAGAGGCTCGAGTCAACACTGGACTCTACCGATCGTTTCATGCTGTCACATTTTGTTTCGCGCTGGGATATTCATTCGAATTTGTATCATGTAGCGATCGAAAACCAGAGAAACTACCTGAAAAAGATTCTGAAAATACCGAATTCCGATCCCCGTGACTATCTGAAACGGGATGGAATTGTCGAAAGAGCCCGGAACAACCATAAAAACGATGACTGAGGAAATGATTTACTGATTTCAATTCGTTGGCAGATAACCACGATATCCAATTATGCTATTATATGTCCTCTGTTTTCAAGACCCCTGGGCCGTTGACCTGGATTCTCGATACTTCATTGCTCAAAGTTCAAGAATCGTATTATAGCATGATGCAAAAATATATGATCCGGCCATTCAGGAATAAAATCGGCAATATCCGAACAAGCATTTCTACCATATAT
>JBHPCZ010000213.1:0-2330 GCA_042573625.1 Thermodesulfobacteriota bacterium
GGTTTTGAAATTGCTTCTCGTCATCCTCCATGTAAACACCATGGAGTTATTCTGTTAGTGAGCTCTCTTCCGGCAAAGCAGCGGGCATCAGGAAGCCCCCATGATGGGGGCATCGCCTCCGGCCTTGAAAACTGTCGCTATTTTGCAGTGACCGAATATCCAATATCCAACAAGGAATGCCCAATAATCAAGTCTAATAAATATCCGACCGCCATTTATTTTTTTGACCTAACACGATCAATATATTATATATCGCTGTATCACCTATCCTGGATATTTTATTAAAAATTTTTCGGTAATCTAAAGAGGTGCTACAATGACAGAACAACCAGACTCAACCGACCTGGCCAATATTGAAGAGCTGCTGGTTTCGAATACCATTCAACTGGATGCCGTTACCCAGCTGCTCATCCAAAAGGGTTTTATTTCAAAGGAAGAATTTTCAGATATGTTGTTACAGGTTCAAACTGAATATCGAAACAACAACGAATAGTATATGTTTGAAATTTTTATTGATGGGAAACTATCGTTTTGGGAAAGAACAAACAGATGAACAATGACATCGAAGATCTGTTCGATAAAGGTATAGATCATTTCAATATAGATTTATACGACACAGCGATAGCGTATTTCACAGAAGTTCTGGAAATGAATCCCGACCATCCTGACGCCCTTTACTATAGAGCCGTCGCCCGGGCCAACAATAAAGATTTTGATCAGGCTGTATCCGATTTCACCAAAGCCCTGGAAAAAGATCCATACGATGCCGACAGCCATATCGGCCGGGGGCACACCTGGGAAAGTATGGGACGTCTCAAACAAGCCCTTGCCGATTTTAAAAAGGCCCTCAGTATAGATCCGGACAACGCGGAATATCAAAAGTTGGTTGACGATTTGGAAGAAAAAATAAATGAAATCTAATCTGGTTTATAATGAAAAAAAGAACTGCATATTGAATCTGACCGACGCTGCCGCCCTGGGTCCTCTTTTAATGTTAAGCTCGGCATCTCTCTTCGCTGTGCTCGGTGCCCTGATCAAGATCATCGGCCCCTCATTCAGCGTCTGGGATATCGCCTTTTACCGCTTTTGTTCGGGTCTGGTGATCCTGCCGCTCATCTTTGGCTGGCGAGGAAACCCCTTCGGCGGTCATAATTACAGGCTCCTGATCATCAGGGGAATCGCCTTCCTGTCACTGGTTGTTGCGATCCGCCTTCTCCCCATATCAACAGCGATGGTCTTCTTTTACTCTTTTCCGGCTTTTGCGGCAATTTTCTCCCCGCTAATGTTCAAGGAAAAAATATCCATACCAGAACTGTCCTGCGTCCTGGTTGCAATCTGCGGTGTGGCAGTGCTGTTTGACTTTAGTCTTCAAGGTTCCCTGTTTGGACAGATCATGGCGCTGCTGGCTGCGGTTGCAGCCGGAATTACCGTCTGTATGATAAAGAAACTGAGAGAGCACAACGGACCGGTCATCATCTATCTCTATTTCTGCTTACTGGGCACGCTTGTTACCCTTCCGCCGTATATTGCCAATCCTCAGATTCCCCGAACCCCGGTTGAATTATTGATCGTCGGGGGTATCGCATTTACGTCCATAACCGCTCAACTCTTAATGAACCAAGGCTTCCAATACTGCAAAAGCTGGGAAGGCGGTCTTTACCTGACCAGCGAACTCATTTTCGCATCGATTTTTGGAATACTCATTCTCGGTGAACTCGTCACCTGGCATTTCTGGACAGGAGGATGCATGATTCTGGGTAGTGCCGTTGCTTTTAATCGATTCAGTGCGCGGCGGATGAAGCACGCTGCTAATCTCAGAACTTAAACAAATCGGATTAAACAATGAGGGTTTTTTATGCGTTCAACAAACTGGTATGTCATCACCATGTTCTGGTAAAACCTCCGTCATTTCCGAACTTGAACGGATGGGGTACCGGGTTGTTCATGAGGTTGCACGCGCTTATATCGATAATGAAATGAATAGGGGAAAAAGTTTAGACCAGATAAAATCGGACGTTCTGGCTTTTGAGCGGCATATCCTTTATGAAAAGATCGAAATAGAAACATCCCTTCCGGAAAAAGTGACGATTTTCCTGGACAGGGCGATTCCGGACAGCATCGCCTATTTCAATCTTGAAGGGCTCGATCCCACTGAACCCATTGAAAAAAGCCATGCCGCTCGATATCAAAAAATCTTTTTCTTTGAACGGCTCAAGTTTGAAAAAGATGCGGTGAGAGCAGAAGACGATATCATGGCAGCCCGGCTGGATCATCTCCTGAAAGAAAGCTATCAAATGCTCGGCTATGAAATTACTCAGGTTCCGCTGCTG
>JBHPCZ010000214.1:0-2319 GCA_042573625.1 Thermodesulfobacteriota bacterium
GAAAATACTTTGCAAAATTCTCGGAAAAACAACGCGTCTTAGTCAAGGATATTGTTCGAGATATCCGTAAGAAGGAACATGAAGCAGACAAAGTTGAAGACTTGGTAAAGGAGAAGATCTTAAACATGAAGGCAGATCCTGTTACGGTTTTTCATCTGTTCAGGCTTGTTGAAACAATTGGCGCCATAGCCGATCACGCAGAAAATGCCGGCGATATGATGAGAGCCATGATTGCTAGATAGAGACATAGGAAACAACCATAGCATTTCTTTTAAATCGTTTATGAATGTATCTGAATATGCTTTTCCCCTAGGTATCCCCAACTCGAATATTTTACTGATAGAGCCGGAAAGAATATTTAAGAGCTGCCCCGATAAAATCTGGTTGTCGAAGGTCATTGCAGATTCACTCGTGAAATGTCCGGGTTGAGCTGAAGGAGGACGGAATTGGTTATGTTTGTTAAGCATTTAGGAAAAATATTAAAAATATTGTTGTCGGTTATTATCGCCACTATATTTTTATCAAAAACCCTCTTTGCCGGCAGTGCCGGCCCTGCAAGTTTTTCCTGGGGATTTCTAATTGTCGGGTTGTTTGGTGGATTGGCCTTTTTCCTGTTTGGAATGGAAATGATGAGCGATGGAATGAAGAAATCCGCTGGCAGCAAAATGCGCGCGATTCTTGCCGCCTTAACCAAAAATCGTGTGATAGCGCTTTTGGTTGGCGCGTTCGTCACAATGGTGATCCAATCCAGCAGCGCCACGACGGTGATGTTGGTGAGTTTTGTTCAGGCTGAATTGATGGGCTTTACCCAGGCGATCGGCGTAATTTTAGGTGCCAATATCGGTACGACAATCACGGCACAGTTGATCGCTTTTAAACTGACTGATTATGCGCTTTTAATAATAATAATTGGCTTTACCATGCGGATGTTCGCAAAAAGCGATAATATCAAATTTGCGGGTGAGGCAATTCTCGGTTTCGGCATTCTATTTTTTGGAATGAAGTTGATGGGCGATTCAATGAAACCACTGAGAGCATATCAAGGGTTTATCGATGTCATGAAAGGATTGGAAAATCCGCTATTGGCCCTGCTGGTCGGCACAGTGTTTACGGGGCTTATTCAGAGCAGCAGCGCGTTTACAGGTATTGTCATCGTTCTGGCTCAACAGCAAATGATTACATTGGAAGCCGGCATTCCCATGATTTTAGGCGCTAATATCGGCACTTGCATTACTGCCGGACTTGCCAGCATCGGTACGGCCCGGGATTCAAAGCGCGTAGCAATAGCTCACGTCATTTTCAATTTTTGCGGCGCGATTATTTTCATATTCTGGATTCCTGCTTTTGCGGATATTATACGGGTCATCGCTGCCAAATTTAATTCAGACACCGCTCGACAGATTGCCAATGCACACACCCTTTTCAACGTAAGCCTGGCTCTGATCTTTCTCCCTTTTACGTCGTTTTTTGCGAGGTTAGTATTAAAGATATTGCCTGATAAAGTGGAAGAAAAAAGCATTGAACCGGTGACACGGCATCTGGATAAGAGTATGATTTCAACGCCGGTATTGGCTATTGATTCGGCCCGATCAGAAATATCTCGGATGGCGAAAATCCTGGGGCGAATGCTGGATGCCATTATTGTTCCATTCACGTCCAAAGAACTCTGGCCGGATGAGCGCTACCCGCAACTTTCGCTGCTCGAAACGATTGAGGTGCGGGTGGAAAAACTCGATTTTCTTGAGGAGAGAATAGTCGACTATCTGTTTCAAATTACCCGGCAGGAGCTGTCCGAGGAACAGGTGAGTGAAGTTTATGGAATGATATCAATCGTGAAAGACATGGAGAGTATTGGCGATATCATCCATAATAAAATGATCCCCATGATCGACAGGAAGAAAGCGCTCGACAAGGATTTTTCTCAAGAGGGAAAGAAAGAATTGATGACGTATCATGAGAATGTATGCAAGCAAATTCATCGATTGGAGCATACCTTTGCAGAGATGGATCCGACAATGGCAAGAAAGGTTGTTTTAATGGAGGAGAAATATTTGGAGTTTTTGTCACAATACCGGTCTGAACTCTTGACACGGCTCACAAAAGAACAGAGGCAACCTATGAAGACCCATTTGGTGTACTGGGATTTGATGGACCTTATGAAACAGATCAACGTATTTACCGACAACATTGCAAAAACGATCCTTGCTTCAATTGTGCAAGAGTAGTGAATCACATACGATTAACTCAAGGAGATTATTATGCACATTCCATTTTTTTCGCGGTTTATGTCACGGTTTATGGCATCACCTTTTGATGGTC
>JBHPCZ010000215.1:0-2248 GCA_042573625.1 Thermodesulfobacteriota bacterium
GAATACAACAGGGAGCATGCTGGCCAGATGAAAATCATACATCATGGGCGGTGGCGCCTGTTTGTCGGCCATCTGTTTTAAAACATCTCCTAATGGGGCATTGACTTCCAGATTCGGAACATTTCTTGGAGAGACAGCATCCATGGAGATGTAAAGAATTTTGAGTAGTTTATTAACTTCAGGCAGTCCGAAGCATGAGGTTCCCCATTTTTTGAATGCGTAGTTGGCCGCGTCCAGCCGGAGCATGTTCAGATCCATTTTAAGGTACCATGAAAAATCATCGATCAGGAGTTTGAGGCCCTCATAGGTTGATGTATTTAAATCGACTTGGACATGGCTGAAGGTTGTGAGTGCACGTATGGGTTCGCCGAACAGTTCCGTGTCATGGGTTTCATAAATTTCCGCATACAGCTTTGCTTTTTCAGCAGGAACCCCCAGGTGGGGCAGGATAATCGAAAGAAGCTCTTCCCGGCGCTGGAGATTTGCGTTAAAAATATAGGGTATATCCTGGGTTTCCTGTGTTTTCGATACGCCAAACAATAGATCGGGATCTAGGGCGATGGTAGACAGGAGATACTCTCGAAGCCGCGTGATGTATTGATAATCTTCTGCCAGGAGCATCTGGTCATTGGCAATTTTGTTAAAGATATATAGAATATTGTTAACGTCATCAGGTAGAGGCGCCAGCCTCTGCTCTTGAAATCTGTTGTTTAACTCAATTATTTTCTCATCATGAGATTGAGCAGCAAAGGCCCCCCGGGGTTTTCTTCGAAAAATGGTAAACAGCGGAAATGGACGGGGGCGAAAGATCTGTTCGAAATCACTTCTGGCCGATCGTTTTTGATATTCAGCTTCAGAAAACACATAGAAACAGTTTCCTGCCTGATCATCCCCGTTCAGATATTGCTGGAATTTCGGATTTTCGATGTCCACGTGGTTGAGCACGAGGTCGGTCATGGAAAAGAACTTTTCCATTATGGCTTCAAATTGCGCGTTGGTGCCGTAAGGTGCATGAATCCGATTCCGTTTAACCTGGGAAAACCCGCCGTCATTGAACCGTTCTTCGGAAATTTTGCAGGGCGGCAGAATGTGCAGCCCTCTGACGGCGGGGAAGTGGGATTTTAGAAGCTTTTCAAGCGAATTCAGGGTGGGGTTGCCGTTTTCTCGAACACTGTCGGCGTAAGAGATCAGTACGGTTTTTTGCTCAACTCGGGAAAGCGGATCTTTGGAGTTATATTTCAGATCTTTTCTTTTGGTGTTCTCCGGTTTATCCCTCCAGATTTCCTTTAGCTTGGATATCCAGTATTGACTGATTTTGGCGGCAAGATCGCCATACTCATTTGAGGGATAAAGTTCTGAAAACATAGCCTTGATCTCACCCAACTTTCCGGAATCAGGTCGGTTGAAATCAGGTGGCTGCCAAAAACGTTCAATTGTCATGGCGGTGTTGAGATTCCTTATGGTTATGACTCTCCCGAGTCAAAGTTTTATCGGTAATTTCGATAGTCGACGTCGTATCTTTGGGCCTTGTAAGAAAGCTTGTTCACGGTGGTTTTAAGCATCTCTGCCGCCAAAGTAATATTCCCCCAGTTTGTATTTTCCTTTTGCCATGGCGCTTCTGGAAAGGCCGTGGGCAACCTCTATGCCGATTTCATCGTGCAGGGGGTCCAGGAGGGTTATGGTTCCCCGCAATGTATTGATTGAATTGGAAAGAATGTCCAGGACTCGATATAAAGCCTTTTTGAGGTCCAAGTGCTCGTTGAGGGCCTTACTGATTTCATACAGCAAGGTAACGTCTTCGATTCGTTGCATTATTCTAAATTTGCGATTTGGTTTTATAGGGGACAAATGTTAACAGTCTGAATTTGTTATATTATGAAATAATATAAAAAACAAGATGAATTCCTTTCCGGAAACAGAAGCTTTTCAAACAATATCAGATTTTCGAAGCATTGGTCAGGCTTTGGGTGAGTCGGCCGACACCCAATCAAGAGGAGGGGGGGGGGACAGCAGCCATCCTATTGCTTGCTGATTCACGCCCTGCAATTATTGCAATTTTCAAAACAGCGTTTATAGCGGTGTCCATTCGTGTGTTCCGATTGAATTGTTTGCTGTTAAAATTTAAGTAAACTGTGGGACGATTTCGGTTTCATGGGCCAAAATCCATAAAAAAACCACGTCCGGTGGACGTGGTTTTTGAAAGGGAGAAAACCGGATCGAACGATGAATTACGCGGTTTGCTCCAGAA
>JBHPCZ010000216.1:0-2239 GCA_042573625.1 Thermodesulfobacteriota bacterium
GTGGTAATTCCATTTTAGCCTTTCATCTGAGGGAAGGCCATAACTAGTATCAAATGGGTCAACTTGACGCCGGTTAATGTGTCGGTTTCCACCAAGTCCTAGGCGGCGCAAGTTACTTATGCGTTATCCCATAGGATCCATAGTCATGAAGAAAGTATACGATTTACTCAAGGGAATAAATTTACCAGAGAGCCATGAAGCGCTCCAATTTTTAACCGGCAAAGCAGGCTTACACGAATATTACAGCAATGACTTTAAAGACATGGGAATTAGAGCCGACATCGAAGACATATATGCGAAACGCGCTGAATCACTTAGAAAATTGAACACGAAGCAAGGAAAGGAATTGGCAAACAGGATCGACTCCTTTCTCCATAGAAAAAGAGAGGGAGAATGCATTCATCAATATTACAGTCTGACCTTTAGCAATGGTGCGGCTTATGAGTTTTGGGCATTCGAAAATGGGTGGGAAGGCTGGAGAAATTACGATTACGAGTATGTTGATGAAGATGAACGGTTGAATAGGTTTCTAGACAGTATATAAAATGAGGGGATAACAAGGCGACAAGGACGCTCGTAAACTCGCACCTGTGATGCGCGGCGTTGGATTTTAATAATAATTGGTGCAAAGTCGCTGAAACAACTATCTCTACTAAGGAGGTTAATATGAAAAGAATTACCATTATCTTGTTGATTCTGACAGTTTTTGGTACGGCCGCATGGTCCCAGATGGGTGGAGGCATGATGGGCAGATCAACTCAGCAATTATATCCACAATCATACTCGCAGGAAGAAAATGACAAGCTCGATGAACTGTTACGCATAAGCCGTGGCGGACAACTTTATGACGATTGGTGGAAAACCACGATTGATACGGAGAAACCCCAAAAAGGCCACCCGCTATGGAATGAACAAAGCACTAACAAGCGGAGTGGATATGATACTTATCGGTGCAAGGAGTGTCATGGTTGGGACTACCGTGGTAAAAACGGCGCCTATGGCAAGGGGTCTCACTACACCGGATTCAAAGGGGTGTATGAGGCAGCTGAGAAAATGTCCATAAAGGAACTTGAGGACGCAAACAAGAGAGGCATCCCAAAGAAACACGATTTTACAGAATATATTGGTAATAAAGAGATCGCTGATCTTGCACTTTTTATGAAAAAAGGACTTATTGACACAAGCAAATTTGTGAATAATGAAGGTTTGCCCATAGGAGGTAATCCAAGGACGGGAAGCTATATTTTCAGGAGAAACTGTACTCACATGTGCCACGGTACGGTAGGTATAGGAATAAATTTTGGAGATTCTGAAAAGCCTGAGTTTGTTGGCACCATAGCTTACAATAACCCGTGGGAATTCATCCACAAGGTTAGAAATGGTCAACCCGGCACAAGGATGCCCTCAGCAATTATCAATGATTGGAGCGAAAAAGATATTCTTGACCTTTTGAGCTTTGCACGCACTTTACCCAAGGATACATCAGAAATTGGCTGGTGGGGGCGTTTTAGAGGGGGTATGGGTCACCATGGGATGATGCATGGAGATTACCGCCCCGGTAGTGGGAGAGGTTTCGGCCCAAGCTTGGAATGATATAGAGAATATTTGTAAGTCCATTCCTGGAGGGAAACCATCGAATCTCGAAGCGAATAGGGATGGATCTTTCTGCGGGTGTGTGAATTTGGATTTCCACATGCGTATCGGAGTGTCTTATTGTGCAAGAAATCCAACAGCCGGTTCAACCTGGACGGCTTATTCCTCACGGCCTCATTGGTGTAGCTTTTAGGGGCCGGCCTCAACGTCTTTGCTTCATATCCGCCGCCAGTTAACCGCAGCGTTAGCATGATAATAAATCAGAGGAAGTACATTGAAATCAGTAAAACATTCGAAAAAATTCAACATAAACCAACCAATTGAAATATTATTTCCTCTCTTTAGTGCAGAAGGGGAAAAGAAGTGGGTTCCGGGCTGGGACTATGAAAATATCATGGGATCAAGTGACTTGCATGAAGACTATATCTTTTTAACCAAAAACCATGATCATGCTTCGTCTAATGCAGTTTGGCTTGTAAAACGATATAACCCTGATGAATATTTTGTACAATTTTACAAGGTAGAGCCAGATGAGAAGGTGGGTATTATCTCTGTTCAGTGTTTTCAAATAGATGAGTTAAAAACTGAAGTAGAGGTTACCTATCAATATATTGGTATAAGTGAACAAGGAAATGAATTTATTAAA
>JBHPCZ010000217.1:0-2239 GCA_042573625.1 Thermodesulfobacteriota bacterium
GAGAAGGTGAAATGCCGTGAGCCCAACAAGAAACCGCCTCGGATAATGAAAAGGGTTATCAGGGAGAAACCCGGTGTTCTGGCGAGAGCAAGGACATCCCTGTCTTTAAAATCATTCGACACCGCAATCTGTTTTTCAAGTGTCTTCTCAAGGGCGAACATCTTGTCCCTGAGAAGGGCCGCTCTCTCATACTCGTGCTGTTCAGCGGCTGCCATCATCTCTTTTTTAATTTTGAGAATCAGGTCGGGGGTTCGTCCTTTCAGAAAAAGAATCACCTCCTTGACAATCTCTTTATAGCGGTTTCTATCAATATCGAGGCAGCATGGAGCGAGGCAAGATCCGATCTGGTGGTTCAAACAAGGTCTTACCCGGCCTTTAAGATCTCTTGTTTTACATTTGCGAAGTTTGAATGTTTTATGGATGACTTTTAAAGTCTGACGCACAGCCTGAGAGGAAGAAAAAGGGCCGAAATACATGGCGCCATCTTTTTTTATCTTGCGAACAACGCTAAGGTTAGGGAAAGAAGCATTAACGTCTATGCGCAAAGACGGATATCTTTTGTCATCTTTCAGTATGACGTTGTATCTCGGTCTATACCGTTTGATAAGGGTGGCTTCGAGGATCAGAGCCTCTTTTTCGGTTCCGGTTAAGATGGTTTCAAAAGTGGATATTTTTTTCACCAGAACACCGGTTTTAATATTCAATTGCCCCGTTGTTTTAAAATATGAACCAAGTCTTTTTTTCAGATTACGGGCCTTTCCCACGTAAATCACTTTGTCCCCGGCATCTTTCATAAGGTAGACACCCGGTTCATTTGAAACCATGGACAGTTTATCGTGTAAGCTTAATGCTTGATGTCTGATGCGAGATTGCAATTGCATATTTCTGTTTTCAGGTTTAACGCGCAGCACCCTTCATAAAAGGGCCATGCGGTCCGTCATATTTCAAATAAAATCATTTTTTTAAGGGCTTTGATATGATCTCTGAGTTCTGCAGCCTTCTCAAAGGCGAGCGCTTTAGCGGCCTGATCCATCTCTTTTTCCAGATTTCGTATCACCCCATCCAGATCATCCAAAGAGGTATATTTCTTTACAGATTCCGCCACCTGAGCTGTAGCAGCGGTGTCATCGGTTTCATACTTGGCGGCAAAGGCAGAAGTAATTGCCTTTTCAATGGTTTCCGGAGTAATGCCGTGATCTCTGTTGTATGTTTCCTGTATCTTTCTACGCCGGTTTGTCTCATTGATGGTCTGGATCATCGACGGGGTCATCGCATCGGCATACATGATGACTTTACCCCGGACATTCCTGGCAGCACGGCCGCAGGTCTGGATCAGTGATTTTTTAGAACGGAGGAAACCTTCCTTGTCTGCATCGAGTATGGCGACAAGGGAGACTTCCGGGATGTCAAGACCTTCACGGAGAAGATTGATGCCGACCAAAACATCAAACATACCCATTCGGAGATCTCTAATGATATCCATTCTTTCTAATGTTTTGATGTCGGCATGGAGGTAACGCACCCTGATGCTCAAGTCCGTATAATACTCGGTCAGGTCTTCAGCCATTCGCTTTGTCAAAGTGGTCACCAAAACCCTTTCATTCCGATGTTGGCGGTTCAGTATCTCTTCAAAAAGATCATCGACCTGGTTTTCCGCGCCCCTGACTTCGATGACAGGGTCGAGAAGGCCTGTCGGCCTTACAATCTGCTCGACAAGTCCAACACCTGCCTTTTCAAGCTCATAATCGGCAGGTGTTGCCGACACGTAGATTACCTGAGATATTTTTGAAGCAGATTCATCAAACTTCAGGGGACGGTTGTCGAGAGCAGAAGGAAGCCTGAACCCGTATTCAACAAGCGTCCCCTTTCTCGATCTGTCCCCTTTATACATGGCACGCAGCTGAGGGACGGCAATATGGCTTTCATCAACGAATACAAGAAAATCATCCGGAAAATAATCCAGAAGTGTCGGTGGGGGTTCACCGGAAGCCCTACCGGTGATATGACGGGAATAATTTTCAATTCCGTTGCAATATCCAAGCTCCAATATCATTTCAAGGTCAAAATGTGTTCTTTCTTCGATACGTTGAGCCTCAATCAGTTTGTTTTCCGCTCTAAAATAATCAACCCTCTCTTTTAGCTCAGAGATAATCGATTCGCTTGCCTTTTTCAGTATCTTCTGTTGTGTGACATAATGGCTGGCGGGAAATATGGTGGTTCGATTCAAGCGTCTTGTGAC
>JBHPCZ010000218.1:0-2217 GCA_042573625.1 Thermodesulfobacteriota bacterium
GAAAATACTTTGCAAAATTCTCGGAAAAACAACGCGTCTTAGTCAAGGATATTGTCCGAGATATCCGTAAGAAGGAACATGAAGCAGACAAGGTTGAAGACTTGGTAAAGGAAAAGATCTTAAACATGAAGATAGATCCTGTTACGGTTTTTCATCTGTTCAGGCTTGTTGAAACAATAGGCGCCATAGCCGATCATGCAGAAAATGCCGGCGACATGATGAGGGCCATGATTGCAAGGTAGAGGATAAGGCTATCGCTGCATCATTTTCTTTTTAACCGTTTACTGCCATATCTCACAATACATTTTTGCCATTACGCTTTCTAAAAACAAATAAGGGATGATTTGTCTTTGGTTATTAAGTATTTGAAAAAGGGAATGAAATTGCTATTTTCGATTGCAATCGCATCCTTGCTACTGGCAAACACCCTCTTTGCCGGCGGTGGTAAGCCCGGCGAATTTTCTTGGGGATTTTTAATCATCGGGTTGTTTGGCGGATTGGCTCTTTTTCTGTATGGGATGCAGAAAATGAGTGAGGGCATGAAAAAATCCGCAGGCCAAAAGATGCGATCGATTCTTGCCGCATTAACCAAAAATCGTGTGATAGCGCTTTGGGTTGGTGCATTTGCAACAATGGTGATTCAATCCAGCAGCGCCACAACTGTTATGCTGGTGAGTTTCGTGCAGGCGGAATTGATGACTTTTACCCAATCCCTGGGCGTGATTCTGGGCGCTGATATAGGTACCACAATTACCGCTCAATTGATTGCGTTCAAATTGACCGATTATGCGTTGCTTATGATTGCAGTCGGCTTTGCAATGCAAATGTTCGCCAAAAGAGAGGATATCAAGCACATCGGTGAAGCAATCCTCGGATTCGGCATTCTATTTTACGGAATGAAACTGATGGGCGATTCAATGAAACCTCTTAGAACGTATCAAGGATTTATCGATGTCATGAAAGGATTGGAAAATCCGCTGCTTGGCCTGCTGGTTGGCACGCTGATTACGGGGCTTATTCAGAGCAGCAGCGCATTTACGGGCATCGTCATCGTTCTGGCGCAACAGAAGTTGATCACATTGAATGCCGGTATTCCGCTGGTTTTTGGCGCGAATATCGGCACTTGCATTACTGCGGGGTTTGCCTGTATCGGAACGGTACGTGAGGCAAAGCGCGTAGCCTTGGCCCACGTGCTTTTCAAAATTGCGGGCGTTTTTTTATTTATTTTCTGGATTCCTACTTTTGCAGACATTATACGGGTTATCGCTGCCAAATTTAATTCAGACACCGCTCGACAGATTGCCAATGCGCACACCCTTTTCAACGTAAGCCTGGCGCTGGTCTTTCTCCCTTTTACATCGTTTTTTGCGAGGTTAGTACTAAAGATATTGCCTGATAAAACGGAAGAAAGAAGCATTGAACCGGTCACGCGGCATCTGGATAAGAGTATGATCTCAACGCCGTCATTGGCTATTGATTCGGCCCGATCAGAAATCTCCCGCATGGCGAAAATCCTGGGGCGAATGCTGGATGCCATTATTGTTCCATTCACGTCCAAAGAACTCCGGCTGGATGAGCGCTACCCGCAACTTTCGCTGCTCGAAACGATTGATGTGCGGGAGGAAAAACTCGATTTTCTTGAGGAGAGGATAGTCGACTATCTGTTTCAAATTACCCGGCAGGAGCTGTCCGAGGAACAGGTGAGTGAAGTCTATGGAATGGTCTCAATCGTAAAAGATATGGAGAGCATTGGTGATATCATCCATAAAAAAATGGTACCGCTGATTGACAGAAAGGAAGCGCTCGATAAGGATTTTTCTCAAGAGGGAAAGACAGAATTGATTGCATATCATGAGACTATTTGTAAGCAAACCTACCGGATGGAACATACCTTTGCAGAGATAGATCCGGAGATGGCACGGAAAACTGTTTTAATGGAGGAAAAGTATTTAGAGCTGTTGTCGCAATACCGGCCCGAACTCTTGACACGACGCACAAAAGTACAGAGGCAACCTATGAAGACCCATTTGGTGTACTGGGAGTTGATGGACCTTATGAAACAGATCAACGTATTTACCGACAACATAGCAAAAACGATCCTTGCTTCAATTGTTCAAGAGTAGTGAATCACATACGATTAACTCAAGGAGATTATTATGCATATTCCATTTTTTTCGCGGTTTATGTCACGGTTTATGGCATCACCTTTTGATGGTC
>JBHPCZ010000219.1:0-2216 GCA_042573625.1 Thermodesulfobacteriota bacterium
CGCTGAAGGATAGGCTCACCCCCTGGATAGACTCCCGGCCTTTATACCCAATGTGGCCATAGTCCTCCTCAAAATTGAGGAAAAGACTCAGATGTGTGAATGGAAAGAACAAGGCCCGCACTGTCAGGTTGATCCGGTCACCTGTCTGTAAATGCAAACTTCAAATGGTCAGCAATAGAGTGTTTTATCAAAGAGCAAAGAAGACAGGGTCGTCCTGTGAAGTCAAAAAGAATCGCGTTGTTCAGCCCTTGAAGTAAAATACTACGTTCTTGAGTCGCTCAGCCTTGTGAGAAAATCGGGTTAGCCGACGTCTTCGCCGCAAACGCAAAAAAGCCGGAAGGGGTACCCCTTCCGGCTTTTTATGTTTTTACATCTTATTCTGTTTTCACAGTATAATAAGGTTTCTCCTTAGAAGCTGAGTGACAACTGTGCACCAATTTCATAAGGATCAGATTCTCTAAGTCCAGGACTTGTATAAGTCGCGTCGCCCGCGAACAGAATAGCGCCGACCACATCCAGTTGCAGACCTTCCACCACTTGGTATGTAATTTTAGCGTCAAGTTCGGTACCCAGTTCGTCGTTACCCGCAGCATTGTCTTGGGCGAGTTCCGCGTGCCATAGGTCAAGACCCAAAGTAATCTCCTCAAAGGGTTTGAACTTCATACCTATATTATATGCCTGGACGTTGGTGACATACTTCCCGCAAGAGCCATTAGATGCCCGTACGTCAAACATGCCATGCCCCATGATTTCTGCCCAGCCGTGGTTCTGGCCGAGCGCGAGAAAATCATCAATTTGGTTGTCTGACGGATCCGAATCACCGGTTGCGTAGAAGAACTCTCCGTGAAGCTCAAGATCATTGTATTGCAGATTGCCACCAAAAGCAATCAGGTATGCATCGATGTCAAATGAAGCTGACGTGATACCAGCAGGGAGAACGAGAGCAGCAGTAGGGGTCAGTTCAGCCTCACCGGTCTCGTAGATGAATGTTCCCCAAACACCCCAGCCATCGGCCTTATAATCCGCATTAATTCCAAGATACCAAGCATCAACATCTCCAACAATGCCCGGTGAATTCAAAAACGCAGCTTCGCCAACACTGTTATGGTTTGCAGATGGATGATAGGCTCCTATATTGTCCGAATTCAGCCAGAAAATGAAGGGATTTAACTGAAGGTCGTTAATGGAAAACGTAGGATTAAGCCCGTAGATATCAACGTCCTTGGAGTTGGAATCGGTATTCAACGCCATGGTACCTTCGTATGCCTTCATCCAGACAAAGGGAAGTGTGAAATTATCTCCTTTGTATGTGGCTACCAACCCTGCAAAATCGTCAAAAAAGAAAAAACCTCGAGACTGCATTAAACCCTGTACACCGATTTTAAAGTTAATATCCGGGAAAAGCGTCGGAGTAAAGTCAACGTACATGTTCTTTACTTCAACACCAACACCATCGGCACCGACATCACCATCCGCTCTAGCACCAGGTGCGACTATGCCGCCCTGTGCCCCTGCAAGACCCCACACGGCATCCATCTCAGTCTTGGTAACGAGCTTCAGGTTATCATTGAGTACGGCAGTATAGTAAAGCCGGGTCCTGGTGTCGACCCATGTAATATCCAGTTTTTCGTTCTGATCTTGGCCGGTAAAATTTTGGTTTGTGGCGAATCTTGTGTTGAAGTACCCGCCGAATACATGCTCCACTGCAGCTGCCGGCATGGTAAAAGCAAAAACCAGCAAAACTGCCAAAGCAAAAACAAATAATTTCTTCATCTTTTTCTCCTCCTTAACGTGTTCAATTAAAAGAAACCTAATAATTACGAGTGGTTATAGTATCTGCTTTATTCCGTTCCCCACCTCCTTTCCAAAGCCTTTAAAAGGCCCTTCATCAAAACCTTAATAAAGGCAATTTTACGATGCGCCATCACACAGGGCATCGTTACTAAAAATCTGACATTTTGTTAACACCCTGATTATGTAATGTCAAGGCTTTTCTCCAGGCTAATAAAAATATGTTTTTCTTAATTACAACAGTTTATTACAGATTGTTTTTGCCCTGAAAAACCGTTTCCCTCAGGCGCGGCCAAAATCCGGCAGGCGTTGCCGCCAGGCCCCCTCTGTCTGTAATCTCTGTGCGAATCTATAAATCTTTAATTTAGTTTTGATAAACTCGTAAAAAGTCATTTTGCGAACGACATTGAGCAATTTTGGAGAAA
>JBHPCZ010000021.1:0-42914 GCA_042573625.1 Thermodesulfobacteriota bacterium
TGATGGTCACAATGAATGATTATGAATCTGATTATGCAAATCAATGGTGTCCGGGTTGCGGGAATTTCGGGATTCTGGCGGCAATGAAAGATGCCCTTGTCAGCCTGAATATCCCGCCGGAAAAACTGCTGATCGTATCCGGGATCGGCCAGGCCGCCAAAACGCCGCATTTTCTAAAATGCAACATGTTTCACGCTCTTCATGGCCGTGCGCTTCCCCTTGCCACCGGTGCAAAGCTGGCAAATCATGATTTAAAAATAATAGTAAATTCCGGCGACGGCGACTGTTACGGCGAAGGAGGAAACCATTTCATGCACGCCATTCGGCGGAACGTGGATCTTACCCTTTTGGTACACAATAACCGAACTTATGGGCTGACAAAAGGCCAGGCTTCTCCCACTTCAGATCTTGGCATGGTTACCGCCTTGCAGCCACACGGTGTCATTTCAGAGCCTTTCAATCCACTGGCCGTTGCCCTTTCTTTGGGCGCGGGCTTTGTTGCCCGGAGCTTTTCGGGCAATAAAGAACATCTGAGCCGACTGATTCAGGAAGGGATGTCATTTAACGGATTCAGCCTGATCGATATAGCGCAGCCTTGCGTTTCATTCAATCGAGTAAATACTTACGATTGGTATAAAAAGCGTGTCTATGATCTGTCCGAAGAGAATTATGTGCCGGATTCCTTTGAAAAAGCCATGTCCATCTCCATGCAGTGGGGGGATAAAATACCCATTGGAATACTCTATAAAAAAGAAAGGCCGTCATTTTCCGACCATATTGGAATCCTAAAGGAAGGGCCGCTGTTGTCGCAAAAATACGATCCGGAAAAGCTTCAGAGCCTGCTGGCAGAAATATAGATTAAGTTTTGTGCTCCTGTACTTTAACAAAGCGAATTTTTTATTAGGGTTTAACCCGGACATTTCATACTCGAATAGGGTGAAGATCACAAATGAATCCATCTCTCCTACGATTTGCTGGGGACAATGCTTAAAAATTCCTTTCTTCACATACCCGGCATAGGTGTAAAAACCGAAAGAAAAATCTGGGACTCCGGAATATTTACCTGGGACGAATTTGCATCAGAGGACCCAATTCATTCCATCCCGAAAAAACGGGATCTCGTGGCCGGATACCTTCAGAAATCCAAACGGCATCTTATATCGAACAACCCCAATTATTTTGAGAATCTCTTGCCGGCAAACCTTCACTGGCGCTTTTTCCCGGAATTCAGAAACTCAACAGTCTATCTCGATATCGAGACAACCGGTCTGGACCGCCATTATGAATCCATCACCACAATCGCTCTCTATGATGGTGAATCTATTTTTCATTATGTCAAAGATCAGAACCTGGACGATTTTTTAAATGACATCCAGAAATATAAGGTTTTGATAACCTACAACGGAAAACTTTTCGACGTTCCCTTCATTGAAAGATATTTCAATATTAAACTGGATCACGCCCATATCGATCTGCGGTTTATTCTTGGGAGCCTCGGTTACAAGGGCGGTTTGAAGGCTTGTGAATATCAGTTGGGATTAGACCGGGGCGATTTAAAAGGTGTTGACGGCTTTTTCGCCGTCCTGCTCTGGCACGATTTTCGGATGAATGACAATAAAATGGCTCTGGAAACACTTCTGGCGTATAATATTCAAGATGTTCTGAATCTGGAACATTTAATGGTGACTGCATATAATATGAATGTCAGGGAAACGCCTTTTTATGAAAGCCTTCAACTGGGGGCTCCGGTTCTCCCCGACAACCCCTTTACCGTTGACAGGGATACGGTGGAGAAAATTAAAACGGGTAAAATTCATCATTCTGCGGTCCCTTATTAGACATTGGATCAAATCAAGATCTAATTTGACGATTCTTTTCTTGAGCGTTATCTTATCGTTTAACCTGAATAAATTTTCGGTTTCTTTTCATAAAAATTTATCCATCCTGCATTTGGAAAAAGGAGAATCACCATGATGAAAAAAATAATTTTGCCCGTCCTGCTTGTCCTGTCTCTGTTGACCGCTTCCTGTCAGACAACGGGAAAAAAGGCAACGGTTGGCGCCGGCATCGGTGCAGCAAGCGGCGCTTTACTGGGTCAGGCCATCGGCCGTAATACGGAGGCAACGCTCATTGGCGCGGCGGTGGGAGGTTTGGTGGGTTATATCATCGGCAATGAAATGGACAAAAATGACAGGCGCCGACTCAACACCGTTTATGAAACCGGACCGTCCGGACAGTCGGCCGCATGGACCAACCCGGATACCGGAAATCAATATCAGGTCACTCCCCAGGCTGCTTATACCCATCAGCAAACGGATCAGGTCTGTCGGGAAGCCGAAATCAACGCCACCATCGACGGCAAAACCGAAAAGACAAATGCCACCTCATGCCGGGATAATAACGGAAACTGGGTAGTACAGTGACAAGCTTAGCCCGGATATTTCATGAAAAGTTTTCAGCAAACTTATTTTCCATAATTACAATAATTAAGTTATAGTGAATAATAGCGTCAACTTTCCTGTCACATTTTGTACCCTGAACTTTTTTCTTCCTAAGCTGAAATGTTTTCACCCTGTGGGCGCTGCCTGATGCGCCCATAGCCTTCGGCTTGACTCCTGCGGCGTCTGCATTATCACGGGCTTGCAGTAGAACACTACGGCAGCGCCCCTGAGCGCCTTGCACATGAACGAATCAGTTGCGTGAAAAATCCGGGTTAGCACCCCTGAAATACTTTATAGCTTTATTTCCGGATGTACACTTCTTAGGTCCAATTTAACGGGCCCCATCCAGATATATTCATAGAACACATCGAGTGCATGTCAAATCTGCGGTTTTCATTTGCACAATATTCAGTAATTAATTTTAATAAAGTGTAATGTATTTTAATTTTATATAATTTTATATAATTTTGCTTGACATAACAAAAAATACAGACTTATGATATAATTTAAAATTGCTTTTCTAAAACTGGCAAAGACCTTTTCTTTAATTATTTTTAAAAAGGATGTGGATATGCAAAATAATTATTGGGAAACGGTTCTAAGTTTTTGTTGTCCTGAATGCGGGCATTTATTTTTGGATAGTGCGGATACCTGCTCATTCTGCGATGGTCTGCCAATTTATAATTGCAGGGATATAAAATCGCTGGATTATATTGACAATCGCATTATGTTTGACGACGAAAAAGATCTTTTTAAAATGACTTTTGATGACGGACTGTAAGCTCAAATCATCGATAGCGGTCAACTGATCTGAATATTGAGCGATCCGTTAGAACAGACATTTAAAAAGTGTGAGGTTCTATTGTTATTCTTTTCTGGAGGGCGAATCCATTTCACAGGGTTTGCCCTTTTAATTTTTAGGATATATGTAATCGGAAAGAATTAGCTGTGAGTTGTGTTTATTGTAAGATATCTGCAATTCATACGTGCTGTGATAATTATCAAGGTAT
This sequence comes from Thermodesulfobacteriota bacterium, assembly GCA_042573625.1. Taxonomy (GTDB): domain Bacteria; phylum Desulfobacterota; class Desulfobacteria; order Desulfobacterales; family UBA11574; genus JBHPCZ01. Next base: position 3,452 of record JBHPCZ010000021.1, read on the forward strand.
CTGTATTTTCATATTTAGGATTTCGCCGCTATATTTTGGGAACCTTTATTGAATTATTTTTCTTAAAATAACCCAAAAACTTACAATATATCCTTCCATCATGGGTATTTAGTATCCACTTTACCTTCCATCATGGGTATTTAGTATCCATCTTGCCTTTCATCATAGATGTTTAGTATCCACTTCTACTTACATCTTAAAATATTAGACCATTTTATTTTTTGTTTTTTCAGCTTGTTATCCACCAAGCTACCACTATGTGGCACTGATGGCACGCGCTTTGCATAATAAGTTAACAGGTCAACAAGCAACAAATAAAATAAATTGATAGGAGGAAACGAAAAATGGAAACAACTAATATAGAAACATTGCTTATAGCTTCGGCTTCATTTGCTGCAGTAATCGTAGCAGCTCTTTTCCTAAGCGGGCATCTGGTTATTCCTGCAATGGAATGGTTTATCATACCATAGGATCGCCTTGAAAGTGGCACACTGTAGCGAAGGATGCCAGTTCAAGTCCTGGGCAAGACGTTAAACGGCCTATATTAGATAAAGATTAGTAAAAATAACCATTATGTTTTTAAACTCAATGTTATATGAAAGAATCAAGCAGGGAGGTACAACAATGAAGACAAATATTAAAAGTAAGTTTCTTATGGTCTTAACAGTAGTGGCCATAATTGGATTCGGAGCATATGCTTTTGCCGGCTGGGGAATGGGCTACGGCCATCATGGGCGGGGTCATTATGGTCCGGGCTATCACCACGAAGGCTGGGGCGGACCCGGATATGGTCATATGATGGACGATCTGAGCGATGCTGAAATTGAGAAAATGGAAAATGAACGCAAAGCCTTTTTTAAAGCCACAGAAAACCTCAGGCAAGACCTTTATGCCAAAGAGCTCGAACTGAAAACAGAGCTTGACAAGGAAAACCCGGCCACCCAAAAAGCCGCTAAGCTGCAAAAAGAGATATCCAACCTTGAAGCCAAGTTAGACCAAGAACGGATTGATCATTTGATTAAAATGAGAAAAATCAACCCGAATGCCGGCAGGGGCTTCATGGCCAGAGGCCCAATGGGTTACGGCTCTTCCAACGGCGGTTATTGTTGGCAGTAAAAATAGTTTATAAAATCAAAACCTTTAAATAAGGGCGGTTCTCCGGAGCCGCCCTTAATTTTTCTACACCCGGGCTCAAAAACATCCCATCTGAAAAGTACAGTAGATTAAGTGAGAAAAATATAAATATAATAACCTATGACCTGTGTTACGGATACCTGCAGTATATGAAAGGTTTTTGAAAGCATAAAATAGTTGTGATATTGTTTATAGATAAGGGCAAATTCATTTAGCTGAGTTTGCCTTTTTGACCTGACCCCAGTTTCTAACTTAACAAGTGGTACAAAAACTGGGGGCAGGTCATTCTCACATGATATTTCTTTTAGATAGCAACCATCCAACAGGTCTGAAAATATATCCGTATATTGCCATGTTCAGCACAACGACGATTATGCCTAAACCCATTTGGTGAAAGTACGTGAGACCGGCAGGGTACAATAGGGGTTCTATGTATTTGATGATAAAACTTCCTGAATAACCGGTTCCCCCGCCTTGGAGACGAAGCCAGTTTTCCAGATACGTTAGCGGACAGATCCACCCTGCAAATGAAATCAACGCGGCCCATATCGCTGCCGGCAGGCGTAGCCAGATCATTTTGCGCCACCAAATCAACAGAATCCCCCCGGCTACGGCAAATATGACATAAATAAAGTGAAGCAAAACAACAATGTCAGAAAACAAAGAATGGTACATTTTGTGCCTGTCCCGATGGTTACCCAGACAGCCGGTGTCCGGTGATGTCCCGCAGAAACGCCACAAAAAATTTGATGTTTTGTTGCTTATCGTGAATTGCTGAAATGGTGCAATGCATCGTCAAAATGCCCCTGTCCTTGCGGACAATTTCGACTTCCAGGCGGCGGATACCCTCCTCTACCAGTAGATCAAACTGTTCGTGGAAGGTCGTTTTTGAGGCGGGTGTGAAAAACTTAGCGATATGACAGTCAAGCAATTCTCTTTCAGCGTATCCGGATTCTCTGACTGAGATGGGGTTGGCCAGAAGGATTGTACCGTTTGTCCCTAAAAGAAGTATCCATACAGGTGCGTTTTCAAACAATGCGCGGAACCGTTCTTCGCTTTTCCGCAAAGCGTTTTCAGCCTGCTGTCGCCAGACAGCCTCCTTCTCTAACACCTTTACTTTGTATTCCAATTCCTCATAGGTTAGTTTGCCGGGCATTTGAAATGCCTCCCGGTGCTCATAAACCAACTTAGCTCACACCCGGACAAACCCAATCATCCGGATAAAAAATTTTTGAGAATATGTGTGCATTTTGAGCCGAATCGTAACAAGTCAGCCGGTATTCGAAGGGGTTTTGAACCACTTTTATCAATAATGTTATGATTATAACGATGTCTTTACTTCGCACACATTTGAAGACAGAAATCGTGATAACGTTATCGCATCTTCTATGATATCATATATCGTATCCAGCAGTAACAGGAGGTCTTCATTCTCTAATTCTTCATTAAATTCCAGCTTGTTGGAATTGTCCTTTATGTCGTTTATTTTAATTTGCACAAATTGTTCACTTGTTAAATGAAGGCCGTTTTCATTCATGTTGTTTATTCCCTCCTTTTTTCCCAACATTCCAGCACCCCATCTTACCAATATCCCGTTCCGGAATTAAATTTAGATCCCACCCCTTTGGGGTGAAACCGAAGCCGGGTTCTTCGGGTCCGGATTCTTTTATAGAGTTTACCCGTGTCCTCTGAAAAAATCAATCCATTTTGGCGGTTATATTCTATTCGAGGCATGATTAAAAGCCGAACCGTATAGAGACCGCAGAGGAAAAAGACAAAAAGGATGTTGAGCTTTTAGTGTCATTTTGATATCTGACTCTATATATCTTAAGAATTGACCATACATATTGTGTTTGTATAAATTTCGTGGAAACTAAATACCTTGGTATGCACCCCGAGGGTTCGGAGGATATTCAAATGACCGGAAAACCGACCTATGAGGAAATGGAGCAAAAGGTAAAAGCGTTAGAGAAAGAAGTTGCTAAGGAAAAAGAGGAGAAGCGTACATTACTGAAAAGGGAGGCGCGCCTGAAGGCGATGCTCACCGCTTCTCCTGTAGGGATCTGTTTGGTTGTCAACCACCGGCTGGATTGGGTCAATGCGGCCCTGTGCCGCATGGTGGGGTATGAAGGGGATTTTTTGTTAGGGAAAAGTGTTACGGCCCTCTACCCGGATAGAGAGGCGTATGAGCAGGTGGAAAAAGAACTCTCGGCCAACGTCGCGAAATCGGATGTCGGCCAGATAAAGACGCAATGGGTTCATAAAGACGGGACCCTTTTTGACTGCATTGTCCGGGCATCTCTTCTGGAACAGGCAGACCCATCCAAAGGGGCGATCATGGTGGCTATTGACAGTCTTGAGTCTGTATCCCTTGAAGGCAGCATCGGGGAATCGAGGAAAATAGAGGAGCTGAGCGCATTGGCCAGGCGGATCTCCCATGATTTTAACAATCTGCTTATGGGCATTCAGGGACGAGCCTCTATGATGCTGCTGGACGCTGATTCTTCACATCCCCATTTTGAACATCTCAAAGGAATAGAAGGGAATGTTCAAAGCGCCGCAAATCTTACAGGGGAGCTTTCTAACTTTGCCAAGTCGATTGTATGAAGTGACGCCGGTATATTCAAATGCTGTTTCCAATGGATTGAATAGGGTATCGGCTTGTTTTTCGGGCCCACTGATTCATCACATATAGCGGTTGTCAAAATAACGTTCCGTTTCAGCCGGCCGCTTAATAAAATATGAACAAAAGCGAATCAATAGGAACATATTTATGGAAACCGCTATAAACCCGGCCTGTTCCTGACGAAAAGGAGAAGACAGAGATGTTACATTTAAAGGCGGTTAACCTGGAAAAAGAGAAGGTAGAGACCCTGGTAATACCGGTTTGTGAAGATAAGAATATTTACGATGACCGGATGATATCTTCCATTGTTACAAAAGCCAGGAAACTTAAGGAATTCAATGGGAAAAAAGATGATGAGGTGATCTTTTACAATCTGCCGGAGACCCAAGCAACAAGAGTTATGCTTCTGGGGATTGGAAAACTTGAAAAGATTGATCTTGAAACGATGCGCTCGACGGCCGGCAAGGCGGTTAAGAAATGTATCAAAAATAAAATTTTTCAGGTTTTGATTGCCGTTCCGTCGACCGAGAAGGTCAAGCTGGACGCCGCCTCGCTTCTCACGGCCATGATGGAAGGCGCCTGCCTTGGAAATCATCTTTTTGATAAATACAAAAAAGAAAAAAAACTCAAACCATTGCGGAAGATTCTATTTTTGGTGAACCCTGATACAGAAAAAGCATATGGAAAATTGGCCTCACGTGTGGCAACGGTCTGTGGCGGTACCGTAACGGCGAGAGAGTGGGTCAGTATGCCGCCAAACGACAAAACACCCGAGCGGTTTACCAAGGCGATTGTAACGCTTGCCAGAAAAGAGAATCTCAAAGTTTCCGTGTTGAATGAAAGAGAACTAAAAAAGAAAAAGTTCGGCGCTATACTGGCTGTGGCTGCCGGCAGTCGGAACAAGCCCAGCATGGTTGTTCTGGAATATACGCCGAAAGGGGCCAAGAAGTCGGTGGCCCTTGTGGGTAAGGGGGTTACGTTTGACTCGGGAGGCATCAACCTAAAACCCTCGGCAGGCCTGGACGGAATGAAAGCGGACATGTCCGGTGCTGCTGCTGTTGCTGCTACACTGATAACCATTGCAAAGCTAAAGCCTAAAATAAACGTTGTCGGTGTTATCCCTGTGGTCGAAAACATGCCGTCCGGGAGTGCTTCCCGCCCGGGAGACATCATCAAAAGCTATGAAGGGAAAACCATAGAGATCGGCAATACAGATGCTGAGGGCAGACTGATATTGATCGACGCCATCTCTTATGCGGTGAAGAAATATAAACCCGATACCCTTATTGACGTGGCAACGTTGACCGGCGCTTGTGTTGTGGCGCTGGGCGAGAGGATCGCGGGCGTCTTTTCCTTTGATAATGCACTGGCTGATTCAATTGTCCTGTCCGGTGAGAAGACCCATGAACGCTGCTGGAAAATGCCGTTGCCGGAGGATTACAAAGAACTGCTCAAGAGTGATTTTGCTGATATTAACAACATGAGCAGCACGCGGTATGGCGGTGCCATCACCGCTGCCTTGTTCCTTTCAGAATTCGTGGGAGACGCCCGGTGGGCCCATATTGATATTGCAGGTCCTGCTTATATCAAAAAGGAAAGTGCATATTGCAGTGCCGGGGGAACCGGTTTTGGCGTACGGTTGCTGAGTGATTTGCTGGAGAATTTGTAAACAGACTGCCCTTTATTTTAACTTTTCCAATCTGATCTTGACGGCGTGCGCGTGCGCGTCCAGCCCTTCGATTTCCGCCAGTCGGATGATGTCTTTTGCTTCTCTCTTAAAAGCCTCCTCGGAATACCGGACCAGGCTGGTCTTTTTCATGAAGTTGTCCACCGAAAGGGCTGAAGAGAACCTTGCCGTGCCGGCAGTCGGAAGCACATGGTTCGGCCCGGCAACATAGTCGCCGACAGGTTCCGGTGTGTAATCTCCGATAAATACGGCACCGGCATTGCGGATCCGGCCGATGTAATCAAAAGGTTCTTTTACGTGTAATTCAAGATGCTCGGGTGCAATCCGGTTTGCGAGCTCCAGGGCCGTATCCAGATCAGCCACAACCAATATGGCACCGAATCCGGCAAGGGATTTCCGGGCAGTATCTTTCCGTATGAGAGTTTCGAGCTGGGTTTTCACGGCATCAACCACAGCACCCGCCGTCTCACGGGAGTCGGTGACCAGAATGGCTGAAGCCACAGCGTCATGCTCTGTCTGTGAGAGGAGATCCGCTGCGACAAATTCGGGGTTTGCCGTTCGGTCGGCGATAATCAGGATTTCACTCGGGCCGGCGATCATGTCGATGCCCACAATCCCGGCCAAAATCTTTTTGGCAAGCGTCACGTAAATATTGCCCGGTCCTACGATCACATCGACTTTTGGGATTGTCTCCGTGCCGTATGCCAGCGCTGCAATGGCCCAGGCGCTGCCGACCTTGAATACATTGTCAATACCGGTCAGCTTTGCAGCGGACAGCAGGTAGGGGTTGATACGGCCATTCTTCATCGGTGGTGTTACCATGGAAATCTGTCTGACACCGGCGATTTTTGCCGGGATAGCCCCCATCAGCACAGAAGAGACCAGGGGCGTCTTTCCGCCGGTCCCTCCAGGCACATAGACCCCCGCGGCGTCAACAGGGTTAATGAGCTGCCCGAGAAGCGTACCGGGCCTTTGAGTGTTCATCCATGACTTGCTTTTCTGCGCTCTATGAAACGCCTCAATCTGTCCGGCTGCCCGCTTCAACGCACGAACAAAAGATCTGTTTACATTCTTTGAAGCCGCATCCATCTCATCGCGCGTGACCTTAAGCGATGTCGCGGTCAGGCCGGGTGAATCAAATCGGTTCGCATATTTAACAAGGGCCTTGTCCCCGTTTTTCTTCACATCTTCCAGTATACGCGTAACGTCCCTGACATCTTTTTTATTAAAATTCAGACCGCGGTTTACGATGGATTCAACCTTTTTTACAGCCGATTTTGAGGGATAATTGTAAATTTTCATGAAGACAATTTTCCTTATTCATTCTTAGGGCCTTTAAAAGATTCTCCCGATTTTGTTTACGCTCATTTAGGGCTGCATCTCATACCCGTCATTGTAAGCGATGGATCGTGCACCATGTTCAATGTCTTTCTTTATTGCCAAAAAGGCTCGTTTGTCAATACGGGAGGGTAATGACTGTTGACTTGGTTGTACCCTAAACCCTCCGCCTCTGGCGGAGGAGCCGGAGAGGTTCGACCGATCCGGGGTGCCCCGGTCAGAGCGGCATCACTCAACCGGTGTGTTGAATATCGAAGGAAAACAGTCGGTATCCCCTCGAGTTGAATTGGCCGAAGAATACGGCCCTGTCGTATACCCAAGGTAGTGCGGGGACCCCTCATCATTCGACATTCCTTGTTGGAAATTGGATATTCGGAATCTGCCAAACGAGCGACGGTTTCGAAAGCCAACGGCGATGCCCTATCGTGGGGGCTTCCTGATACCTCCCGCTATGCGGGTGAAGACTCACTCCTGATTGAAGATTCAGATTGACATATTTTCCCCCATCTGTACATATAATCACCTCATTAAAAGAAAACGAACACGATCCAATTCAAATGGAATAATATGACGTGGAGGAAATTCATGAAAGAGAACAGAATCTATAATTTCAATGCCGGGCCTGCCGCTCTTCCCCTTGATGTTCTCGAGGAGATCAGGGATTCTTTTTTAAATTTCTCCGGATCCGGCATGTCAATTATTGAGATCAGTCACCGATCCAAATGGTTTGATGATGTGATCAACGATGCGATTGTCAGGACAAAGCGACTGCTGAATCTGGATGACACATTCCATGTTTTGTTTATCCAGGGCGGTGCCAGCACTCAATTTTGTATGATCCCGATGAACTTTCTGCGCGACGGTGATTCGGCAGACTATGTCAATACCGGGATATGGTCTGCCAAAGCCATAAAGGAAGCAGAAATACAGGGAAAAATCGTCAACGTTGCGGCCTCTTCAGAAGATAAAAATTTTTCATATATTCCGAAAAACATTTCGTTCGACAAAGACGCCGAGTACATCCATATTACAACCAACAACACCATAAAGGGAACCCAGTGGGCATCTTTTCCCGACACAGACGGCATTCCGCTGATTGCAGACATGTCTTCGGACATCATGAGCAGACCTTTTGATGCGGCGGCATTTGGTCTTATCTATGCAGGGGCTCAAAAAAATATCGGCCCTGCCGGAGTCTGCATGGTCATCATCCGGGAAGAGATGCTGGGAAAGGTGCCGGACACGCTGCCCTCCATGCTCAAGTACACGACCTATGCTTCCAAAAACTCCATGTACAATACCCCGCCGTGCTTTAGTATCTATACGGTTCAACTGGTTATGAAATGGCTGGAAGAAACCATTGGCGGTCTTGGAAAAATGGAACAGATCAACCAGCAGAAAGCCCGGCTTCTTTACAACGTCATGGATTCCGGTGATTTTTACAGCGGAACGGCAGAGACCGACAGCCGGTCATTGATGAACGTAACCTTCCGTCTTCCCAATGAGGACCTGGAAAATCGATTTGTCAACCAAGCCCTGGAAAACGGCTTTGCCGGCCTTAAAGGGCACCGTTCCGTGGGGGGATGTCGGGCTTCAATTTACAATGCTACAACATTGGCAGCGGTTGAAGCGCTTGTTGATTTTATGAGGACTTTTGAGAAGCAGAACGGATAGCAGCAAATAGACGGAAACCGGAGTGTTGAGCATTTCCCAAGAAAAAAGCAGACAATCTCATCCTTTCTGAAAACTCAATAAAACTCTGCAACGATAAAGGTATGATCCGACGGTTTCTGCATGCGTCTGGGTTCAGCGTCGATCCAGGCGGTTTTTGATTTTTCTGCCAGGCATCGTGTGGCGCATATATGATCTATCCGCCATCCCAGGCCTCGTTTAACAGCGTTTGGTATGCGGTAATCCCAGAATGTAAAAGCTTTCTCTTCGGGTTTATGCAATCTGTATAGATCCACAAAACCCCATTCCATGACCCGTGAAAGGGCCCTGTGTTCTTTGGGATGATAGCCGATACTGCCCAGCAGTGCTTGTGGATCATACACATCGACCGGATGGGGTGCCACATTAAAGTCGCCCGCCCAAATGACGGGTGCTCCGGGATTGAAACTGTCTTCAAAATATTGTCGAAGTCGATCAAACCAGTCGATCTTATATCTGAACATTTCGGAATCGGGTTCCCGGCCCTGGGGCACGTAGGTGTTGACAATCTCAATTCCGCCGATGGCGGAACGGATCAATCTGGGCTTCTCTTTTTCATCACCGTCATTAAAACCGGTTTCTACGTTTTCCGGCGCTGTTTTACTCAGTATGGCAACCCCGTTATAACTTTTCTGGCCTTTAAAACTGCAACAATATCCTGCCTCTTCAAACGGCGTGTTGGGGAAATCGTGGTCCTGAACTTTTGTTTCCTGGACACAGAGGATATCGGGGGATTCCTTTGCAAGCCATTTCAGGATAACCGGCATTCGAGCCCGTATGCCGTTCGCGTTGAAGCTTGCAACCTTCAATTTGTTTTACTCCTTTTCTACTCACATAGCTCAAACAGCGCCGCGGCACCCATCCCGCCGCCGATACACATGGACTCAACACCGTATTTTACGCCGCGTTTTTTCATGTTGGCAAGGAGGGTTGAACAGAGCTTGGCGCCGGTGCATCCGAGCGGATGTCCCAGAGCAATTGCGCCACCGTGTATATTGACCTTTTCCATATCAATCCCGAGTTCCTTGATACAGTAGAGTGCCTGCGAGGCAAAGGCTTCGTTTATTTCAAAGAGTCCGATATCGTTCAGGTCCATTCCGGCCAACTGCATCAGTTTCGGGATGGCATACCGCGGCCCCACGCCCATTTCATCGGGCTTGCATCCGACGGTCGTATAGTATTTTAATTTTGCTATTGGTTTCAACCCCAGCGCCTTGACCTTTTTTTCACTCATAATAATGGTGGCGGCTGCACCGTCCGTTGTCTGGGATGAATTTCCCGCGGTAACACTTCCGCCGGCCGCAAACACCGGGTGCAGGCCGGCCAGTGCTTCGATGGTGGTTGACGCTCTGATACCGTCATCGAAATCCTGAAAAAAGGTCTCTTTTTTGTACGTACTGTTTTTCTGTTGAACAAACCGGGTGGCGGGTGTCGGCACGATTTCGGTGAACCGTTTTTTTGCTTTGGCCTCAGCGGCCTTCATGTGGGAATGGTATGCAAACTCATCCTGGGCTTCTCTGGCTATATTGTATCTGCTGGCGACAATTTCCGCTGTAATCCCCATGGATACGTAGAGGTCAGGCCGTTTTTTCGAGTACTCCGGATGCGGCCTGGGAATGTTCCCCCCCATGGGGACATATGTCATTGATTCCAGTCCGCCGCCGATGACGATGTCCGACCAGCCGGCCATAATCCGCATGGCCGAAATGGCAATGGCTTCAAGCCCGGATGAACAGAACCGGTTGACGGTGGCGCCGGGCACCGTATCCGGAAATCCCGCTATCTGACCGGCGATCCTTCCGATGTTCAATCCCTGCTCCGCCTCAGGGAAGGCGCAGCCGATCATCAGGTCCTCGACATCCTTTGGCTCAAGATTCGGGGTTTTGTCCACCGCCGCCTTTAGGATGAAAGCGAGAAGGTCTTCGGGCCGCGTATCTTTAAAAGCCCCCTTGTTTCTTTTGCAGCCCGGGGTTCGAATGGATGTTACAATATATGCTTCTCTCATGATGTTTTCCTCCTCAGTTTCCATCCATAAATGGTCTTTTTGCCGACGCGCCGTGCCTCCGCGGGTTTCCGTTTGCGGCGTACTGCGTGTAAGCCTCAACGAAAACCTTTATGCGGTCTTGCGCGTCGAAAAAATTACTCATTTATGAATTGGAAACATGCGTTGAGTCAATGTCAAAATAGACGCCTTTTTTGAATGTTTCTGGAAGCTAATCATCTTTGGTCGGAACATTTTGTCTGTATTTCTCAATTTCTAATTTCGAAGCGGTTTGCCGGTCTTCAGCATGTGCTCGATTCTGGCAACCGTCTTTTCCTCTTTGAGGAAATCGATAAAAGCCTCTTTTTCAAGCTGAAGGATAACCTCTTCGTCGATTTCGCTGTTTTCTCTTACATCCCCTCCACTGATAACGGCGGCAATTCTTTTTGCCAGGAATGTGTCATGTTCAGTAACAAATCTTCCCTGGGCCATGTTAAAGATTTCAGCATTGATCATGCCTTGGGCAGCCTGCCCGAGCACCTTGATCTTTCTCTTTACAGGGGGCGAATAACCGGCTTCAGACATGTTCAGCACTTCCTTCTTGGCTTCGCCGATCTGGTAGTCTCTGTTAAAAACAATTCTGTCCTCAGGGCCCAGAAAACCATTTGCCCTGGCATCTGCTGCTGAAGAGGAAACCTTTGCCATGGCGATGTTCATAAAAATGGGAATAAAGAGTTTTGAAAGATCGACATCGGTTACGACTTCAGGAAGCATGCCCATGAATTTCTTCCACAGGTTCAGGCAACCACCGCCCGCAGGAATCAGTCCAACGCCGATTTCCACAAGGCCCATATAAAGCTCGGCATGGGCGACGATCCTGTCCACACTGAGGCAGATCTCGCAGCCGCCGCCAAGAGTTATGCCGTATGGTGCCGCCACGACCGGGAAGCCTGAATATCTGGCCTTCTGAAGAACATCATGCAGTTGATCAATCAGGCCCTCAATTTCTGAATACCGCTTTTCTTTTATCGCGCCGGTCATTTCCTTTAGGTCAGCGCCGGCGGAAAAAACGCCGGGCATGCCACCGGCCTGGTTTCCGATCACAAGTCCTGCACCGTTGGTGTCCACATAGTCGAGCGCGTCATAGAAAAACTCAACAATCTCAAGGTTCAGGGTATTCATCTTGGTGTTGAATTCCAGGCAAAATACGTCGTTGCCAAGATCGATGAGTGATGCAGAGTCGCATCGCTTAGCAGTTTTTCCTGCGGACCGGAGTGCATTTAAGGAGACAATCTTTTCGCTGACGACGAGTTCTTTGTAGTTTTCTGTTACAAAGTCATAAAAAAAGACTTTCCCGTTTTTGGTCTTATAAAAAGATGTATGACCTGATTCAAGCATCTTGAGTATGCTTTCAGGAATTTTGAATCCCTCTTTGTCCATCTTTTTAATCGATCTTTTTACGCCGATGGCATCCCAGGTTTCAAATGGCCCCATTTCCAAATTGAATCCCCACTTCATGGCGTTGTCGATTTCCACAATGGAACCGGCAATCTCAGGGATCCTGTTGGCCGAGTAAATCAGGTTGTGCGCGACAACCTTCCACGCAAACCAAGATCCTTTGTCATCACCATAAACCACGGTTTTGATCTTATCCCGGAGGCTTTTGGCTTTTTTTGCGTCAGCAAGACACGGAAAGTCCGGCACTTCGTATTCCGAATATTCCAAAGTGGCGGGATCTATCACCTTTCTGACCTTTTTCCACTCAGGGGTCAGGTCGGTTTTGTAAAAACCGCCGCCGGTTTTTTTTCCCAGAAGGTTCTTTTCAATCATCCTGTCAACAAATTCAGGCAGTACGAAGCTTTCCCGGGCTTCATCGTCAACAATCAATTCATGAGTGTTTTTGGCAACATGGCCCAGCGTGTCGAGCCCCACAAGGTCGGATGTCTTGAACATAGCAGTTTTGGGTCTTCCCATTACAGGTCCGAAGAGAGCGTCAACTTCCGGGATGGTCAGCCCGTCTTCGAGCATCAGCTGCATCGACTTTACCATGCCCTGAACACCAATCCGGTTGCCCACAAAATTGGGTGTATCCTTGGCCCAGACAATCCCTTTACCGAGGACTCGTTCTCCAAAATCGGATATAAATTCGAGTACTTCAGACAGCGTATCCGCTCCCGGGATTATTTCGAGAAGCTTCATGTATCGTACCGGATTAAAAAAATGAGTCCCCAGAAAGTGCTGTCTGAATTCCAGGTTCCGGCCTTTGGACAGGGTTTTCAGTGGGAGGCCTGAAGTGTTTGTAGAGACAATTGCCCCCTTTTTTCTGACCTTTACAATCCGTTTAAAAAGATCCTGCTTGATCTTGATGTTTTCCACCACCACTTCGATGATCCAGTCGCATTCAGAAATCTTGTGGAAATCATCATCCAGATTTCCGATAGTGATACGATCGATATCTTTACTTTGCATAAAAAGCGGGGGATGCGACATCAGAACGGTGTCCAGACCGGCTTTTACAATTCTGTTTCTGGCTATTGAATTCTCCTTTTCATCATCTTTCAAATCAAACGGGATGATGTCCAATAAGAGCGTTTCGATACCGGCACTGGCAAAGAGAGCGGCTATCCCACCGCCCATAATCCCGGAACCGATAACCGCTACTTTCTTGATTTTTCTTGCCATAATGACCTCCTGTCTTTCGGAATTTCTATGTGTATAAAGCGGAAGAATGTCGCGATCCAAGTAAACTGTTTAAGAATATGAATGGTTATTCATTTACTTAACAAAGGTGGCATCCAAGTGTCAAGAAAAAAACTTTGTCGGGTGACAAACAGTTTGAAATAATTATTATACAATAAATTTAATTAATTATAAAAATATACAACACAATCATCTTGTTGTGGCAACGTACGTAAAGAACAATTAGCCTATAAATCCAAACTGAATGGATATTCATTTTTGCCATATCAACATACAACATTTTTAGTCTATTCAGAGATTGCAGCTTTTTGAAACGTACCTTGCGGCAAGACTCTGGCGTGCTCTCTTCAGCCTGAGCCGCGAGATCGAAGATTGTCGAGTTGCTGCGGAGCCAACCCTTTCGGTTCAGGTCAAGAAGTAATTGGAAGTTCCGGTTTATATTTGACATTCATTTTGTCACAATATAGTAAAGAGATCGTCTATGGGGGTTTGGCTTTTCTTGTTGCTGAATAAACCTTTGATGCTTTGAATAAATTAAGGAAAGAGAGTCAAAATGAGTCACACGGAGATAGAAAATGCCCTGGAAAATTGCGAGTTTTTCGAGAGGCTGGGAGAAAGTGAAATATCAGAGATCGCCAGTCGATGCAGGATGAAGACATATGAGAGTGGCGCATATGTATTCCGACAAGGTGATGCCGGAGAGCACCTTTATGTGATTGCGCAGGGTCATATAACCCTTGAAAGAACCGTGGATTTGGGCGTGCGAAAAGGAAGTGTCGTTATCGAAACCCTTGGCAAGGGAAGGGTTTTGGGCTGCTGGTCCACGCTTTTGGATATGCCTCACATTCTCTTGTCCTCGGCCACCTGTCGAAAACCGACAACGGTCGTGTCTATAAAAGGCGCGGATTTACGGGCGATGATGACTGAGAACACCGAACTCGGATTTAATATATTGGAGCGGCTTTGCTTTTTACTCCGTGACCGGATACAGGCCGCGTATGGTGCTATGGAGAGGATATAGCCGTTAACCTGAGACCTTTGAAAAACGCCCCCTTTTGCTCAATCCCGGTGTCAGGCTCAGATTTTAATCCTCGAAATACTCAATGTATTCCTGTGGTTAAAATCTTCGCCTTCCGTGGCATTTAACAAGATTGAACATTTTTCAAAGGTCTCAACCTATACCGTGACTTTGTAGAAATTGTTGCAGGTATCGCCTTGAACAAGAAATCTTAGCCCCCTAATAACAGACCGAACAGGTCGGAATGTCTGGTTTCAATGCCGGAAGAGTACACTATACCACGAGCAGACCATGAATGAAACATTCAGCGCGGAAGAAGAAGAGATACTGAATGATATACGCTCCCGCATCACCGATTTTGGGAAAGAAAGAAAAAATCTTATTCCCATCTTGCAGATGATTCAAGAAGCGCATGCCTATCTCCCGACGGATGCCATTAAAATGGTGGCGCATCATCTGGAAATTCCCCCGAACGAGGTATATGGCGTGGCGACCTTCTACAACCAGTTCCGCTTCCATCCACCGGGCAGGCACCCGATCAAGGTGTGCCTGGGTACGGCCTGCCATGTTAGGGCGGGCGATATCATCCTTGAGAATTTTGAGCGGAAGCTGGAAATTTCCGAGGGTGAAACCACACCGGACAGAGAATACAGTATTGAAAAAGTCGCTTGTGTAGGATGCTGCGCTCTGGCTCCTGTGGCTGTTATTGGTGAAACCGTTCACGGGCACATGGCTCCGAGCAAGGTGGAAGGCCTAATCCTGCGGTGTCAGATTGAAAAAGAAATGGAAGAACGCGAAAAAGAGAAAAATGAATTCGAGCAATAATAAGAAACCGGACCAGTTTTTTGCCGCCATCCGGGATGAGGCCGGGAAACGCCGCAAAAAATTTACGGAAGCCGCCGTTCCGAAGATCCACATCGGCATGGCAACCTGCGGTATTGCTTCCGGGGCGTTGGAGACAAAAAGGGCATTTGAAGAAGCGCTTGCCGAACGAAACATGGAGGCCCTGATCCATTCCACTGGATGCATCGGACATTGTTATGCCGAACCGGTGGTTATCATTGATCACCCTGATTCCGGATTCCCGCCGATTTTCTATCCCGAGGTCAATGCGGGTAAGGCCAAAATGCTTGTGAAACTTTTTCTCGAAGAAGGCGACCCTCGCTTTGAACACATACTCGGCGCAATGGAAGCCAACGAGCTGATTCCCTCGGTCATGGACTTTTCCCGGTTCAACCAGGAAAAGCGGATCGTTATGGAAAAATGCGGATTCATTGACCCCGAAGACATCTATGACTACATTGCCGGGGACGGGTATTCAGCGCTTTTAAAGGCACTTAAAATGGAACCTGATGGAATTATAAAAGAGATTCAAAGTGCCGGTCTGAGAGGAAGGGGGGGCGCCGGTTTTCCCACCGGTAAAAAGTGGGAATTGGCTTTTCGTGCAGTTGATAAGGACAAAATCGTTATCTGTAACGCGGACGAAGGAGATCCCGGTGCTTACATGGATCGAACCATTCTCGAAAGCAATCCGCATCAGGTCCTTGAAGGCCTGGCCATCTGCGCCTACGCTGTCGGCGCTGCCAAGGCCGTGATCTATGTTCGGGCGGAATATCCCCTTGCTGTAAAAATATTTGCGAAGGCCGTACAGCAGGCAAAAGAGCTGAGTCTTCTGGGCAAAGAGATTCTTGGCAGTTCGTTTGATCTGGAAGTCGATGTTTTCCAGGGATCCGGCGCTTTTGTCTGCGGGGAAGAAACAGCACTGATTCAATCTGTAGAGGGGAAGCGGGGAATGCCCCAACACCGGCCACCCTATCCGGTTGAGAAAGGCCTCTGGAATCAACCGACGGTCATCAATAATGTGAAAACCCTCGCCTCTGTCCCGCCCATCATCAAAAAGGGTGCAGACTGGTACAGGGAGATCGGTACCGATGAAAGCCCCGGAACCGCCATATTTTCCGTGGTGGGGAATGTCGTTCACGCAGGACTTGTGGAAATCCCCATGGGCGTATCGTTGCGGACGCTGATCTTTGATATATGCGGTGGTATTTTGAAGAAAAAGAAATTCAAGGCTGTCCAGATCGGGGGGCCCTCGGGGGGATGCCTGCCTGAAGATTTTTTAGACACGCCCATTGATTTCGATTCACTGACAGAAGCAGGGGCCATGATGGGCTCCGGCGGCATGGTGGTAATGGATGAGGATTCCTGCATGGTGGATGTCTCACGGTATTTTCTTGATTTCACCCAGAACGAATCGTGCGGCAAATGCACTTTTTGCAGGATCGGCACCCGGCACCTGCTCAATATATTGGACCGGATTACCCATGGTGAAGGCCGTGATGAAGATCTGGATCTCTTGAAAAATCTGAGTGAAGATATAAAAAACGGCTCTCTCTGCGGCCTGGGTAAAACCGCACCCAACCCGGTGCTGACATCCCTTAAGTATTTCAGGGATGAATACGAGGCTCATATTAAGGAAAAGCGATGTCCGTCCGGCACATGCCGGGCGCTGACCGCTTTTTATATTGATCTGGAGGCTTGTCTTGTCGGCTGCGAAGCCTGCGTTGCATGCTGTCCGGTGGATGCCATCTTTACCACCCGCAATCGGAAGAAAGGGATCGACCAGGAACTCTGCGTCAAATGCGGTGAATGCGTGGTGGCCTGTCCGCCGGAATATGATGCGGTTCGAAAGGTGTCGCCATCTCATCTGGTACCTGTTATCGAGCGCCCGGCGGCGCCGAAAAGCGAATGACTATGATAAACTTTAGGATAAGGCACTATGGTTAAACTTCAGGTGGATGGGAAATTGATTGAAGCAAAGCAGGAGACGAGCCTTCTTCAGGCCTGCCTTGACAACGACATCTACGTCCCCAACCTCTGTTTTTTAAAGGATCTGGAGAGCCCGCCCGCGTCCTGCAGGCTGTGTTTTGTTGACATCGAGGGGGAGGCAAAACCGGTGACTTCATGCACCGTTACAGTCAAAGACGCCATGGTTGTCAAAACCGACACACCGCCGGTCCGGCGATTGCAGCGTGCGGCCCTTAGACTCCTCTTATCGGTCCACGATGTAGACTGCAAGAACTGCCCGGCAAATAAAAAATGCGAATTGCAGCACCTGGCCAAATTCTTAAAAATCGGATTAAAGTCCAAGGGCCTCGAACGCATTTTAAAAGAACCTGATATCGATCGGGAACACCCGCTTTTGGATTATTATCCGAATCGATGTGTTTTGTGTGGAAAATGTGTTCATGTTTGCCGGAATGCACACGGTCAGCCTTCCCTGACCTTTGCCAAACGGGGGTTTGATACGATCATCAGCTCATACGGTGAAAAGGATGGGTCCACGCTTCCCTGTACCCAATGTGCCGCCTGTGTCGATATCTGTCCGGTCAGCGCCATTGTCCTGAAAGAGAGTGCCGGCCCGAAGGATCAGCTTCAAAGTGAGGGTTAAATGCAGGAATATACGATTCACCCGCTGGTTGTTGGCGTCAATGAAACAGACCAGGGGATAATGACCTATCTTCGTGACTATGGGAAACGAATCTGGCTGCCGATTTACGTTTTTTACATTAAAGGCGGTGAAAAAAATATACTGGTCGACACCGGGCTTGAGGAATTTGTCGTACCGGAAGAGGTGGGGCAGACATATGGATTCGATGTGCTTGAGTTCGAAGATGCGCTGGCCACTGTCGGTTTAAAGCCCGAGGATATCGACGTTATCATTCACACGCATCTTCATAACGACCACTGTGAAAATGACTATAAGTGCGTTAATGCAGATGTGTATGTGCAGAAGGATGAATATGAATTTTTCAAACATCCGCATCCGGTGGATCACAGGTATTATTCCGACATCCTTGATGATGTTAAAGTGATCGAAGTGGAAGGGGACAGCAACATACTCGACGGCATCGATGTGATTTATACCCCCGGCCATACCGTTGGCGGACAGTCTGTGGCCATACGAACATCAGAAGGAAAGGCGATCATCACGGGATTCTGCTGCAATGATAAAAACTTCCCGGCAACCGGCCCTGCCATTTCGCCCGGTGTGCACATTAATGTCATGGATGCTTATGATTCAGCTCAAAAAATAAAGGCGATGGCAGATATCCTTATTCCCCTTCACGATCTTTCCATTGGAAGGTTAAAGCGGATTCCTTCTGCCTAAAAAAGGACATTCAACATATGGCAACAGAGAACGATGTTGTACTGATACACTTCGATGACAACCCCCTGACATTTGCCAGAATAGAAAAAATTTCTCCGGATATTAAAAAGGACTGGTATCACGTTAAACTGCTGTTGCTCCAGGTGCCGCCTCAGGCGGTCACGTGGATCCTTCGGGATGCTTATATCAGCGGCGAAGAGTTCACCATGGACGGCAAACGGATGCGGCTGGAAAAAGTGGTTTGTCCGGAAGACCCCGAAGACTCCGCTGCCCTGAAAGAAGCGATTAACAAAAGGGATCAAAAGCCCAGGGGCGAGGGCAGTGCAAAAGTGATATCTTTGAAAGACCTTAAGAAAAAATGACTTTTTCTCGATAACATTTGAAAATATATATCCTTCGGGAAAATCCGATTGTATCGTAAAGGAGACTGGTAATATATCCCGGAAGGCATGGCGCATTCGGCGACGTTTCCCACTCGAGTGCAGGCCATCGACGTCTTTGCCGATCCTGAACGTTATCACGCGAAGTGAATCCGGGCTATCAAGGACGGTCGCTGCAATCCTGCCTGATTAAAATCGTTCCCGTATACAGTATGAAAAAATCAACCCAAGTCGTTATATCCGCTTCCAGAAGGACCGATATCCCGGCCTTTTATATGGGCTGGTTCATGGAACAGATCAAACAGGGATACTTTGAGTCAATCAATCCATATAATCGAAATGTGACCCAAGTGTCGGCCACTCCGGATGATGTCCACACCATTGTGTTCTGGTCAAAAAATTTTGGGGCTTTTCTCGAGGGAGGTTTCGGTGAAAAACTGTCGGAAACGGGGTTTAATTTATTTTTCAACTTTACTGTTAATTCGGATTGTTCCATACTTGAACCGCGCGTACCCCCCTTAAATGAGCGTTTTGTTCAAATGAAAGCCCTCTGCAAACAGTTTGGTGCAAAAAGCGTAAACTGGAGATTCGATCCTATCTGTTTTTACAATACAGATCAAAATGAAATACAGGACAATCTGCATGACTTTTCCCGTATTGCAGCCGAAGCGTCGCAATGCGGTATCCGAAGATGCATCACCAGCTTCATGGATGATTACCCGAAGATTCGGAAACGGATTGGCGCCATGCCGGGGTTTTCGTTTGTCGATCCGCCTTTGGAACAAAAAAAGAAAATTCTGCTTTTAATGGAAAAGGAGCTGGCAGAAAAGAGTATTTGTCTGTATACCTGCTGTGAAAAAAAAGTTCTGGCGTCTCTGCCAAAAGAATCGCAGATTAGAAGAAGTTCATGCATTCCCAGCGATCTTTTGGTAGATCTGTTCGAAGGGCATCTCAGCTTCAGGATAGACTCAGGGCAGAGAATAAAGGATGGGTGCGGGTGCAGGGTCTCTACTGACATCGGAGCGTATCATCTGCATCCGTGTTATCACAACTGCCTCTTTTGTTATGCAAATCCGTCTTCGCAAAAACCTGAATGACGAGAAGGTAAAAACAGATGAAAATTCAGACCCTTTGTGGTTCAACTCATTTTTTTCATAAAACATGATAGAAGTTTTCAAAATAACATTCCGTTTCCGCCGCCGGATAATTTCGTCTAGATCGGCAAGAACTCGCAAACAAAAGCGCGTAAAATCGAACATTGATAGGGTTTTAAGAATATAGTGCCGCAATATGATTTTGTTCTTCCAATGAAGGCATGTTGATGATGTTCGCTTTAACGCGCTCTAATTTCCTCAGACAGCTTCCCGACCTAAACGAAATCATCCGGCAGCTTGCAAAAAATATGAACCCGGGTGACTTAATCGGAACATAATATATGGCAATGACTATAATGGTTAAATAATGATGAAAATCGGTTCAGTCGACCTCGACAATGTTACGGTTTTGGCACCCCTTGCAGGGATTACCAACCTCCCTTTTCGGATTCTTGCCAGGAAAGCGGGGTGTGCCCTGGTTTGCTCGGAAATGGTCAGCGCGAACGGACTGGTCCACCGATCCCAAAAGACGCACCAGATGCTCGACAGCCGGCCGGACGAAAAGCCACTCTCTGTTCAGATATTCGGTTCTGATCCTTTGATCATGGCGGATGCCGCTGCCATAGTTGAATCCTCAGGGGCCGACATTCTCGATATTAACCTTGGCTGCCCGGTAAAAAAGATACTTAAAAGCGGTTCCGGTGCAGCACTCATGAAAGCGCCGGAAAAAGTCGAGGCGATACTCCGTGCGGTTCGAAAATCGATTCGAATTCCGCTGACCATAAAATTGCGAACCGGATGGGATCAATCAGGAGCCCAAGCCTTTAAAATCGCTGAAATTGCCGAGGCCTGCGGTGTGGATGCCATTACCCTGCATCCGCGAACCGTCGGGCAGGGATTCGGCGGCAGGGCTGAATGGTCCCTGATTGCCCGGATAAAAAAACGGACGTCCTTACCCGTTATCGGAAACGGGGATATCGTTAAACCGGAACATGCAATAGAAATGCAAAATCAGACCGGTTGCGATGCCGTTATGATCGGAAGGGCAGCCATCGGGACGCCATGGATATTTTCCCAGATCTTGGCCCTTGTTCAGGGTGATGACGTTTCTTCCCCGGACCTTTCCCATCGTTTTGAGTTGATGATTACATACCTCCGAAACTCGGTGATGCAATTTGGAGAACAGCGGGCATGCCAGATGATGCGCAGCCGCCTGGGCTGGTTTGTTAAGGGGCTTCGATACAGCAGTAGATTCCGGGATTCCATTAAACAGATTTCGACTGAAACCGAAGCCATGGCGCTGATCAGAGATTACAGGAATTTTCTACAACCTTAAATGAGCGTAAACAAAAAAAAGAAACATTGGGTCATATTTAATCCGGATATCCTTTTACTTTGAAAGAATCGGTTTTATTTCCAATTTCCAAAAGTTTAATGTGTCTCAGGTTATTCCTTACCGCTTTTAAATCAATCGTTAAAATCATATCACTGTTGGTTGTTGGAAAAGTCTCGGCGCCAAACTTTTTTCGGTAGTAACGCGCCCTGTCACCTGTCGGTTTGATGGTAAAAACGCCAATGCCATGTTCAAAAGCGGTTTCCATGGCAATAACCATCATTATTTCGTCTAAATTCCAGATACCCTTTTCTCCTTTATTTCGATATTTTTCCTCAACATAAAGTCCAACATCATGCCTGGGTCTCAAATCCTTGAATGGAAAAATAGACTTTCCAAAAGATTTTCTGAATCGATTGGAAAACGGCAGTCCGATAACAGGGGAGCCAAAGGCATGGGCCAGCATAATTTCGCCCTTTAAATCAAAATCTAAATATGCAACATGTGTTGATGTATCCAGATCAAATGCATCAACCATGCAGTACCCCCGCATCGAAAAAGCCAGACGCACCGAGTCCGTCTTGTAAATTGCGTATCCTTTTTCATTCAGTTCTCGATAATTCAGGGTGTACCATGACATGTGTTGATTTTTCATTGTTGATTTTTGCAAAACAAACCGGGTGCTTCGCACCCGGATGCAAGTTCAACTTTAAAGCACTGACGTGCCTTTGTCTTTTCGGCCTATGGCCGAAAATTCAAGCCCCCCGCTTTGCGGGTGGTAGTTGACTCGCGGGAAACAGAGTGAGGATTCAGTTTTTTGGAACAGAGATAGATTTGGGTAGTTTCTCGGATATTTTGATTTTAGATATTAAATTATATACATGAACGGCAACGACTGCGGTGGTTAACCGGGGGATCCAAAGCCAGAAAGGGCTCAGACCGAGTGACAAAAAGAGGGCAGGGTCTTCAAAGACAGCGTGATTGATCCCTATGGAAATATGAAGCCTTTCAAGTTCTTCTTTGCTGAAATGCCTTTCTTTCGCCTCCTCCACAATAACCGCGCCGCCATACAATATGCCGAAAACAGCCGCTGTTAACCACAACATGCCAACCCTTCGATCAAGGCCCATCAGCTTTAATAGCGGAGTTAACGTTTTGACCATACGATCAATCAGGTTGAAACTTTTCATGATGTCAAGGAAAACCATTATGACCATAATAATCACGAATATTTTGATGCTGAGGTATAGGGTTGAAAGAGACCAGTTTTTCAGTACTGCCGTAAAAGGTTGAAGTGCTGGGTGAGACGGACCTGCCGTGGCAAGCGTTGCTGATCCTGCCTTAAAAAACCGTGCGATCATCATTACTGTTACTACGGAAGCAGTCAGGCGGAAAAGTGTGGCTTTTAGAAAGTTTCCCCCGGACTTTGCCTGAATAATCCCTTCCTGTATAAGTCCGTGTGAGATGAGCAAGAAGATAGCGATGAGCGTCATCTGATCCTGTGTTAACGGCAATACGACCATGGCGGCTATTCCGCCGTATATGCCGGTGAGCATCCCTGCAATCAGCGGCAGGGCGGCCATGGTCGGAAGATTGATAAAGTTCAAGACGGGTTTAAGGAAAAAATCGACACTGTATATCCAGCCGCTATAGTCGAGAAGAACGGTGAGAAAAGATATGGGGATCAGGATTTTAAGCATCCAGACAAACCCGCTCCACCCTTTATTTATACCGCTGAGCAGGCAGTCTTTTAATCTGTTTGTAATGCGTTCCACTATTACCTGACGTTATTTACGTTTATAGCAAGATCAAGAGCTTATGATTTGGTTTCTCGGCTGGCAGGAAAGGCAGTCGAATATCAGGCCGTATAGCTTTTGCTCTAGAATCGAGTAGGAATAACAGCGCAATGCGATTTCATAATTTCTATCCACCATCTCTTTACAAAGCGTCGGGTTCTCCAGAACCTCTCGGGCCTGGCGGACGGTATCCACTGAAACATATCCGTCCATTTCTATAACGGAGAATCCTTTGGGCTGGATATCGATGGAATAGATCGAGTAATTGTTCACAACAATCGGTTTTCGGAAGTAGATGGCCTCCAGGAACGCGTTTCCGAAACCTTCAAAGTTCGACGGATAGGTGACGAGGTCGGCGTGGGGATAGATATCATCCAGGGTGTAGATCTTTTCCCCGGCTGGCGTCATACCTCGACGTTCACCGATGATATCCGAGACAAAGAGTGTGTCAACCTTCATTAGGTTAGAATAATTCCTGACCCTCTTTTCATAATCATACCCCTCGTCTCCGGAAGCATGGGAGATAACGAGCTTGGCTTTCATGCCCAGCCTGTGGACCAGTTCTATCGCATGTTCGATCCCTTTGCGTTTCACTACCCGGGTGGGTTGTAAGATTAAAAGCTCGTCATCTTCGATACCGAGCGCTTGCCGTACATCTAACGCATAGTCGTCTATAGGCGGCGGCTGATTTTCAAAGTCCATGACGTTCGGGATGATCGTTGCCGATATACCGGTTCTTAAACTTAACTGATTGTCACCGGAAGAGTTGATGACGACGTGGCGTATCGAGGGTAGGTGGGGGGGGAAGGCCATGTTCAGGTATTCCCAAACCGAATTTGTCTTAAATTGTTGACGCTCCCAGAAGAAATCGTGATGGTGGGCGATTGCGGGTATTCGGGTTTCCGAAATAACCTCTGCAATGGCAATGCCGAGCGGTATGTTCAGCGGAATGGTAACGACGTTCTGCAAAACCAAAAGTTCTAAATTGAATTTTTTGATGAACTGGTATAGCTCGTCCTTTAACGTCTCTTTTAATTCATGAATTTTTTGGGTGATGTACCGATCTCGTTTTTGGACACCAAAACAGTTCCGATAGATATTCAAGATTTCAGGGTGCCGGAAGTGGGCTTCATCAACCAAATGTGAAGATTCCTGAGGTTTGTCAAGTTCGCCTGCAAAGTAATAACAGATGAACCCCTCCTTGGTAAAAATATTAGCCCATTTTGTAGCTTCCAGTGAAACCCCGTCCGTTCCGGCAAAGCGGGTCGAGATAAATCCAACTTTGTGCATTCCACCGCAAAATGTGCATGTAGCCATCTTTCGCTCCTTCTCCACTCAATTGATTTTATGCATCAATGTTTCAAAAAACTTTCAAAATAGACAAGCAACCGAAATCTTCATACAGAATACTAAACCTCATGATATCGAAAACAATCCACCGTGTGATCATTGACCATCCCCACCGCCTGCATAAAAGCATAACAGATGGTAGGTCCGATGAATTTAAAACCCCTTTCCCTCAAGTCGTTACTCATGGCTATCGACTCTTTTGTCTTTGAAGGAATTTCCTCTTGAGTCTGCCAAGCGTTTTTTATGGGTTTACTGTTTACGAACTTCCAGATATAAGCATCGAAGCTGGCGAATTCTTTTTGTATCTTTAAAAAAGCCCCGGCATTTTGAACGGCAGCCTCGATTTTGAGTCTATTCCTTACAATTCCTCGGTTTAAAAGGAGTGTTTCAATTTTGGTAACATCGTATCTTACTATTAACGAGGGATCAAAGTTGTCAAACGCCTTCCTGTAGTTTTGACGTTTCTTTAGAATGGTTATCCAGCTTAATCCTGCCTGTGCGCCTTCAAGAATAAGGAACTCAAACAGCTTCCGGTCATTATGCAGCGGAACTCCCCACTCGGTATCGTGGTATTTTACATAAATCGAATCCGTGCCGGCCCATCTACATCTTGGTTTCATCTTCTGTATTAAAACAGCGCGATTCCTTTAGTTGTCACAAACAGTTTCACTTCAAAATACTGCATCTCTTTTCGATCATATTTACTGGAATAATTCAAGATATTTTAACATTTAAAGCTTAACTCGGACATTCCGTCCGCCGGAGGAAGGGTTTGATCTGTCTGAAAAAAGAGATTAAAAACCCAAAAAAGGTTGAGGTTTTGGTTTCTTTATCATATCCTAGTATTCTGAAAGTGTATATCCTGTCAGCCAAACTGAAGTTCCGGGCTGGAGCAACACTGCACAAACAGAAGAACAGAGCCGGAAGCAAACCACTGTCGGACTGGAAATCAGGAAGAAGACATTGAAGAATAAAGATAAAAGCGGTCATTCAGAAAGCAAAAAATTTGGACTGACCTCTTGGCTCAAACTCAAATTCACTGGAAAAGACAAGGAAGACAGCCTGGTTGACGATCGATTTATTGAAGATCTGTCTGGCAGTGAAACGATCGGACGATATGACATTGTAGAGAAACTGGGTCAAGGCAGCATGGGTTTGGTTTATCTGGGTACGGACCCTTTTATCAAAAGGAATGTCGCTGTAAAAGTAGCCCGTCCCCATTCAGCACTTCAGGATGAAGAGTTTGAAAAGTATCGAAAACGTTTCTTTACCGAGGCCCAGTCCGCAGGTCGTCTTGCCCATCCCAATATTGTCAGTATCTATGATGCCGGCATGCATCAGGATTTTTATTACATCACGATGGAATATATCGATGGCCCAACCCTTAAAAAATATACCCAAAAAGATAATCTTCTTCCTATCAAAAAAGTGCTCGAAATTATTTTTTCAGCCTGCCGGGGCATCGACTATGCCCACAGTAAGGGGGTTGTCCACAGAGACATCAAACCCTCAAATATCATGCTAACCAGTTCCGGCAAGTTGAAAATAACCGATTTCGGAATCGCCTATATCGAGACAGAACATACCTCCCATAAAGGAATTATCGGGTCTCCCTGTTACATGTCTCCGGAACAGGTCAAGGAAGAGCCGATTGTAGACCAGAGTGATATTTTTTCGTTAGGCTGTGTGTTGTACGAGCTTCTGACGGGTGAGAAGGCTTTTTCCGGGGAAAACCATTACGCGGTAATGTATAAGATCACCCATGAAGACCCTGTTCCTATGTTGGACATCCGACCGGACATCCCCAAGCTTTTGGATACAATTATTAAAAAGGTTCTGGCAAAGGATCCCACTTCGCGGTATCAGGCATGCATGGACCTCGCATATGATCTCCGGGTCGTGCTGAGAAACCTAACCGGCACTGTTAAAAAATCTAAAGTCGAAGATGTTGTGGATTATGTGCACAACGTCTCCTTTTTTGAGGATTTCTCCAGGGATCAGGTCAAAAAGATTCTGAAGCTGAGTAATCTCTCCAAGGTCCCCAAGGGAAAGGTGCTGGTCAGTGAAGGGGAAATAGATGATTCGTTTTATATTGTCCTCGGCGGCTATGCGGAGGTCACGAAAGACGATAGGAAAATAGCCGTGATCAACAGGGGAGAGTGCTTTGGCGAGATGGCATATTTGGTCGATCAAACACGAACTGCCACGGTGGTGGCGGGGACGGACTGTATATTGATGAAAATCAGCGCCACCTTGTTAAGTAAGTTGGCGGATTCCATTCAACTTCTTTTCTTGAAGCGATTTGCACTGACCCTCTTGGCCCGCCTGTCTGGTAAGAAGTATAAAGTTTAATCTTTGGATGGTTTAATTCTTAAGGACAAACTGCATTTTGATTGGGCCGATCTCGATTTCATCAAAATCATTCAGCAGGACCGACTCTTTTACGGTTTCGCCGTTGACCTTTGGTTTGGTCATTCCGCTGACGTAGCTCAAAGAATAGCCGTTGGGTCTCTTGCTTATGGTGGCTGCGGTTTTGCCCATCATCATTCCACCTACCACGAGGTCGGAGCTGTCATCTTTTCCGATTTTGGTCAGCTTTTTGGTCAGTTCCAGCTCTCCTTCAGCACCGGATAAAAAGGACAAAACACCGATTTGTTCTCTTGTTTGGGTTTCGGACAACAGTGTGGTTTCACCGGTACCGGTGGCTTTCATGGCCTGATCCATCATATCTCGGTACTTGTCCGTATCCATCACCATGGTTTGTTCCATCCCCGGCGCATCTTCAGCCGGACGATCTTCACCCTCGGCATACCCGAAGACAAGTGTGTGCTTTCCGATGGTTACAACATCACCATCTTTGAGCCAGTGAGATGCAACGAGTTCATTGTTCACAAAGGAGCCGTTTTTGCTTTTCAGGTCTGTCAGTAAATAACCCTCTCCCACCGCGTCTATCTTGGCGTGGTGACCGGACACGGCGAGATTTTCGATAGCAATATCGTTGCTCTCTTTACGTCCGATGGTCAAAGACTTTCCCGGTTCAATGGAAAACTCCCCAAGAACATTATCTTTGAAGTGTAATTTGAAAATCGGCATCGCGAGACCCCTTTTTTAATTAAATATTTTTTTGAATGGCAACATGATCCGCGAGATCATCCCCATGAACCCGCTTGTTTTATCCTTTACCGCTTTTATCTTCAGCACTATAACCGTTATATTGTCTTCCCCGCCGCGTTCGTTGGCCATGTTCACGAGTGTCTGGCAGGCCTTTTCCGGCTTCTCTTTATCAACGACTTCAAATATCTCTTCCGGAGACACCTTATTGCTCAGCCCGTCGGAACTGATGACGATAATATCGCCACTGAAGAATTGGATTTCGCAAATATCAGGCTCTACGGTTTCTTTGATTCCCATGCCCCGGGTGAGCAACTCTCTGTACTGTTTTCCGATGAGCTTGGCTGCATCCGGGTTTATCGCCATCTGCTCTGTGATCACATTATGGGTTATGGAGAGAAGCTCGATGTTTCCATTATGTGACAGGTAGATGGGGCTGTCACCCACATTGGCCGCAATGAGGGTATCATTGGTGAAATAGATCGCCGAGATGGTGGAGCCCATTCCCTTGTAGGATTCGTTGCTCGAAGCAACTTCGTGAACCCCCCGATTGGCCAGGTGCATCCCGGAGAGCAACTGGTTGGCCGGTTTGGAAAGGGTTTCATCAGAGTCTTCCAGCTGCTCTGCATCTTCACCCTCATTTACCGCCCTGATGTAGTCCCGAATGGTTTCTATCACAAGGCCGCTGGCCACTTCTCCGGCCAGATGCCCCCCCATACCGTCCGCGACCAGATACAGTTTCAGATCGTCATCAACATAGAAGGCGTCTTCGTTTCCCTCTCTTACTCTACCAATATCGGTAAGACCTGCGGCCTCGATGACAACCATTTTTAAATATCCAAAATTGAACCTGTCTTAAAAGCGTGTTCTGCCGATATACCAGACTCATGTTCGATGAATGTTAAATAACTGTAATTATTCAAACACAATAGATCAACTTTGCATATATAACAAAAATGTTTAAAGGTCAAGTATCTTAGTTGCCGCAGATAAGAAAGCACCCTTTTGTCTATTTTGTGAAATAGAACAGGAATAAATTGAGCCTTACATAATGGAATGGCTATTTCGCTGAAATTTGGCCCTTCTTTTTCATCATAAGGGCGTCGATCTTTTTCCCCAATTCTCTCAAATGGGCGGCCATTGAAGAAGCTCTGTTATACCGCTTCTCCTTTTCCTTTTCCAGGGCTTTGTCCAATATGGTGACCAGGGGCTTGAATATTTTTGGGTTAATTGTCCTTGGGTTCGGATGGGGAACATTCATTATTTTGTGCATGAGCACCGGTGGGCTTTCACCGTAAAAAGGCAGTTCCCCGGTCAAAAGCTGGAAGGTCATCGTTCCCAAAGAAAAGATGTCCGACCTGCCATCCACTTTTTCGCCGGAAAACTGCTCCGGCGACATGTAATACGGGGTGCCCTTGACCACACCGGTCTGCGTCTGGGATGTGGCCGTGATTCTTGCTATGCCAAAGTCGGTGATTTTCACGACACCGCTTTTTAAAAGCATAATGTTGGCCGGCTTTATGTCCCGGTGGACGATACCTTTCTGGTGGGCATAATCCAGAGCTTCCGCGAGATCAGCCGTATAGCCAATAATCTTGCGCATGGGCAACAGGTGTTCCTTCTTGGTATATTTTTCCAGGTCCTCTCCCTCCAAAAATTCCATGGCGATATATGCCAGGTCCTGCTCGTCTCCCGCATCATATATGGTGACAATGTTTGGATGGGAGAGGGTTCCCGCGCTTTCAGCTTCCCGGAAAAATGTCTCCTTCATTTTATCAATTTCTTCCTGGGAAATGTCATCAGAGAACCGGAATGTCTTGATTGCCGTGGTCCGGTTGATGCGCGGATCCTGGCCGAGGTAGACAATTCCCATGGCACCTTTGCCCAGCTGTTTACGTATCTCGTACCTGCCCAGGGTGGGACGGGTGTCGGTCCCTGTCGACAGGAGCCCGTCATCCGAAGGCGGGCCGCCCAGAAAGCCGTCTCCGAACATCATTGTTTCGCTGGCCTGCACCAACCTTGTTTTTCTTTCACTGACGTCTTTGAACTTTGCGTCGTGTTTTTCGACATATTCGTAAACGGATGCGGCTTTATTGAACTGTCTCTTCCTTTCGTAGTCCAGGCCAAGATTGTAAAGAATATCTTTCATTTCATCGTCCACCGGCACACGACGGAACTTGTCAAAGGCCATATCCAGCATCCCCTGACTTTGAAAGGAGACCCCCAGCTGCCGATTGGTCTCAGCAGATTCTCCTTCTACTTTTTCTTTACGAACCTCGGTGACAAAGTACTTGATGCTGATCACACCGATGTATCCGAGGGTAAGCTGGAGAAGCGGGTAGGTGACTTGCAGCCAAAGGCCCTTAGAGACAAAAAAGAATGTTGAGCCGCCAATCAGCAGAATGAGGAGAACCGCAAAGGCGATACTCGAAATCATCGCTTTTAACCTGGGCAGGATAAAAGTGATGGCCAGCCCCATGGCAAGTATCATCAGAAGCTCCGCCATGCCGGTCCAGGGCGGCTGTTGAATAAATCTTTTATTTAATATCGACCAGATGGTATTGGCGGAAAATTCGCCCAGAGGCATGTAGGTATCGATCGGCGTGCTGAGGGGATTAACCAGGCCTTTGGCAGATGGCCCCACCAGAACCAGCTTGTTCTTGAAAATGCGTGATGGGACTTTATCGTTGATAACATCATAGTAAGAGTATCTTTTAAATGACCCGCTGGGCCCTTTGAAGCTGACCAGCATCTCAGTCCACAGGGTGGTGGGGATTTCAAGGGATCCCAGGGAAATGGTTGATCCCAGGTCGACCCGTATTCTATTATTCTGGATATTCAGGTATTGAGCTGCCAGTTTTAAAGCGTAGGCAGGGATGTAGAGCCCACGGTACTCGTACAAGAGCCGCTCACGCCTAGCTGTTCCGTCTGAATCGTAAGCCAGGTTGATGTGACCGATGCCCCTTGCAGCTTTCAGAAAATCAGGCATGGGCAGGGTCATGTCGTTGGCCCGGGGGCATTCCAACCCATCGGGGTTGCTGACGTTCCGTATCGCCTGTTCGACCAGAGGGCCCTTTTCTTTTTTTGTTTCCTCCGCCATGGCCGACTCTTTGAAAAAGACCGGAAGCACTACTTTTCCGGATTTCGTGAGGGCCTGTGCAAGCTTTCTGTCGTTATCCAGCCTTAGCCGGGCATTATTTATGGCTTGAAGAAATTTTGGCCCCTGATCTCCCGCCCGATCCTTGACGGTTGCCGAAAAAAGGTTTTCGAGATTTGTTAATTCTTTCAGGCCGGTGCTTTCCTCGGGTTCGCTGAAAATAAAGTTGAGTCCGATTACCTTGGGCGCGCCCATGTCGATTTTTCGGATGCCTTCAGCGATAAGGGAGCGGGGCCAAGGCCAGCGGCCGAGCTTTTCTACGGAGTCGTCATCGATATCCACTATAACGATATTGCTCGCCGATTCGGAATCGGTCCTCAAGCTCATCATGACGTCATAGAACTTGAGCCCCAATGTGTCGAGAAACTCAACGCGAAAAAATCCAAACCCAAGGAACAATACGGTTAGCCCGATGCCGAGAAAGAGCGCCGGATGCTTTTTCAGAATGCCCATTTTATTTCTCCGTACATCCTTTTTATGGGGTCAAGTAGAGAAAAATTCATATATTTCGCTATTAAGAATGCTTCAAGAAAATGAGCTGTCAAAACGGCTTGCGCCGGGCCACAATCGTTATAGAAAAGGCTGAAATTAAATACAATATGCCGCTCGGGAGGCTGTCAAGATGAAACGGGTAAAGGTCTTGCAATGGGTTTGACAGGATCGCTTAGCGGGGTTCTGATTGTCAAATGCTGTATTTTCTGGTTTTGTCGTCCGGTTCAACCCCGAGACCCAGATCAACGATGTTGAATTCCAGAATTGTTTTGGGGCCCAGCTGAATCTTTGCGCCGTCGTGCAGGCTCACGCCCTCGGGGGGTATTCTTCGGCCGTCGATTTTGACACCGTTTTTGCTGCCGAGGTCCCGGATGTAGCAGGTGTCGTCGTCAAAATAGACCTCCGCGTGCCTTCTGGATACCGGCTTGTCCGGTATGTGGATCTCATTGTCGCTGCTGCGCCCGATGGTTGCTGAACCCTTGATTTCAAAAGAGATGCCGGGGGAAAGATCTACGCTCTCGATGACGATCAGGGATGCGGGAGGGTGCGGCTTTTTTACTCCATCGTCCGGGATGAAAACGGTTTCGTCTTCTATGTCTGCCAGAGATGCGCCGGACGCGGCCAGCCCTCCTGTTGTTCTGGACACGGTTACGGTCACTTGTTTCCGCTTTCGGCTCAGCACAAAAAGTCCGGCTGAAATGATCAGTAACAGAACTATTCCGGCCAGCAGATAGACGGAGGGTATCCCCTTTTCCTGCTCTTGATCCGGCGCTGTCGATAACGGTTTTCTACCTGCGGGAGCCGTTATTTTTTGGGTTATCTCGGCATATCCGCTCTGTCCTTTGATATCGATGGCTTCAACTCTGAGCACGTGAAGACCTGATGAAAGGCCGTCGGTATTCCATTTGAACGAATCAAAAGGATCTTTTGTATTCTCTTGTTTCAGTGCTGCGTCGACGTAAAACCTGACTTTGGCCAGTGTGTCTTCGGGAGAAATGCTCACCTTTACGGACACAATGCCGCTAATTTTATCTTTCGGCGTCGGGCGGACAAAACTTACCGAAGGCGGTTGCAGGACCGCCAGAGGCGGGGCCCAAAATCGCTTTTCATCCTGTCCCGCGCTTTCTTCATGCTGAATTTTGAGCACCAAGCTGTGTTCACCGCTCGGGGCTTGAGTATTATACTTAACGAGATACTGATTCTTTAGCTGATTCGCAATGGTCTGGTAAAAGCCCGTTAATTCGGCCAGAGATGCCGCCAGAAGGCTCCGGCCGCCGGTGAGGCTGGCGATGCGACCCAGTTCACGGGGGTCAACCTTGGGTCCTACGCCAATGGTGTAAATGGGTACCCGAATTGTTTTGGTGGTCGCGGCATCGATAACGTCGTTTGAACTGTATGTGCTGCATGTCTGCCCCGCTTTTTCGTCTTTGCCATCTGTGAGCAGGATGATGGCACGCCGTCCTCTGGGGATTTCAGCCGCTTTTTTAACTGCTTCATAGGCAGTATCATAGAGACACGTAGCGGCATTCGGTTTTGCAGCCAGGGTATACACGGCGTTGACAGCAGCATCGTGGTCGTCAGAAAAGTCCAAATGAAGTGTCGGTTCATTATTAAAACTGAAAAGGGCCACACGATCGTTTTTTGAAAGCATGGAAATGAAATCTAGCGCCGCTCTTTTTGCCGCAGCCATCGAAGTCTGCCCGGTTTTGTCCTGGGCCTGCATACTTCCGCTGGTATCGATAGCCAGCACGATAGCCATGGGATCATCTGCGGGAAGCACTTCTTCAATGGCAACCTCTCTGCCATCTTCTCTTGCTTGAAATTCATTTGGGGAAAGGCCGAGAATGGGGTTTTCATCAGCATCCGAAACCGTGACAAATGCACGGACCTCATTCGAAAGTTGGTCCGGAGCCGTCGCGGCCTCAATGTAGTTTATCGTAACCTGTTGTATCGGTTGGCTGTCGGCAGCGGGGGCCATCAGAACCGCAAACATCAAGCTGACCAGCAGAATGCTTCCCGATTTATTATTCAGCAACTTTTGCTTCATCCGCAACTCCGTTCTCACCCCTCAATCTTTGTAACCGGTGGGGTATGTAAACCGGGTTTTCGCTTTCGATGTTGGGCGGGATTCTTATCTGCAATCGATTCAAGATCAGCACTCCATTGCAACCAAAACCGACGCCAAAACAATTGAGTCAGCAGAATTCGTTCAGGGAGTACGTATTCAATAATAAATAAAACCTTTTTTTGGATCAAGGCAGTATAGGTCAAAGTCATTCGGGTGTCAACAGGAACGATTGTGGAAAAGAGGCTAAAATGGTTGGCACGGCACTATCCGTTCTCGGGGGGTCGGAATCCTATGTATTCTTTTTGAGTTTTTTGACAACATAGGCTTCCAGGTCGGGTTCAATTTCAGGATGCTTGGTTCTGATTGTTTTGGATTCAACTTCTACCAGATGATAAACCCGTTCATAAACCGATTTGCTGATGACGACTTCGCCCGGATCGGCGCCGTCGCAAAACCTTGAAGCCTGGTTGACGGTGTCGCCGATCACCGTGTATTCCATTCGCTCCGTGGATCCTATGAAGCCGTGTATTGCCTCGCCGGTGTGCACGCTGATTCCGACACCAAAGACAGGCAGTCGGCGAACCTTTCTTCCTTCTCCAAGTTTTTGAACCGCCTGTTGCATCTCGAGGGCTGCCTGAACCGCTTTTTCACATTGCTGATCGTCTTTTTCAGGACTGCCAAATACCGCCAGAACGGAATCACCGACATATTTGTCCACCACGCCGTCGTACTCAAAAATAATCGGAACAAAGGCGTCGAACATCTCATTGAGCATACGTACGACTTCGTCCGGCTGCATTTTTGCGCTAAGTGCCGTGAAGCTCCGCACATCTGAGACAAGGATGGTCACCGGGTCCACCCGTTCTCCCCCGATGCGCAGCTGACTGCCTTTCCCTAGGATGCGCTGGGCAATTTTTGGAGGGAATTGTCGTGAAAGATCGGAGCGCATTTTCTCTTCACGTTGCAAATCTTTTCTCAGCACATGATCTCTGATGAACATTGCAACCTGATTGGCAATGGCCCGCATCAGTTCCAGATCGGTGCCGGCAAATGCCTCACGCGTATAATGATTATCCACGTACATTACACCCAGCACCTCATTTCCCGAAAGCAACGGCACATAAATTGCGGATTGCACCTTGTAATAGAGGGCGCTTTGCGGGGCATCATTTTCTAAGTCGCTGTCCTCAGAAGCAGCCCATACGAAATGCTCGCGTTTTTTATATGCCCGGTTGATCCAGGTCCCGCTCACGGAATGATCGCCAGGAGGCCAGTGCGCCTTGAGCAGCAGTTCGCCCCGCTTGTCAGGTAAAAGAACGGCACCGCGTTGTGCATTGGGGATCGCCAGTTTCAGGTTTTCTATGAGAATCTGTACCATTGAGTCGAGGGAATCGGCTGTTCCAAGCTCATTGC
Organism: Thermodesulfobacteriota bacterium; assembly: GCA_042573625.1. Lineage (GTDB taxonomy): Bacteria > Desulfobacterota > Desulfobacteria > Desulfobacterales > UBA11574 > JBHPCZ01. The sequence continues at coordinate 38,011 of JBHPCZ010000021.1, forward strand.
AAAGATCGTTAAATCCCAATAACTGCTTCCAAGCCTGTGTCAGCCGATCATTCGCGGAGCCTTTGCCTGAAACCGCGTACGAAGGTGTTGTTACGTCCGTTAAATCGACAATGGTGCCTTCGGTTTCAGCTATCGGTTCCGGCTCAAGGATGGGCGGTTCGGTTTCCACCGGTTCTTCAACAGATACGGGGATCTCCGGTGTTGGATCAGGTTCTAGGGCAGGGATGCCGGCTTCCGCTAAATCTCCGACAAATGTAGGCGCATCCGGTCCCGGATCAGGCCATACAACCGGCGGCACGGCCTCCTCGGACTCTCCTGTAAAGGTGGGAGAATCCAGCGTCGATTCAGGCTCGTGAATTTGAGGGGCGGTATCCATCGGTTTTTCAACAAAGGCGGGATCAGGCGGCGGTGTTTCTGTGTCCGCTTCAATTATTGTCCAGCCCACCTGCACCTTGTCGCCCTGTCTAAACCGCGTTTTTTTTTCAATTTTTTGGCCGTTCACCCATGTGCCGTTCACGCTGCCCAGGTCTTTAATCCAGTATTCTCCATTTTCATAGGTGATACAGGCATGGGCCCTCGATATGTATTCATCCAGTTCCAGATCAAGGTCAATTTGCTGACCAGGATCAGGTTTGCGTCCGAGGATAATCGAGTTCGACTCGGTTTCAAACCTTTTCGGTGGGTTCAGGGGAAGTGAATAATGAATTATCATGGCAAATCCCTCGGTCCAATACGAGGGCTATAAGACCTTTGAAAAACGCCCCCTTTTGCCCGATCCCGGTGCCTGCCCCGTGCAATGCGAAGCCTATTCCACTGGGGTCAGGCTCAAATTTTAATCCTTGAAATACTCAATGTATTCCTGCTTGCCCTGTGAAATGCGAAGCCTATTTCTCTGGGGTGGTTAAAATTTTTGCCTTCCGTGGCCTTGAACCCCAGTTAAATATAAATAATTTAACAGGGCAGGCAAAATTGAACATTTTCCAAAGGTCTCGTTTTTTTCCTTATTTTTTATAAGTTAAATCTATATTCTAATCGTTGGCTGAAATTGAGAAGAACCGCCTGTCTGTCAAATCGAGTCGTCGGGTTTCGGATATTTAAAGCAGGGCCATAACCCTGCTTTTCGATTTCCCATTAAGACCTTTGAAAAACGCCCCCTTTTGCCCGATCCCGGCGCCTGCCCCGTGCAATGCGAAGCCTATTCCACTGGGGTCAGGCTCAAATTTTAATCCTCGAAATACTCAATGTATTCCTGCTTGCCCTGTGAAATGCGAAGCCTATTTCTCTGGGGTGGTTAAAATTTTTGCCTTCCGTGGCCTTGAACCCCAGTTAAATATAAATAATTTAACAGGGCAGGCAAAATTGAACATTTTTCAAAGGTCTCTTGTTGAGCCGGTGATGAAGATCAAATTTCAGGACCATCAAGCCAAGACAACTTAAGTTTACCGTTAATGCCGTCGAATGACGTTTAAATGTTTATAATTAAATACAATATGTTGCTGCAAATTGTCAAGAATAATCGGATGGTTGTTTTCCATGAACCTATTGACTTCAGACCGGAGTGGAAAGGTTTAGCCTGGATATTTCATGAAAATTTTTCAGCAAACTTACTTTATGTAATAAGATAATTAAGTTATAGTGAATAATAACATCAGATTCTCTACCACACTTTGTACTCTGAATTTTTTCCTTCTTAAGCTGAAATATTTTCACCCTGTGGGCGCTGCCTGATGCGTCCATTTGCTTCGTTATCAGGGGCTTGCAGTAGAATGCTACGGCAGCGCCCCTGAGTGCCTTGCATATGAACGCATCAGGCGCGTGAAAATTCAGGATAGAAAGAAGGATAAACGGTTTGTGCGGCAAAATAGAAACCTGTTGCGAAATTTTCTATTTTGCTGTAACGTACAGATAGCATTGGATATTTAAAAGTAGCTGAGGGGTCGGGGAGTTTTTATCATTAAGCTTTATAAATTAGCGAAATGGGTGATCAGGTTTTAAAGCGTGTGCTGTTTGAGTGTATTAAGGATCGTTAGAAAGAACAGACACATTGCACAAATCAACCATCGCAAGAGATCACCATTCGTTAAGCGAATCGGTTGTTTTTACTATGAAAGCCTCTGTTCTTTCTTACGAGCCTTTATGCACGAGTTCACACGATTTAAAAAATGATTATCCATGGAGCGGTTTAGTAGCGAAAACCCCCCGACTGCTCAAGTAGCTATTACGATATCGACGCGTTCTCATTTTTCTGGTTCGATTGAGTGTTGATTATTTCGGGTCAAAACAGTTGAGATCTATTTCCGATTTTGACCGGTCTTTTTCCAAATCATGTCTATTTTGACGTTTCATAAGCACCTTGAGTCATCGTAAGAATATAGGGACTTTTCAAAAGAAACCATAAAATTAAGGAGCGTGTAGCATGCCAGAGCATGAGTTGTTAATGACCTTGCGAGAGTCGAAGCTGCTAAAGGGACTTCTTGAAGATGATTTGGCCATGATATCTTCCCATGGAAGAAGGTTGGCATTTCAAAAAAACGCAACCTTAATCAAGGAAGGCCAAGTTGACCATCCGCTGTATGTTGTCATTAAAGGGCAGGTGGAAGTCGTTCTCCCAAAGGATAGAGGCGATCGAGGGATGGAAAGGGCGACACGGGTTAAGCTAGGCCATCAGGTTCAAGGAGATTTTATCGGTGAATATGCACTTATTGACAGAGAGCCGGCTTCGGCGTCCGTCATTGCCGTTGAACCTTGTGAGGTTTTTGAAGTAACACGATCAGATTTTGATAAAATTTTGAATTCCAGTGATCGATTGGCAAAGAATATTTACAGGAACATGCTTCAGGTCACGATCAAAAGGGCTCGCGACAGCAATAAAGAGCTGGACATCTGTTTTTGAATAAATGGATAAACTTACGAGTGAAGGGGTGGCGAGACTTTGAGACCTTTGAAAAACGCCCCCTTTTGTCCGATCCCGGTGCCTGCCCCGTGCAATGCGAAGCCTATTTCACTGGGGTCAGGCTTAAATTTTAATCCTCGAAATACTAAATGTATTCCTGCTTGCCCTGTGAAATGCGAAGCCTATTTCTTTGGGGAGGTTAAAATTTTTACCTTCCTTGGCCTTGAACAAAATTGGACATTTTTCAAAGATCTCAGGTTTTATCTTTCTTTTAAGATTCTAACGACTTTCGGCCGGTATTCGTCCTTCTTGGCCAGCTTGTTTCCCTTGGATATCACGAAGAGCAATGCAAGCCCAAAAATCAAGCCCCCGGTAATCGCTGATAATGCAGACGCGTCAAAATTCAGATATGGCGCCATTTTATCACCGATGAGCGCGCCGATCAGCAGGAGGATTATTGGGAACATATAAAGCAGAAAAGTGGCTTTCAGTAGCGGCGATGTGTCGAAACTGATCACGACTTTTTGACCGACCTTTGCCCCTGCAATATTGATCGCTTGCACCTCCATCTCCTTTCCGCCGCCCATTGCCGTGCAGGAACTTTTTGCGGCGCATGACTCACAGGCCCCGGTTTTCGTTGTGGTGACCCATGCGGTAGTGAAATCGAGTTTTGTTACAACGCCCTCTTCAGTTGGCATAGTTGTCGCCTCACAATATCATTAAGATTCTATTGAACAACATAATGCACAGATCTAAAATGTCACTATTGAACCAAATCCGGATGAATACGACCTGTTATTTCTTAGAATACTAAAAGTGGAAGGGGTCTTCAAGATTTAATTTAAGACGTTGAATTTTGTGGGCCAGTGTTCTATTGAATATGGCTGTAGTCAACTCAAACACGACAAATATCTTAACCTTTATTTCGTTTTATAGAGGTTCGACCAATGAAAGAGGTTCGACCAGTGAAGAATTATCTAAATAACGCGGTTGAAACAGCAGAATTTCTGAATGAACGTATCCAAGAAAAACCGGAAATCGGCCTGCTCACCGGCACCGGCCTCGGGGAAAGTGCGGAATCGCTGGACATATCTGCCGCCTTTGAATACAAAGATATTCCACATTTTCCTACTGCGACGGTGGAAAGCCACGCCGGCAGACTTCTTCTCGGCGCCATGGCGGGCAGACAGGTCGCCGCCATGCAGGGCCGTTTTCATCTTTACGAAGGATATTCCCCCATTGAAGTGACCTTCCCCATCAGAGTGATGCAGGAGCTTGGTGTTAAAACACTGATACTTACCAATGCGGCAGGAGGTCTCAACCCCGAATTTAACACCGGAGATATCATGATCGTTGCCGATCATATCAACCTAACCGGATCAAATCCTCTAGCCGGACCCAATGAAGACCGTTGGGGACTCCGGTTTCCCGATATGACCGGCGCGTACGATCAAGAGTTGGCGATATTTGCGGAAAATACCGGAAAAGATGCCGGAATCGATACGCAGAAGGGAGTTTACGTAGGCCTTAAAGGGCCTTCACTTGAAACACCAGCCGAAATCCGGTTTCTTAGAACCATTGGTGCCGATGCGGTGGGTTTCTCAACGGTCCAGGAGGTGATTGCGGCGGTTCATGCGGGGATGAGAGTGCTCGGCCTGTCAACCATAACCAACGTTCACGACCCAGATGCACCTGTTCCCGCGACGGTTGAGGAAATCATCAGCGTTGCCAGAGAAGCCGCTCCCAAACTTGAAACGATTATCCGTAATGTTGTGGGAAGTCTATAGGGTCAATGGATAATTTACACCGGCTGAATCGACGTCTGATCCTACCAGTACAGAAATAAGGCTACGCCAGCCAGGACTTCACCAGAACCGATTTTTCCCTGGACCGGGCAATGATCTCTTCAAGGTCCAGAGTCAGCAATTTTCGATCCTCCATCACCACTTTGCCGTTGATGATGGCGTGCCTGACATCGCTTCCTTTGGGAGAACGACTTCCACCTGCCCTT
>JBHPCZ010000220.1:0-2213 GCA_042573625.1 Thermodesulfobacteriota bacterium
TAAAAAAGACCGATCTTGGTCATCGAAGATTCAGATCCCAGTTCCGCCGCCTTGCGATACCACTTCATCGCCGCTTTAAAATCCATGGCCACGCCGTTACCATAGTGATACATTAATCCTATATTGTACATGGCGCCTACATTGCCCTGGGCGGCGGCTTTTCGGAACCAGGTTAAAGCTTCCTTGTAATCCTTTGATTTGTAATACATATTTCCTAAGTTGGTTTGGCCTGCGGCATGGTTTTGTTCTGCTGCCTTTCGGTACCATTTCATCGCCTCGGCGTAGTCCTGGCGAACCCCCTTCCCGCTTTCATACATGCGCCCCAGCCTGTTCTGAGCGAAGGCGCCACCTCTTTCCGCGACCTTGCGATACCATTGCGCCGCTTTCTTATAATCCCGGGTTGTTCCGGCCCCATTCTCATAAGACCATGCCACCCATTCCTGCGCCTCTCTATTGCCCACGCCAGCGGCCTTGTTGAACCATCGAAAGGCCTCTGCCGGGTCTTTTGCTACATTCGTTCCATTTGTATAGTCCAGGCCCTTCTGTAAATATTTTTCAGCATCGGTGGATTTATCCAGTCCAGGAACGTCTTTAATCTTTTTCTTTCGGGAAGAATCGATGTCCTCCACTTTTTGCGGATTGTTGGAGTAAATAACAGCGCTCATATCTATCATGGCTTCGCCCTCTGCCTTGAACTTAACTGCTTCCACTTTCCTTCCGCTCACAGCGCTGACCCGCCACTCTCCCACGGGAATATAATCACCGTCAGGGGTGGAAAAACCTATCTCGACCCTGTCTTCCGGGACGGGGATAACAGATGAGTCTATTTCAATGGTAACGCTGTCGCCTAAGACAGCAGTGACCTTACCGCGGATCTTTTCTTCCGCAGATAGCGTGTCTGTTACAATAAACAGGTTGAATAAAAAAAATACCGCCAATATAACAGCATGGTTTCTATAAAAGTCTTTTAATTTAAACATATTTTTTCTAATCCCAATCCCGGCTCCAGGTCTGTCCGGTCCATTCTTCGTTCTATTGGTCCTGCGTTCCCCGGATCACCAACCCTAACTGAATCATCCGGTTTTTTATCGCTCATGCCAAGGGCACTATTTATTTCAGTATTTTTACAACCAAGGGCCCGTGCCGCACAATTTAATATCCCACATGTGTTCAGCGCTACCAGCGTCTGCCACAATCATAGTCGCGAGTATAAATAGATAGTGACCCTTCCATTCCACAATCGCCGCCCATTGTCACCCTGTACCGGCGGCCATTTTCGTCCACGCAAGGGCAATCCTCGTCATCCTCATCTCCTGGTGGTTCTCCGGGCGGAGGAATAACTGTAGTTGAAATGCACTTTGTTTTATCCCTGCTCCACTGCTTTCCCTTCGGGCAGTCACATGCGTACCTGTTGTTTTTGGATTCCCACACGGATATGCTGCCCGGGTAAGCACGCTGGCACTCCCGGTTTCGCGAAATCCCGGTTGCAACGCATTTTGTTTTATCCCTGTTCCACTGCTGTCCCTTAGGGCAGCCGCATGCGTATCTTTTGTGCTTGGCGTCCCACACGGATATGCTGCCCGGGTATTCACTCTGGCACTTTCGGTTGCGCGAAATCCCGGTTGCAACGCATTTTGTATTATCACGATTCCACTTATACCCCTTGGGACAATCACATTTAATTTTACCGCTACTGCCTATGCCGGTGGCGATGCTGCCAGGATAGTCTCGCTTACAGATATCGTTGTTCGAGACGCACTTCGTTTTCTCCTTGTTCCAGTTCTGTCCCTTAGGGCAGCCGCATACGTATCTGTTTTTCTTGGCGTCCCACACGGAGATGCTGCCCGAGTAGTACTCTGAGCATTTTGGTTTCACCGGTACATAATTTCCGTATTTTTCGAGTGTAATTGTTCCGCCGGAACGAAGCATTGCCCCGGGCTTCGGGTCTTGAGAGCGAACAATTAATGCCTGCTTTGAGTTCGACGGGTTTCCAAGCTCTATTTTCCTTACCTTAAACCCTTTCCTCATGAGCCTGTTCTTCGCGTCTTCGTATGAAAGCCCCGTGACATCAGGTACAGTGCGCTGCTCAACATACGGCATGTAGACCTTAATTTCTACTTCTGTGCCGGCCTTCACTTCACTGCCGGGCTTTGGTTCCTGCGAAACCACCTTGCCGGTTTCTTCCAGGATCGAGGCAGGACGTCCAAACCCTA
>JBHPCZ010000221.1:0-2186 GCA_042573625.1 Thermodesulfobacteriota bacterium
TATCTCCTTGTGCCAAGATAAATCCAGATCGCTGGGATTCCCGTATGGCGGGATGAAATTCGATTATGTTACCCAGTGGGTGCTTCCGACATTAGGTCGGGAAAGTCCCACCTGATTAAAGTTTAACCAACAGATCAGTAGTGAAATCCGCGGGCAAACCCGGTAACGGGAGTCCGAAGCCGGATGGATCAAGGCTGCAGGCTGTGCTATTGAACCCCGAAATCTTGCTAATTGTGGTAATTTGATAGCTTCTGGGAGACTGGGAGTGAAAGCCGACGTTGTGGTGATAACGGAAGGCGGCAGTTCTGACTGCGTTATGGTGAGCAGACGGAGCACCACCGGGGTCTGAGATCAGGGCATGCAGTCATAGGGGCAACCTGGGAACTTGGGAGATCCAAATGTTTCCTTGTGTAAAAGGACGGTAACAGGAGGTCCAGCGTGAGCAAAATCCCGGCGTTGATGAGGAGGGTCCCGCCCATCAACGAGTCTGCCTTAGGCGGAAACACAAACAATAAAGACGGGCGATACAAGGTATCAGGGGCGGATAGCGAAAAGCGAACAAGCCTGAGATGGACATTTGGAAGTCTTAGCGGATCATAGTACCGATGGTCGGTATGAAACATGGCACTGACTGGTAAGGTGGGGAAGTGAGGCCCAAGCGACCCGCTGTAGGGAAGGTGAAGCCGGGCATAACGTTTTTCTGAAGGGAAATATGGGAGATACTTCGAGATCACAAACTGTATCAACGAAACTTCAGAGAATTGCAGAGCAGGCAGCGTCTTATCCAAGTATGGTATTTACCACGCTGGCTCATTTGGTTGATGTGGATTTTCTTCGGGAGGCCTTTCGACTGACTCGCAAGGATGCAGCGCCAGGGGTAGACAGGGTGACGGCTAAGGAATATGCCGGGAACCTTGACGAGAACCTCATGGAACTCCACGAGCGACTACGAACCGGGAGATATGTAGCTCCTCCGGTTGAGCGAGTGTGGGTGGAGAAAGATGCAAACAGTGATCGTCCGATAGGTAAACCGACCTTTGAGGACAAGATTGTCCAAAGGGCGGTGGTAATGCTATTGGAAGCAATCTATGAGCGAGATTTTCACGATTTTTCTCATGGATTTCGCAAAGGTCACAGCCAGCATCAGGCGCTTCATGAGTTGTGGGAAATGCTGATGAAGATGAATATCAAATGGATTTTGGACGCAGATGTAAGTGGTTTCTTCGACAATTTGGAGCATTATTGGCTACGCGAGATTATAAAGGATCGGGTCAATGATGGAGGGATACTGGGGCTTATCGGGAAATGGTTAAACGCCGGGGTGGTGGAAGAAGGAGTGCTTACATACCCCGAAAAGGGAACACCCCAAGGCGGTGTGATTTCCCCAATGATAAGCAACATATTCTTGCATCATGTATTAGATGATTGGTTTGCCAGGGAGGTCAAACCCCGGATGAAGGGTAGATGCTTTCTGATTCGTTTTGCCGACGATTTTATTATCGGCTTCGAATTGGAAGAAGATGTTCGCCGGGTTATGGCTGTACTTTCGAAGCGGTTTAGCCGTTTTGGGCTGACCATTCATCCGAAGAAGACGAAGCTGATCAGGTTCGGTAAGCCGGACGGCAGAGTAAGCACGGCAAAGGGTAATGGCACATTTGATTTTTTGGGCTTTACCCATTACTGGGCAAGATCCCACAGAGGAAACTGGGTCGTCAAGCGGAAGACGAGGAAGAAAAGTGTCAAGCGATTTCTGATGTCATTGTGGTTTTGGGTCAGACGCAATCGCCACATACCACTAAAGGAGCAATACAAGATGCTGAGTATCAAGCTCCGAGGTCACTATCAGTACTATGGTATAACTGGTAACTATAGGGCACTGAGCGGTATTCATCATTATGCAAGGCGATTTTGGCGGTACTGGCTGAGTCGCCGGTCCCACAAAGGCTACATTAACTGGCATAAATATTTGGATTCCATTGATGACAAGTTCCCTCTTCCGATGCCCAGGATCGTCCACTACATCTAAGATAGCCGGCAGGGTGGCAAAGTTATGCGCCAATCGGGGTAATGCTTGATTGGCTTCTGGTCTGGTCAAAAGAATCAGAACCGAGGAACCGGATGCGGTAGTCCTGCACGTCCGGATCTGTGGGGAGGGCGCCGGGAAACCGGTGCCTTTACCCGGAAAA
>JBHPCZ010000222.1:0-2180 GCA_042573625.1 Thermodesulfobacteriota bacterium
GATTAAATCATTCATAATATTGATAAACATACGGGAGGTAGAAAAATGAGCCGCAAAAGGAGGATGAAGATATTGACCCGCTCATTGACCGCATTTTTCCTGCTGGTTTTTTTGCCTTGTGCGGCACATGCAGTTCCCACGGAAATCAACTACCAGGGTTACCTTTCGGACTCAAATGGCGACCCGCTTAACGCCACGGTCGATATGGCCTTTGCGATTTATGATGCTGCTTTAGAGGGAACTGTGATATGGAGCGAGGGCCATGAAAATGTGGCAGTAATTGACGGGATATTCAATGTCATTCTTGGAAAGGTCGCAGCGCTGTCTGCTTCAGATCTTGATGGTGATCGTTATCTTGGGATCAAGGTTGGAAGTGATGCAGAGATGATGCCCAGACAGAAGTTGACCAGCGTGGCGTATTCCATAAGATCTGGCTTAGCGGAAAATGCCGACCAGCTGGATGGATTAGACTCTAGTGATTTCGTGAACGTGAGCGGCGATACGATAAGCGGAGTATTAAATGTAAATGAAGGCATTACTATCGATGGTACACCGACAATCGACGCCTCGGGTAAATGGGTTGGTGATCCGACAGGGTTAGAAGGCCCAGAGGGGCCAACAGGGCCAGAAGGACCAGAAGGTCCTCAAGGACCTCAAGGTGAACAAGGGATACAAGGTGTTAAAGGTGATACTGGCCCGGTTGGTCCTCAAGGTCCAATAGGATTGACTGGTCCCCAGGGTGATCCTGGACCACAGGGTGAACAAGGGATACAAGGTCCTAAAGGTGATACTGGTGATACTGGCCCGGTTGGTCCTCAAGGTCCAATAGGATTGACTGGTCCCCAGGGTGATCCTGGACCACAGGGTGAACAAGGGATACAAGGTGTTAAAGGTGATACTGGTGATACTGGCCCAGTTGGTCCTCAAGGTCCAATAGGATTGACTGGTCCCCAGGGTGATCCTGGACCACAGGGTGAACAAGGGATACAAGGTCCTAAAGGTGATACTGGTGATACTGGCCCAGTTGGTCCTCAAGGTCCAATAGGATTGACCGGCCTTCAGGGTGATCCAGGACCTCAAGGCGAGCGAGGACCCATTGGTTATACCGGAGCTACAGGTGCGCCAGGACCTCAGGGTCCCCAGGGGCCTCAAGGCGAGCGAGGACCCATTGGTTATACTGGAGCTACAGGTGCACCGGGTCCTCAAGGACCGCCCGGACCAATAGCTGGTTCTAATATGCAATTGGCATATAATAACAATGATAGTGCAGCAGGAGCAGAGGTGTATTACGATAGTAGCAATAGCAGAATCGGCGTTGGAACGGCGAGCCCTAACGTAAAACTGGAAGTTGTCGGTGGGATAAAAGTGGGTTCTACTTCTACTGATTGTAATGCATCTATAGCAGGTACAATAAGATATAACTCTGATTGTAATTGTCTTGAATATTGTAATGCAACCTCTTGGGTAGCAATAGGATATCCTGTATATAGAGATGTTGACGGAGATAATTATGGTGATCCAAACGTCCAAGTGTATGTTTTCTACACACCTGATGGTTATGTAACTGACAATACAGACTGTGATGATACGGATCAGGATGTCAACCCTGGTATGACCGAGATTGTTGGCAATGGTATTGATGAGGATTGCGATGGGGAAACCGATTATCGTTTCACAGACATGGGAGATGGAACCATTCGTGATAACATTTCGGGTTTAATTTGGTTGAAAAATGCAAACGATTTCGGAATGATTAATTGGGATGCTGCTATGAGTGCCGCAGCAACACTGAATAGTGAAGAGCACGGATTAACAGACGGGTCATCGGAAGGAGACTGGCGGCTACCAACAAAGGAAGAATGGGAGGCGTTTGTGGATACAAGGTATGCTCCAGCACTGTGCAACACAGCGGGAGATGGGAGCTGGTCACAGGGAGATGCGTTTAACGATGTGGTGGGTCAGATGCTCTACTGGTCAAGTACCGAATTCGATGAATACGACGTCTGGACTGTCTATCTTTATTACGGAGTAACACAGCAGAATGATAGAAGTCAAGAATGGGCAGTATGGCCAGTTCGATCAGGCAATTGATCCTTTTTTGAAATCATCAATTCAGGACTTGTGCTATCTGCAGAGACTGTCGAAAAAGGTTCAGTTAGCGGTCATGTTTTTTAGAGTTT
>JBHPCZ010000223.1:0-2109 GCA_042573625.1 Thermodesulfobacteriota bacterium
TCAGGGTTCCGGCCTTTCCGCTCCTTTTTCTTTTTCACACAGAATTTGCCGAACCAGATCACCACTTCACGAAAATTACTCCAAAACATATTGACATCATTAGTTTTTTATTTCATTATTCTTTCTCAAATAATTTCTTGAAAGACATACCTTCACCGACCCGAACTCGAGTAATTACCAAAGTTAATTAATACAAATCATCTTCAAAATAGTTGATGATTTTGAAAGGATGCTCAAAGCGCTGATAAAATTGTTGGAGAACAAACGCTTGAACCCTTGACCCCTTGAATCGAAACCTCTTCTCCAATAAAGTGGAGAAGAACCTTTTTGTTCTGTATGGGAGAGTTAAAGGAGAAATTATGAAGATACTTCGGAACATCGGCTCGCTGGCTTTTGTACTGGGTCTGTTTGTTGTCATATTTGCCGGGATACCGTGGCATGTGATGGTTGCTGACGATCCAATTCTTCCCTGGTGGCTCAGGGCGTCGGTCTTCTGTCTTTTGGGCGGTATCCTAACGGTCCTGGTGACAGTGGCGCTGGAACAGGTGAAGAACGGAGTAACTCAGGAGGCACCACTCTCCGGCGCCCCTGAAAGTAGGGTTTTGCTGTTGAATTCAGCGGAGGTGCCTGATCGCAAAGTTGCCGGGATGCTCGGTCTTGTCCAGGGCCATACGGTATTTGCTATCTGGCTTGGCAAAGATCTATCCGCCATCATCAGACTTATCCTTGGCGGGGAACTGACCGAATACACGGAGATGATGGGTCGGGCTCGCACGGTCGCCACGAGCAGGATGATCACCGAAGCTGAAAAGCTCGGCGCGGACGCGATCATAAATGTCCGCTATATGACCACCAGTGTGATCGGCAGCGCCGCCGAACTCCTCGTTTACGGCACGGCGGTCAAGCTGAACAATTAGGTTGTCCTCAATGCCGACCTTTTCAGCAGTGCGATCTTGCCAAACTGCTGCAAGCGGATTACAAGCTTCTCGGGTATCAGATCGAAAGAATCCTGGGGAGGGCAGGTAAGGCTGAGTCGAGTGGGTCCGCGAGTGGTTAGGCATCAGATCGCGATAAGGACGATAAAAATGGCCGGAATGGCAAGGATAAGCGCACTTGCCACCCACAAAAACGAATTTGAATCCCCTCGCACCTTACCCATTAGTGCTTTCACTGCTGCAACTATACCGAGTATTCCAGCAGCAATGGCCAGCAGGGCTGCAATTATTCCGCGATTACGGCACCCGAGAACTTCAACAGGAAGTGATGCTACGACGAAAAAAATAGCCGGTACGATCAGAGGAATTATTATGTGTTTAGTGATCTTTCTCATATATGGTGCCTAACGTTTGAGCGAAGCCGACAGACACCGGCTTGCCGGTGGCTGTCGGCTTGAGCGAATGGTTGGACATTTCAACAGTTAAATGGGCTTATACCAACCCAAGTGTTTCTTCGAAAACGTATGATGGGAAAGCTTGTTTCGACGCCGTCAATAATGATAGATGGACTCAAGAGTTCAAACGATGCGGGTTTCGTATCGGCCACGTGAATATCAATGAATAAGTATTGCAAGGCACGCGAGGAAGGCGATCGAGCCTTAACCTGGTATGGAATCGTTGGCGACGTAAAACCTCCATTGTCACCAAAGGCCAAAACCGAGACGACTGGCATATTAATGTTGTTTTCGGTGTCACGAATCTGAAAATGATTTGAAGCGAAATGGATCGTTTGCCCTGGCAGGGGCTTAAGAACCAGAGACGCAACTATCCGCCCATTCGAATGCCGGACAGAAGAGGTTGCCGTAATCGGCAAGCTTCCGACTGAAAACTCTACTTTAGACTCTACGGGGACACAGCGCTCCGCTGAGACCCTACCTCCCTCGACTAACGGTCGGTAATAAGTTACCGAATTCGGGACGGCACAGCCTGCTACCGCACTCAGCATGCAAAAACAACTCGCTATAAGGAATCGATAGTTCTTCATTTCCAACAATTACTATATAGAATTAATTCTGTATATCCCAAATATTTAAGACCTCTGATGTTTAAGGAATTATAGCAGCACATCACAGGTCCTGGATTTAAGCGAAATCAAATCCTCAGTTTATCTGCA
>JBHPCZ010000224.1:0-2060 GCA_042573625.1 Thermodesulfobacteriota bacterium
GAGCGGTTAATTTTTCCCTGTAGAGTCCGGGTACCAGCCAATCCATCGATTCTGATGGGATCAAGGGGGCGAAGGACAAGGGGACTTTGACGGTTACGCCGTCCTCAGGTTCCCCGGGCGTAAAGCTGTAATCGCAATCGAAGCGCTGGTTCCCGAGGCCGATGCTGTCCGGGAAAAGAGAGAGTTCTTCTTCATCCGGCTGATATTGGAGTAGGTCTTCCGGCTTCATTCGCAGGAAACGGTCGTTACCCTCTTTTTTAATGCCATGGTGAAGGGTTCTGATATCATAGCATCCTTTTAGCCGTTTTAGGTAAAACCGGGACATTTCATCCTCATCGACGATGATGTCCCTTCTTCTGATGCGGTCCTCCATGTCTCTGGTATCATCAATGAGATCCTGGTTATGAATCATAAACGGCAGCTTTTTTTTGACATCTCCTTCAACCAGCGCGCTTTGAATGAAGATTTCCGATGCTTCTTCCGGGTTGATTCTTCCAAAGGATATGGGCCGCCGGGGGATGATGATGAGTCCGAAGAGGCTGACCTGTTCATAGGCCACCACCTCACCCCGTTTTCTCTCCCAGTGCGGTTCAAGGTAGGTGTATTTGCACAGATCTTTACCCAGTTCTTCGAGCCAGCCGTTATCGATGTTTGCGGTTATCCTGGCGAACAGCCTGGATGTTTCCACCATTTCGGCGGCGACGACCCAGGTTTTAGCCCGGTTAAACAGGGTTGAACCCGGAAAAATCATCACTTCACGGCCTTTGGCTGCCTGGAAGAAATTCTTTTCTTTTTGTGTCGCAATGTTTGAAAGAAAACCGCTTAAAATCGATTTATGGATGACCGTATAGCGGGGAGCGTATTCGTCAGATTCACGGGTGCGATTCTGCCCTGCGGATAATGGAATCCGGTGTTGCCGAAAACGATATTCTCTCAGGATTTGCCTAAGCTGGCCATGAATGTCAGACCATTCTCTCATTCTTTTAAATGAGAGGAAGTGTGTGTTGCAGAATTTTTTGATCTTTTTAAATTTCTGGCTGGTCGTTTTTTCGCTGTTCCAGGTTTCAAGATATTTGTTCCAGATATTCAGCAGGGTAATAAAATCCGAAAACGGATCATAGAATGTTTTGTGGGCCTGGTCGGCGATCTCCGCTTTTTCTGAAGGCCGTTCTCTGGGGTCCTGGATGCTTAGCGCAGATGCGATGACGACCATTTCTTCGAGACATCCCCGGGTTTGGGCTTCGATCAGCATTCGTGACAGGCGAGGATCAATCGGCATTTTAGCCATGAGCTTGCCTGTTTTCGTAAGCTTGTAAAGATGTTTAGTCCCCGGCACCTCAGGCTTGGAAGACGGCGTAATCGCTCCGAGTTCAACAAGCAGATCAAAGCCGTCCTGTATGCTTTTCGCTTCCGGTCGGTCGATAAAGGGAAATTCGGATATATCACCCAGTTTCAGTGCGATCATCCGCAGTATAACTTCGGCCAGGTTGGCTCTTAAAATTTCCGGTGGGGTAAATATGGGGCGAGAAAGAAAATCCTCTTCGGAAAAAAGGCGGATGCAAATGCCGTTTTCTACCCGCCCACACCTTCCTTTGCGCTGTTCAGCACTGCTTTGGGATATATTTGTAATGGGGAGGGATGTCGTTCTTGATCTGGGGAGATACCGGGATATGCGCGCCAGTCCTGTATCGATAACGTATTTAATGCCGGGTATGGTAATGGACGTTTCGGCAATATTGGTAGCAATAATGATTTTTCGGGCCGACCTGCTGGAAAAAACCTTTGTTTGCTCGGCTGCCGACAACCGGGCAAACAAAGGGAAAACAATGACATTTTTATATTTCCTGCCTTCGATAAGTTCTCGCGTTTCACGGATATCCTGCTCGGTCGGCATGAAAATGAGAATATCGCCCAACGGACTTTCCTGTTGCAGTTTGTCTATTGCGCGCGCCGCCATTTCGATATGGGCGGGCTCGTCGTTTTCGCCAAGTTTGGACTCAATCGGGGAATAACGCGTTTCTACCGGGTACATCCGGCCGGACACCTCGATCACCGGCGCA
>JBHPCZ010000225.1:0-2050 GCA_042573625.1 Thermodesulfobacteriota bacterium
AGGGTTCAAGCGTTTGTTCTCCAACGATTTTATCAGCGCTTTGAGCATCCTTTCAACTTACCCTGTATCATCCTAGTGAGTTTTAAAATTTTCCTTATTTACATAATTTAAATCACCTGAAAGCAGGAGTTGGGTTTCCAATTCGCAAATAGAACCATAGGCAATATATAATGACCTCAAATCGTCTGCAGTTGTCTTTCTGCCATACTTTTAACTCGTTATAATTTCTAAGCATTTCATTTGAATCCTTGGACCCTTGACCCCTTGAATCCTTTCAAAATCATCAACTCTTTTGGAGATGATTCAAATAAAAAAAGAGCCAGGCCCATAATAGGCATCTGGCTCTTTAAAAACCAAAATTTCAGCAACCCAACTGTCCTGATTCAGAAAGAATGCTAAAGACCGCTCTGCGGCAAATCTAATGTAATAGCTGTAGTTACAGGATTTTTAGTATGATCTTGTGGATCAGGATAGTAGGTTATATTAAATACTGCTACAGTTGTACCCGGAGTCCAACCCGAAATGTCAAAATCATCGCCCAAGTTTGTGCCTACCGAGCCTTCAACATAAGTGACGGACGCCGCAGTTACACCATTCAGCAACTGACTTGCGAAATGTTGATTTACGCGCACCTTCATTTCAGATACTGCAGTATAAATGGCTTTGTTCCTTGCTCTTTCCTGCAGGTCAAAGAATTTGGGTATGGCAACAGCAGCCAGGATCCCCATGATGACCAGCACTGCGATGATTTCAATGAGTGTAAAACCTTCTTCGTTTTTTACAAGATTTTTTTTCTTCTTCACGATAGCCTCCTTAGGGCAAACCGACTCAAGCATAAAGGATTATTGCAGTCGTATGGTTTGAATGTCTACGCTGTTGAGCTATAATTAACACTCAACACATATTTTAATTACGCAAAACGCCAATATTTAAGTGTGTTTGCAGACTTTAATATGCATATTTAGTGCCAAGACTTGAGAAAATCAGAACAAAAATTATATTTTATCCCATTTTATTTATATTGTATAGAAATATCAATATATTATATCGCAACGAATAATTTCATGCCATTCTCGCCAAATCATGCCACATAATTTGAAGATCAGGTAATGGACGCAACAATCCGGCCGAAGGCCTACAATATGTGTAGGCATCCCACCATTTTTTGCAGGTTTGAAACGAGGCGCAAACTTGTAATGTATCTAACCAATATAGATCATTAATAAATAAATTGATTAACATTTATAGAGGGGTTATTGTTGGAGAGGCTTTGCCCTGTTAGGTGATATTTTGCTTGATTGAGTACACGTCAATACCCAATTTCTTGATCCGGTGCCAGAGACTTCTTTCCTTAATTCCTAAAATTTTTGCCGCTGTGACCTGAACGCCTCCCGCCCGTGAAAGCGCCTCTATAATGATACCTTTTTCAAGTTCTTTCAAGCGATTTTCCAGATTTTTACCAGGGTCGATATCAGTAGCGGAGAATGTCTCTTTTTCGATATTTCCCCATTTGCTCATAATGCTGGCTGGAAAATGCGCTGGTTGTATAACATCTTTTGCAATGATAGAGGCCGCTTCCAGGGTATTTTGCAGTTCACGAACATTCCCCGGCCAGTCATAGGCGGTAAGCAACTGCATGCCTTCCGGAGAAACCTTGAGATTCTTATTGTTATTTCTGAGGAAGTTTTCAACCAGTAACGGTATGTCTTCCATTCTTTCCTTTAGGGGGGGAAGATGGATGGAAAAGACATTGAGCCGGTAATAAAGATCATGCCGAAATTTTCCGGTATTGACCATCCGGGAGAGGTCCTGATTTGTGGCTGCAATAATTCTTACGTCAACTTTGATTGAGCGCAGCCCTCCAATTCTTTCTATCCGACCGTCTTCGAGTACCCGCAGGATCTTAGCCTGGGTGTCCAGAGGCATGTCGCCGATTTCATCCAAGAAGATCGTTCCACCACTCGCGATTTCAAATTTCCCGAGCTTTCTTTCGTTCGCTCCGGTGTATGCTCCTTTTTCATGGCCGAAAAGCCAGTACAAGCATTATTTT
>JBHPCZ010000226.1:0-2020 GCA_042573625.1 Thermodesulfobacteriota bacterium
ATGTAGTTTTTATGGCAAACCACTATCCGACTTCAAACTTTCCATTATCGGAATTCAGAAAGAACATAGCTGTTGGGTTGCACGAGAGATATGGAGACCGTTTCGGTTTGTATGGGCAAGGGTGGCAGGATGTATTGCCAAATGTGAAGAGTTTAATGTATCAACAGGATATAGAAGCAGAGACATACAGAAAGTCAAAGATGGCTGTGAATATCAGCCATTTTGATCTGTCAAGATTTTCGAGTGATAGACTGTTTCGCATCATGGCCTGTGGTCCTTTATGTTTGTGCAAGCGATATAAAGATTGTGAAGTGGATTTTACAGACGGTGTGCATTTGAGGTATTGGGACACCGAAGGCCAGTTGTATGAGCTGATAGATTACTATTCAAAGGACGAAAACAATGCCGAAAGAGAAAGGATTGCGAAAAACGGCAATCAACTTGTTACTCAACATTGCAAGTGGAGCAATCGGATGCAGGAGCTGAAAACATTAATAAAAGATGATTATATCTCTACGAGAAATAAGTTTGCCAAGACGCAAAAAATAAGCTGCGCCGTAATCATCCCGATTGGGCCTGGACATCTAAGAATCGCTGGACAGGCTGAATCATCTGTCTACAGAGCGATAAACTGTAGTATGGGTGCGTTTCAGAAGATAGAAATTATCAAAATCGATGATACAAAAGGGGAAAAAGGGAGGGCACAAGCCAGAAATTCAGCCATTGACCTGTGTCTGAAACAAAATTATCAGTGGCTGTTTTTTCTCGATGCCGACGATCTTATATGCGAAAACGCATTTGAAGTAGTATCTGATCTTACGGAACACTATGATGCCGTGTGGGGCAGCATTCTTGAAATACCATCCGGGCATGCAGAGGCAAATATTGTGCCCCATCAGAGTTATCCGACAAACTTTGATCAATTACTGCTTTGCGATGATCCATCTTCCACCCTCCAAACGGGGCACTTTGTAAAGTCAAACGTAGCTGCCAGTATCCGATTCGATGAACAAATGAGCGAGTGTGCGGAGTTCGATTGTTACTCGAAGGTCTGGAAGTCATATAAATGCATGAAGATACAATCGCCATTATTTGTGAAGCGACGGGGCATGGAGTCGGAACAGCTCCACAGTGTTTCCAAATCACGGCGGATGCAGCCCATTGCTTCCATCATTGGAAAACACAAACATAGTCCTTATGAAAATTTGGATTTCATACCTGCCTGGAGCAAAGAGTATCAAAACGAAAAAAATAAAAAACGCGTATTTGAAAAACTTACAAAAAGCAGAAGAATGCTGGCCGATTATTATATCGAAAGCGAAAGTGATACATTTCGTACTGCATTAGAATTCACTGAAGATGCCTATCTTGCGCTAATGGGAAGCGGTATTAAAAATCAACCCTTGCCCGCCGACGAACAAAATTTTATCAATAGTCTCTTTGATCAGGATGTCGACCATTCTAAAGGGCTACAATATTTTTTTGTGATGATGCTCTATTGTTCTCCCCACCAATTGCCGAAGCAATGGCGGTCGCGATTAAGCATTCCCAAATGGTCGGCGTCTTACCTTTATGCATGGTTGAATAAGGGTAACCGTCCCACTGGTCGCCGCCCCAAAATAACAGATGATATAGAAATCAATTTGGTGGAAGATGGTTACGTTATCTATCAAACGGCAAAAGACCACGTACATTACCTAAACCATACAGCTGCAGTTGTTTTGGAAAGTTGTACCGGTAATCATTCTGAAGAAGAAATTGTACAAATTGTAAAACAGGCCTTCGATCTCTCTGAACCTCCTGAAAAGGAAGTGAGAGATTGTCTTGATTCTTTGCTCGAACAAGGATTAGTCAAATAAGTTGAAGAAAACATTCCAAGTGCTCCATTCAAAGATTACGCTGAAAGCAAATGTCGATGGGCCTACGTAAAAAGGGACGGGGTTGAAATTGCGCGTTTATAGTTTTTCAGGGACAAGAATTGATCAACGATCAGTATTGATTGTCAATCGGCGTCCAAAAT
>JBHPCZ010000227.1:0-2007 GCA_042573625.1 Thermodesulfobacteriota bacterium
TTCAATATCTATTAGCTTTAATGGATGAAGGGACACCGCTCGTGGTGCTGGCAGGCAAGGAATACGGAACCGGGTCATCAAGAGACTGGGCGGCAAAGGGCACCTACCTGTTGGGGATAAAGGCGGTCATCGCAGAGTCTTATGAGCGTATCCACCGAAGCAACCTGGTCGGAATGGGGGTGCTGCCGCTGATGTTTTCGGAAAAACAAAGCCTTCATGGACTCGGGCTGGATGGTTCGGAAACCTACTTTATCAGCGGGATTTCGGATATCACCCCCCGGAAGGTGTTGCCGGTAAAAGCGGTCAGGAAAGACGGCAGTGAAATCGATTTTGAAGTCACGGCCCGGCTGGATACCGACGTTGATGTCGATTATTTTGAAAACGGCGGTATTCTGCCGTATGTGCTCCGGCAGATACTGGGTCAATAATCATCCAAAAGTCGATAATATGTTTTAGGATTGATTCGTTTTTTACGTTTAACAATATTACCCATTCCATTGGTTCATCTTCGGTTCAAATTGCCATGGGACAGGACTTTTTTTTAAAATACGGAACCCGTAAAGTTTCTCTTGATCTGCCGGACACGGCGGAAATTTTTCAAATCAAGGAACCGGAAACAAGGGTAACGCCATCCGAATTTGCATCCCGCCTTCGCAATTCCCTCGAACGCCTGAATCCGGACCTTGCAGCGGTTTCCATTGTGCTTTCGGATAAAACCCGTTTGTGCGAATATCCGGTGTTTTTGCCGGTGCTGCTCAAGACACTTGAGTCGTTTGGCGCAGACCCTGATCGAATTACCCTGTTTATCGCATACGGTACCCATCAGCGGCAAACCGAAGATGAATGCATCTCAACCTACGGTGATTCGTATCATAAATACCGGTTTGTCCATCATGATAGTACAAACATGAGTGCGTTTTCAGCGCTAGGCCACACCACACGCGGCACACCGGTGCTGATTCGACGAGATATTGTTGAAACCGGTTTTCTGATCACCCTCGGCGCGATATCTCACCATTACTTTGCAGGATACGGCGGCGGGCGAAAGTTGATTTTTCCGGGTTTAGGGTACAAGAACGCCATCTATCACAACCACGGACTGTTTCTGGATACCCGCCAAAAAATTCTTTCACCTTTCTGTCAATCCGGCAAACTGGACGGCAATCCCCTGGCGGAAGATCTTGCGGAAATCGAAACCTATCGCCCTGCCGATATGTCAATCCATGCCATTCTGGACAATCAGGGACGTGTTTGCGACCTGCGGCCCGGGGTCGGGACGAATCATTTTCTCTGGGCCTGTGCCGAACATGGAAAAAACTGCGAAATAATTACTGATCGGCAGTTTGATCTAGTCATCGCCTCGTGCGGCGGATATCCCAAGGATATCAATTTTATTCAAAGCCACAAGGCCATTGACAACGCAGCGAAATTTGTTCGCGACGGCGGCAGTCTGATCGCCCTGGCCGAATGTCGAGACGGCATCGGCTCGAAAACCTTTCTGCCCTGGTTTGAATTCGGCAACTGGAAAGACACCTTCAACCGGTTGGCGGAAAATTATGAAGGCAACGGCGGGACCGCGCTCTC
The DNA here is from genome assembly GCA_042573625.1 of Thermodesulfobacteriota bacterium. Lineage (GTDB taxonomy): Bacteria > Desulfobacterota > Desulfobacteria > Desulfobacterales > UBA11574 > JBHPCZ01. The sequence continues at coordinate 1,585 of JBHPCZ010000227.1, forward strand.
CATGATGGCCAAATTGCAGCGAATCAACATTCTGATGGTTACGGAGTTGGGTGACGCTGAGAGCAAACATATCGGGTTTGAAAAAATCTCAATGGATCAGTTAAAAAAGCGGGGCAAGCAATCTACCGGTTCCATTGCAGCGATACCCGATGCCGGCCTGCTGGTGAAGATTACCGCTTAGTCTGGATTTACAGTTCACTCTCACATTCAAGAATAGGAATTAATACCTGAAAAACAATCTCGACTTGATATTTACAGTTGGATTCAATATCTATTAGCTTTAATGGATGTCATGGCAAGTAAACACAACAGAGAGTCGGATTAATGATTCCTATTACGAATCATCAATTTGACGGCATTGAAGGTTAAGGCACCCATTAAAAGGCCCCTGTCAAGAGAAAACACCTCTCCATCGCAAAAATG
>JBHPCZ010000228.1:0-2004 GCA_042573625.1 Thermodesulfobacteriota bacterium
GTTCGGACCTGCGCCGTCCCTTGTTTTACGCTGATATTGGACCCGGACCATAAACGGAAATGAAGTACGATCGTTCTGATGGTACCGCAACCAGAAATCCGCGCGGGTTTCCCAGCCTTCGACATCACCGTCCATTTCAAAGTGATCCCCATTTCCTGTCCATTGGTATAAGTAGGTGTTATCCCCTGCAAAGATGCCGCCACCGCCCACCGTAAAGGCCAGATCTGTACGGTTATAGGTGCCGGCGATAGACCCCTTGAAAAAGGCGGTCCAATACTCGGAATCATACGGAACCATGTACGTGTGGAACGTCCTCCGATCAATTATCGCAGAGCTATACCAATTAACATAAACGTTTGAAAACTGGTCAGTTTGTATGGTCTCATTTTCTTCAGAATGGTATGCAACGCCGGCTTCGACACCCAGGTCAACAGAATTGACCGGCCAGCTGTAAACCAGCTTCAGAGAAGGGTTTGAAAGGTCGCTTTCAAATTCATGGGAGGCAATAAAAGGTCCGAAACCAGCGTCATAATTGACATCACCGCTGTAATCTCCCCACTGGCCTCCATAGGTGATAAAAATCCCCATGCTTCCGTCACCCGCGGGAAATGTTGCACCCAGTGTTCCGTTGTGGGTTTGCCGGTCACCATCCGTGTCGTAGTTGTAGTAACTGTCAACGCTTCCGGTCCCCGGGTCAATGAGGTTGTAATCATAGTTCCACTCAGACACCTCTGTATAATTGAAACGATAATGAAACTTATATTTAACCTTATCTTCATGTTTCAATTTCGATGGGTGAATGATAAAATCAGACGGATCTACAACCAGTCCATAGGGGTCTCCCATACCCGCCATTCTTCCCTGCCATCCATAGGAGGCTTGCGTTACGGCAAAAACGAGAAGAAATGTAACGATTATAAATGATATCCCTTTCTTCATAAGTACCTCCTTTTTCAGTCAAATAATTATCCGCCCCAGTACGATCTTCCGGACCTACCCCGGTAGCATCTGCCGGAGCTACGGGGCAGGCGCGGCAGGCAGATTACGCGGATTAACGCAGATTTTACTCACGCCCGCTTCGCTCGAGACGCTGAGAGCGCTGAGCATGGAGCCGGGAGCGAAGAGCTTTGAGCATAGAGCAGGGAGTACATAGCAAAGAGCATGGAGCCGGGAGCTCTGAGCAAAGAGCATGGAGCCGGGAGCTCTGAGCAAAACGACGTCACTTTTTATATTTCACTTTTTACTTTTTACCTTTCACCTTTCACTTTTTACCTTTCACTTTTTACTGTTCACTGTTCACCTTTCACTATTAGCTTTTCACCAAACTCCTGCGACAAAACTCCACGGTGGTCGTCTTGAGCCCTTTGGCTTCTTTAAACTTGAGGCCCCGCTGCCGAATCAGGCCGTTGAGCATGGCAACGACCAGGTTGACCGTGGCGTCTATTGGCACCGTGTGAAACTCGCCGGATGCCATGCCGGCCGCCAAACATTCGGTAAGATAATCCTTCAGCCGGCGACGGACTTCCTGGATGCTCTTGCGGCAGATGTCATCCGGGTCCTTGAGGCGGGCCGGGCAGGTACTGACCGCCAGGTAGATCTCGTCAGGCATCTCTTTGACGATATCAAAATGCAGTGCGATGAGGCGCTCGATTTTTTCAAACTCGGTTTTGGTTTTTTTTGGCAGGTCATCCAGGTGGGAAAAAAACCTTTCAAAGGTAGATGCGATGATATCGGTGAACAGCGCATCTTTACCTTTGAAGTGATAGTAGAGCAGCGGTTCCGTGGCACCGGCCTCCCGGGTAATCTGAAACGTGGTGGCACCCTCGAACCCCTGTTCGGCAAACAACCGTCCGGCAGCCTTGATGATGTGACCTTTTTTATTCAAAAGACACCCACTAGTCCGCTACAGGTTCATGCGCAAGAAAAGAAATGATAAGGTATTGTAGTTTTAGAAAGTGCTGATTTTTTAGTAACAACTAAAAAACAGTCGCAACGTAGCAGGAA
>JBHPCZ010000022.1:0-42729 GCA_042573625.1 Thermodesulfobacteriota bacterium
AGTAGGCATTCAGGTGAAAATATCATCCACCACAAAAACCGGTGATAAGTCTGACAGATCCGAGATTGGTGCTGGTTGCATATTCTTTAGGATCTCGTTTTTCAATAAGGGCAAATCCTTCTTCGGGAGTTTGCCCTTATTATTGGTATGATATATGTAGTATGGCTAGCGTTGATTCAGGTTTTTAGATTGGTAAGAGATCACCGATAAAAATGATGAAAGAACCCAATGTTAAAACATCACCTTGCATGGCTGTTGCCCCTGGTCATATTTCTCTCCGGCTGCCCTTTTTCCAGAGTCAGATATGAATATATTCCACCTGAAACTTCAGAAGGGTTGGCCTGCACACAAGACTGTGAAAGCATGAGATCGCGATGTAGAATAGATGAATGGCTGAGGGTTGAAAAAAAACAGACTCAGCTGAATATCGCCTACGAAGAGTGCAGAGAACGGCGGCTGAGCCGGACGGCCAGAGCTTTTTGCCGAAGTGAAACCGTTTCTGCGGACTATTCGGAATGCAAAAGAGACTACCATGAATGTTTTGAGCGCTGCGGTGGCCACGTGATACAATTGGAAAAGTGAAGGATCAATCGCTTCCTTTATAGATCTGAAGATCGGCAAGTCTTTGTTCTTTGGATTTTCCAGCCAATCTCTCACATGTGTTGTAAAACAGATCAAGATCACCGCCGCTGGCATCTAAAAGTTTTAAAAAGGCCGGTACCAGATCGTTATAGGTGGATATCGTAATCAATTTTGCGTTGTTCAATTGATCATTAAACCAGCCGTCATAACCTGAATATCCTTTCCATTCCTGTTTCAATCGTCTGTATTCTTCTCTCAATTGGCTGAATTCAATGGCCTTGGCGCTTCTTTTTTCCGTCTCCGGAAAATCCCGGGCGTAAAGCTTTTCCAGCCGGGCTCGAAATTTCGCAATCAGTTGAATAAACTGTTCCTGCCGCTGATAATCCATCTCATACCCGCTGAAAGCACCTTTGTTGCTCTTTTGCGATAGCCATCGACGCAGGCCATCCTGCTCGACGGCCGTGGCAAAACTTTCGTTAAACGTCGTATCATCTTCAATATAAAGACGCTGATGGGCCAGTTCGTGAAAAATAATCGCAGCCAACTCAATATCGTCTTGATGAATGAATGTGCTTAAAACCGGATCGTCAAACCAGCCCAGCGTTGAATAGGCCGAGACTCCGGCCACATAGATGTCATACCCCTCATTCTGCAATCGGCCTGCGTAATCATCCGCATCTTTTTTCGAAAAATATCCGCGGTATGCGGTACAGCCGACAATCGGATAACACCATTCTCTCGGCAAGAGCGAAAATTCCGGAGCTGCATAAACAGTCCAGAGGGCAAAGGATCGTTCGAGCTCCACGAAAGTGAGATAATGTTTTTCAACAGGCAGATACAGCTCATTTTCTGCAAATTTCCGGATTTCAAGAATCAATCCGAGCTTATCCTTTAGATTTGTGGATGCCTGCGGGTCGGTCAGGATACGGTGTATGGGCCGTCGTTTCTTAATGATGGTCATCTGGCCGGACAGCGCCTGAGAGTAGTACCCAAGCGATTCACAACCGGTGAGTGCGAAGGAAAAAAGAATGCATAAAATGATTTGAAATCGGGTTGTTTTGAAAAACATATTCAATTTAGCCAGCCGATCTGATTGCTCCAAAAAACTAAGACTCATGCAATAGATGCTTCATCATGGCTCTTCCCATCTCATGCCATGTCTCTTTTCCCATCGACGGCTCATCGATGATGAGATGACGCATTTTTTCTTCTACGCCGTTTTTTCCCTTTTGAATGGGGTGAAACCGCCACTGATCCAGCCGCTCTTTTTCAATAAAGCGCTTTAATCCCCGATATGAAACCAATTCATCCTGTCTGTCGATAAAAACAAGTATCGGTATGTTCAGCCTCGGACTTGCGTTCTTTTTAAAATGATCGAGGGCCTCAAACAGGGACGTATACGCTGCGACCGGGGTTCCGTAATTTGCGCGATACGTCTTAATGAGCGGATTGGGAATAACTATCCGTGGAAACGGGGACAGCAGCTTCATAAAAAAATGGGTTGCATATAAACTAAGAGCAGGCGCAAAAAGTACCATCCTGTCAAAACGCACATCCGTATACGACGCCAACAGGTCGGCTCCCATCAACCCGCCGAGTGAATAACCGATAAAAAAAAGAGGGGCACCCTGTTGATCACTCTGTCGTCTGGCCTGATGATATGCCTGTCGTGTTTCGTCCATCCACAAGCTGTGTGACACGGTCTTGAACGATTCAATCCGAGCCTTACGCCTGGTTTTGTTTCGGCCGTGTGAGTAGTTGCGCCCATGTCCCCGTAATGACAGATTTAAAACATCAATTCCGGCATTCGTGAGCTGAGCAATAATGGGCTCCATTTTGTCCGGTTTCAAATTGAGCCCATGAACGACCAGTGCCACGCCGTTTATCTTCTGAGAAGTTTCGGCCTGAAACCAACACATGGAATGATCATTAAATAGCATAACTTTAGAGATGCCCGATGGATTTAAGTAGTGTTACTCAATTAGGCTTTTGCCGATTACAATTTGCTATGTTATACTACCATCTTATGTTATCAGGGAAGGATCTCTTGATTTAAATAGAAGACCCATGATAAACTCTATAGTTGCATAAATAACATGACAAAATGGATTTAAAAGTAATAATTACAAGCCATTCAACCATTTTTAACTGTTCTGCTGGAATGAACTCCAGATGGCATCCTGAAATCAGTGAAAAGCAGCCATGTTATTTACCCTAGGGGAAGCCGATGGCACCGCATAGTCTTCGACTTGACTCCTTCGGCGTCTTCGTTGTCAAGGGCTTGCGGTAAATTACTACAGCTGTACCCCTGGCCCAGACCGATTAACCTTACTATATTGTCAATAAACTATCATCATTATGAAGATTAGCCTATACTTTAAGTAATCACCACGTCGCGACAGGGCGGGCCTTGACGCCTTGGACCTGCAGCACCCTCGACTTTTGCAACGTTAGGGTAAACTCATATCCTAAATTCCGGGAGATTTCCAATGAAAACAAAAACCGTGAAAGATTTTATGAGACCTCTCTCCGAATACCGGACCATTTCGGCTGAAGCCAATCTGTATGAGGCTGCCGAAGCCCTTCATCAAGCGCAAAAAGAATTCGAACAAGACGCCAAACTGCACAAGATACTGCTGATATCCGACGAAAACGGAGAAGTCGTAGGAAAAATAAGCCAGCTGGACATACTGAGATTTCTGGAACCCAAAGGCAAACGCGTCGGGAGTTCAGGATTATTGTCCCGTTTCGGTGTCAGTGACCGGTATTTAAAACCGATGCTCAGTCAATGCAAATTCTGGGACAAGCCCTTGATCGATCTCTGCAGGGAAGCCGGCCGGCTCAAAGTCAAACGGCTCGTCCATGATCCGGTGGAAGGCGAATTTGTCGAAGAAGACGCCTCTTTAACCGAGGCGGTGCATCAACTGGCCATGGAACATCATCAGTCCCTGCTGGTAACCCGAGGGAAAACGATCGTGGGCGTTTTAAGACAGATCGATATCTTCAAGGAAGTCTACGAGACGCTCTCTGTCTGCACGTTATAGGCACGAAACAGGCTCGCAGACATTTCGATCCTTTTGAGCTAAACTTTTGATCACCAGAAAAACACCTACTATGAACGATTTAGACACCACCCGCAACATAAGCGCCCAAAGAAACAAGCGGATCTTTTTCCTTATCTTCGGGATGCTCATTTTCGGTATGGTTTATTTTTCCCCGCAATGGCCTGATGCTGTTGATCCTGTGGGAAAACATTTTATCTTGAGCCGGGAAGGCAAAGGTGCCCTGGCCGTGGCCCTGCTTGCCGCAATTTGGTGGGTTTTTGAAGTGGTGCCGATCGGCGTAACCAGCCTTGCCATCGGCGTCCTCCAGGTTCATTTTCTGATTCGTCCGGCAAAAAAGGCCTTCACGGACTTTATGGACCCTTCGGTCATGTTTATCTTCGCATCCATTGTCATCGGCATCGTCTTTACCAAGACAGGCCTTACCCGTCGCATGGCCTATAAAATGCTGGTAATCGTCGGGGAAAGAACCAGTATGATCTATCTGGGCTGCTTTATCGTCACCGCAGCCCTGGCCCACATCATGGCTCACACTGCGGTGGCGGCAACCGTTTATCCTCTCCTTGTTTCCATCCATGGACTCTATGAAAAAGAAGACAAACCGACCCGATTTGGAAAGGGTCTTTTTATCGGCATGGCCTATGTGGCCGGCGCCGGCAGTATTATTACCCTTTTAGGCGCCGCCCGGGGTGCTGTCGCTATTGGTTTCTTTAATGATGTCGCGGGTAAAGAAATAGGTTTTTTTGAACTTAGCTATTACATGTTTCCGGTGGGATGGATCATGGTGCTGCTGCTGTGGGGGTTTTTCCTGATTTTTTTCAAGCCTGAAAAGAAAGTCATCCCCGGTTTAAAGGAAAGAGCCATACAGCTTAATTTAAAACTGGGCCCGATCACCAAAAAAGAACTTATTGCCGCCGTTATTGTGTCGGGCTGTGTTCTGGCAATGTCTTTGCCTTCACTGATTCCAACCTTTTATCCTTTGAACAAAACAGCCATCATTGTAACATCGACCATCCTCTTTTTTATCACGGGCATATTAGACAAGAACGATCTGGAAGAAATTCCCTGGAACATCATTCTGCTTTTTGCCGGTGCCATGAGCATCGGCTTTTGTCTCTGGGAAACCGGCGCAGCTCAATGGCTCGCCGTAAAATGGCTTATTCTGTTTGACAAAGCCCACTGGTTCGTCTTTGTCATGGGTATCGCGTTTTTTGTCATGATCATGACCAATGTCATCATGAACGTGGCGGCCATTGCCATCTCGCTCCCCGTGGCCCTCGTTATCGCGCCGTATCTGGGCGTATCCTCGGAAATCATCCTCTTTGCATCCCTGGTAACGGCCGGTATGCCGTTTCTTTTCCTTGTGGGGGCTGCCCCGAATGCCATCGCTTACGAATCCGAACAGTTTACGGCCGGCGAATTCTTTCTGTATGGGATACCGGCCAGCATCATGCTGATGGCGGTATTGGCGTTTGCGGTTTATATTCTCTGGCCGTTGATGGGGATGCCTGTGGGAGTGCTGCAATAAAATGAGAGATGAAAGCAAGCTGATCGTTCAACCCGCGGGCAGTTGAACCATCACCACTTCTCCCCTGGCACAGAGCTTTTCTTTTGCAGAGAGTGTAATTGAAACAATGACCTTTCGGCCCTTGATTTCTCTCACTTTTCCACGGAGTTCCAACATCGCATCAATGGGTGTCGGGGCCAAATAATCTACATGTAAAGACGCCGTGACAAAGCGCGCGGGCGAATCCGCAACCATGTCTCTTCCATCTTCCCGATATTTTATTGCCGAAGCGGTGCCGGCGCCGTGACAATCCATCAATGATGCAATCAATCCGCCATATACATTGCCGGGAAACCCGCCGGTCTGGTAGTCCTTGGGTTGAAAACGGCATACGCTTTCTTCTCCATCCCAGTAGCTCTTGATCTTCAGGCCGTGTTCATTCAGCCGGCCACATCCATAACAGTGTGAAAATTCGTCTGTATAGTAATCCTGAAAAGACTTGCCGGTCATGGGTTCTCCTTTTCAACTGTTTATGGATGGGCACTACTTAACGGTCGGGCATTCAAGAAACAGCGAATGGGGACAGACATCCTTGCAGTACCCGTGATCGATATGCTGAAAAAGGAAAGTGATCGCCTCTCCTCGATTTTCGATCAGATGGCCGGGCTCTATCTCATTGATGAAACCTGAACTTTCGAACACCCGTTTTACCGGCAGATGGACACCCATCAATGCGAGTTGCATATTCCGTTCTTTAAGGTCGTCGAGCAGCACCCGCAGTTCATCAACTCCGGTGATATCAATAAATCCCACAGCCTGAAAATCGATCAATAAAAATTTAACCGGTGTGGTTTGCTCGTCCAGCCGTTCGATCAAATGCTCGATGGTATACTCGGCATTGGCAAAATAGATGGCGTTGTCCGAGCGCAAATGCAATATCTGCGGACAGCTCGGTTTATCATACACATCGGCGTTGAGGAACGTATTGAGTTCCGGATCTTTGGTCACACGAACAATCCGGGGATGCATGGTTTTCCACAAGAAAAAGATCAGTGAAATCAGTACGCCGATGAGCAGGGCATAATCGGGTTTTGCGATCAATGCGATCACAAAGACCGTTGCCGCCACGATGCCGTCATGACGATTCGCTTTCCAGAGTACAAATACTTCTTTGGGATTAAAGAGCAGCAAAACGGCGCTGATCACCAGCGCAGCCAGTGCGGCCTTGGGAATAAAGGTAAAGAGAGGGGTCAAAAAAAGGAGCGCCAGAATCACGCTCAGGCTCGATATGACACTGGAAATGCCTGTTTTTGCGCCGGCAGCATAATTAATGGCCGTGCGGGAAAACGAACCGCTCACCGGATAGCTTTGGAAAAAAGAGCCGATAAGATTGGCCAGCCCCTGGCCGATAAACTCCTGGTCGACGCTCACTTTTTGCTTGGTTTTGGCGGAAATGGCCTTCCCGACGGAATAGGTTTCGGCAAAGCTGACCAAAGCAATTACAACCGCCGGCCCTAAAAGGGAACTGATGGTTTCAAAATCAAGCGACGGAATAATCGGATGCTGTAGCCCGCTGGGAATCTTGCCGATAATGGCCACCCCTTTCAGATGTAATTCGATCATAAAAACTAAAAGGGTGGCGCCCACCATGGCAATCAGCCCCGCGGGTAGGCTCTTGCGGAACTTTTGAACGCCAAAGATAATTCCAATCGCCAGAAGACCGACAGCGGTTGTCGGTAGATGTAAGGCCGGCAATCCTTTTACAATTTCTACAAGCCGCGGCAAAATGTACTCATGCCGGGATGCACTGAGGCCCAAAAAATGAGGCAACTGAGTGGCGATGATGATCAGTGCCGCGGCGGCGGTAAACCCTTTCACCGCGGAGTGAGAGATAAAAAACATGACCATACCCAGGCGGAATATTCCGATCAAAAGATACAAAACCCCCACCATTAAAGCGAGCAGGAAAGCGAGCTCAATAAACCGCTCGCTTCCGGGCTCCGCGAGCGGCGTGAGCGTTGTCAGGACAAGCAGGCTCATGATCGCAATGGGACCGGTGGCCAGCTGGCGCAAACTGCCCCACAAAGCGCCAATCAGCGGTGTGACCGCGGCAGCATAAAGCCCGTAGACCGGCGGCAATCCGGCCAGCAGGGCATATGCCATGGACTGGGGGATCAACACCACGGCCACTGTTATGCCGGCCAGCGCGTCACCGCGAAATGTTGTGAGTTGATATCCCTTGAACCAGGTTAAAAAGGGGAAGAAACGATAGAGAAGACGATGGCCAGAGTCGGCATTTTGCATGAGCGGTATCCTTTTGACATAAAAGCGTTTAATAAATGCTACAAATATAATTGAGGGGGCGTTGGGTTTTTATCATAAAGCTTTATCAGTTAGCGAAATGGATGATCAGATTTTAAAGCGTGTGCTGTTTGAGTGGTTTAAGAATCGTTAGAAAGAACAGACACATTGCACAAATCAACCATCGCAAGAGGTCACCCATCGTTAAGCGAATCAGTTGTTTTTACAATGAAATCCTCTGTTCTTTTTTACGAGCCTTTAACCACGAGTTCACACGGTTTAAAATCTGATTATCCATGGAGCGGCTTAATAGCGCCCCCCCAACTGCTCATATAACTAAAAAGAATCTCCGGCGCCAAACAAAAATGTCAAGAAAAAATAATGAAACAACTATTAGTAGAAGGCTCTATTCCTTAAGAAGAAAGAGATAGACGTATCTTGGATCAAGGTCGTTTCTTGATACTTCCCCGTACTCGCTTTCGATTTCGTTGAATAAACTTTCCAGGGTTTGACCCAGTCTTTGGGAAATCTCATAACCATCCAGACCGCTTCTGTCTGAAAGCCATTTCAGAAAGGCCTCTTTCATGGACTGACGGGTTTTGCGCGGTGTGTCTTTCCCGGTCCAAAGATCGTCAAAGAACAGCTTAAAATCATTTAGAGGAAGCGGCGAAACTTCTTCTGGCAGACCGAGATAGTTTCTGGCCCAGAAGGTCAAAATCAAATTCTTGCAGGTCAGCAAGCTGTCAGGGAGCGGTTCGACTTTCAGTCTCATGCGGGAAAGAAGACGGTCGAATTCGATCATTTCATTTAAAACAATTTCAGTCGTTCTGATGTCGCCCATAGAAAAAAATTCTCTGTAGAGTTCACCGGTTTGATGGTTGTCATAAAACATCGGCTTTTTAATCAACAGCCCGCCAAGCACCCCCATCCATTTTTCACCCCAGAAATTCAGCGGCAGGCCCTGGCTTTCAAACCAGCTTTCTTTACGATATTTTTCCGCTCTCCATTTAAGTTCAAGGGCGGATCCAAAGCCGACCCTGAAAATCTGGGAAAGCATAAATTGTTGTATCAGGGCGGCAGTACGGTGAACCTCCGGCTTTCTCTGTTCTCCCATTAAACGCTCCAGGCCGATGCTGATATATCCGCAGGCCTTTTTCACGATAGATCTTAATTCCCCTATGCTTCTGACCTGTTTTTGATCCGAAACAGCAATCTGATTGGCCAGTGCGGCAAACTCTGTCTGAATCTGCTGAAGGAGATCTTCTGATTCTATCCTTTTCAAGGCCCGGGTAAAAAGGTTGTCTTCTCCAAGCGCCGCCAAGGGATAAAGCGGGGCAGGAGGGAGGGGACTGCGATCAGTATTCTCGGGTATATCTTTGGTGTGCTGATCAACGAGTTCCCGGGGTGTTAACGGCTGGTAAACGCCCACGGCCTCTTCAAAGGGAAGGAAACCCTTTTCGGCCAGTCGAACATTTCGCATCCGGTAGGCTTCTTCCTCATATTCGGCGGGGATAAACGTGGGTGTTTCCATCAGCACACGTTGATACGTAAAATGGTCGTGATCTGCCAGATGCTTTAAAAATTTCGGCAGAAAATTCTCGTTCAGTTTTTTGGAACCGGCGTCCAGCTTTTCATCAAACGGATAGTCCACAACCCGGATATAAAACATGTCGTCAAAGGTAAAAAATCCTTCGCCGAAAATAGACGGATCCTGATCATGCTCTCTTATTCGGATTTCAAGGTTTTTGAACAGATGAAATTCGACCAGATCCTTCTTTTGCTCCAGAAACCATCTTACGAATCGATTCGGGTCGACCTTAAACAGAAGATCAAGCCATCTTGTAACCACTTCCGTGTTTATTCGATCCCCTTCCCAGGTCTCAAGATCGAGGATATATTCCCACTGTTTGTCGGATGCCAGGGATAGTATCGGAAGTGAATCCTTGATTCCGATCTCATGTATCAGGAAATGTAAATCCTGTTCGGGAAAAGAATGCACAAGGGCCGCGGGTTGCGGAGAATCAAGAATCGCATCCAGAGCCTTTTCTGGAGAGAAAGATAAAATCTCTTCCCGTTGTCTGCGCAGTTCCCGGATCTGCTGAATGACCGGTTCCAGCTGTTTATCTTCTTTCATCTGCAAATTTCTTTTCCAGTCACGGAGAGCGTAACACCAAGGTTTTGCGAAACCACCTCTCTCCGGTTATGCCATTTTCTTCAAGGTGATATGAATCCCGAAATTGCTCACGGAGATCGCAACATCATAATTTTTTGCGAAACCATTAATTTAGATTGTAGATATATATCATTAAATCAATCTGTCGTCGATGGTTTGGGGTTCCACGGCGCGATTTTCAGCAAAAGCAACATGCCGGGGATGGCGATCAGCGTGCATCCAATAAAAAAACCCTGCCAGCCGAGATTTTTCGCAAGAAAACCGGTCGGTGCCGAGGCCAGGACCCTGGGTACGCCCATGAGGCTGGTTAGCAGCGCATACTGTGTGGCGGTAAACCGTTTGTCGGTAATACTTGCCATGAATGCAACAAACGCGGCAGTGCCCATGCCGCTGCTCAAATTTTCAAAACCGATGACGGCGGACAGCGCGGGAACACTCTTACCGATCCAGGCCAGAACGGCGAATCCGGCAGTGGATATGGCCTGGAGAAAGCCAAAGACCCAGAGGCTTCGGTTGATTTTCAGGCGGAGCATCATCACCCCGCCGATCAGGCTGCCCGCGATGGTGGCCCAGAAACCGAACAGCTTAACGACGGCACCAATCTGGGTTTTTGAGAATCCAATTTCAAGATAAAAAGGTATTGTTATGGCACTGGCCATTGAGTCGCCGAGCTTGTAAAAAAGAATAAAGGCCAGTATCCACAGTGCTTCCTTCCGGCTGAAGTATTCAATCAGCGGATTAAATACGGCTTCTCTTAGGGTCTTCGGGGTTCCGGCGTCAATCTCGGGTTCCGGCGCCAGGAGGGTCGTCAAAACACCGGGGAGCATGCAGGCGGCCATGATCAAGTAGACAGAGGAAAACGACATGTGGTCTGCCATAATCAATCCGCCGCCTGAAGCCAGCAGCATCCCCACCCTGTATCCATTGACGTACAGAGAAGAGCCGAGGCCCAGTTCCTCATCCGGCAGGTCCTCCCTCCGATAGGCATCTACCACGATATCCTGCGAAGCGCTAAAGAAAGTAACCAGGAAAGCTGCGAAAGCGACGACCCAGGGGCTCTTTCCCGGGTCGGTAAAGCCGAGGCCAGAGATCGAAAACATCAGGGCCGCCTGGGAAACAAGGAGCCAACCTCTTCTGCGCCCCAGAAACGGAAGGGTAAAACGATCAAGAAAAGGCGCCCAGAGAAACTTAACCGTATACGGAAGACCCACCAGGGCCATCATCCCGATCACGGTCAGATCCACCCCTTCTTCTTTCATCCACGCCTGTAATACGGTTATGGTCAGGAGAAGGGGAAGGCCGCAGGAGAAACCCATCAAAAGGGCGACCAGCATTCGACCGCTGCAGATGACGCTGAGAACCGATTTAGGGTCTTTGGGATGCACGAATTCCTAACTCGTGTCCATCCATAAATGGTCTTTTTGCCCAATCTCTGCGTTATGCTCAAAAAATAATCCTCGGAATATTACACATATTCCTGCAAATATTTTTTTCGCATGCCTTGACTTAGAACAAAAATCCTCATTTCTGGAAGGACACGACTCATCAATTTTCAGTTTTAAAAACCGCGCCGGAATATCCTTCGGCGTGCCGCGGGGAGTTTCACTTTGTGTCCATCCTCATTTTAACCCTGCTGGACTTCTTCAAGCTCAGAAGGCTTTACAACGGGGCCGTATTTGTCTCTCAACGCCAGCATACCTTCCTTCTGTTCGTTAAGCACTTCAAACAGCCTGGCCGGAATATCCTCTTCCTTTCCGTATGCTTCTATCTGCAAGTCTATTCTGCCAATGATATTGTCGACATACAGTGAAAAGTGCCTGACATACAATTCCTCTGTATATTCCTTGTCGAGAATCGTATGAAACAGGTCTTTAAGGTCATTGTATCGGGGAAGATTTCCAACAGGGGTTTTGATCACACCGACTTCATCGTAAACATGCCTTTCCAGCCAGGCCAGCCATACTTTTACATCCCGCTTCTCTCCAAGCAGTTTCTTTGACGTACCGCCTCTGGCTTCATCCGTAAGGAAATAGTTCAACCCTGCCATGACAGGCCTTTTATCTTCGGCAATTCTTTTGTTCCCGAAGAATTTGAATTGAGCATCCATATAGTCGGCGAGCGCGCCCGGGATAAACGGCGCATTGGCCCATGGCGCCCGCTTTACACCGGTCGCACCGACCTCTGTCGCCGTTGCCGCGGACACTATTGAAGCGCCGATAACAACACCATGGTCCGGATCTCTGGATGCCCAGACCGGCGGCATGGTATCGCTGTCTCTGCCGCTGTATGTAATGATTCTGGTTTCAACACCATCCGGGTCTTCCGCTTTTTCTGAATAATTCGCCAGGGCTGACGAGGTTAAGGTGCAGCGGGAGTTGGGATGGGATATGGGCACCTGCTTTCCATTTTTATCGAGTATGCCGGGTTCCCAGTCCCCCTGAAAATTTTTTCCCTTCAGCGGGGAGGCTTCCCCGTTTCCGGTCCAGTGTGGGACGCCATTTTCATCAATGAGCACATTGGACCATATCACTTCTGTTCCAGGATCCCTCAAAAGCGTCATGAGAAAGGGATCACCCTCCCAGTTGACGTCTTCCACAATGCCGAAAATACCGCATTCCGGATTAACAGACCGGATGCTGCCGTTTTTGTCGATCCACATTTGTGCAAGGTCATCACCGACAAAGTGATTTCCGGCCATCGCCGTAGTTGTCTTCCCACATCCGCTGGGCGCGGCGCCGGCGCACCATGTTACGCGGCCTCCGGGACCGTCAATCCCGGTAATAAACATATGTTCCGACAATTCATTTCCTCTGTTTTCATACACGGCCTTGTCAACGCAAAACCGATGATTCCCTTTTTTCAGCAACAATGTGTTACCGGCATACGTGCAGTTTATGCTGTATGTGGTTCGATGGCTCCGATCCATATAGACCCGCGCATTCGGCAAATCTTCGGGCCTGTTTAATCCTTCGCTGTGTATGTTGGTAAAAAAATGACCCAAACGGTCCACTTCTCTGTCAAATTCGGAAAAAGCATTTCGATAGAGAATTTCCGCACTGTGACACACATAAAATGAACTGGAAATCTCCAGGGCGGGGTTGGATACGGGAGATCCCACGGGACCACGCATGTAAAAACCGACAACCATGGTCTTGCCTTTCATAATGCCCGACATCTTTTCCCGCACATCTTCCAGCGCCTCGGCTCTGAATATTTTATTGGCAAGAGAGCTGATCTCTTCGTCTTCATTGGCGATATAATAGGTCCGGTCAATAATCCGCCCCTGCTCTTCTTTCAGGTCGTAATGGAGGGTGTGTCCCTTCATGGGCAGTTCGGCCTCTTCTCCTTTTTTGAGAGACGACTCCCGAATATACTGTTTATCCGCCTCAGATCCGGTATTGATAAAAACGGCGTCCGGATCACACATGGCAATGGCGTTGGCGATCTTAACAACGATTTCCGGATGGCTTATGGTTCGAATCCGGGCAAGATGTGTATCATCCAGCCTGGCAGCGAAAAGCTGCATCGCCGCCTCATAAGTTTTGACGCCGCCGATTTCAGCAGCGATATCGACGCCCTTCTTTTTTTGTAACATGCAGATTCCCCTTTTCTATAAACTTTGAAAACAATTTGTATCTAAAACATAAAAGACATTTAATTCCCTTTTAAATTTGAACCGCTCAGTTTAGGTAAAAGTATCGATAATAATATCCTCCAAATTTCTTTTGGGCACATGATGAATGCCGTTATCATCCCGCCAGTACCGGATATCATTATCCGGGCCGACGGCCTCGACAACGATTTCTTCCCTGGGTTTTCCAATGGCAATAACCAGGAGTATTTTCAGATGGGCGGGTGTGCTGAGTATATTTCGAAGCTTTTTTCGGTTAACAGATCCGATCATGCATCCGGACAGCCCTTTTTCCGTAGCACCCAACAGAATGCTCTGACAGGCGATGCCGTAGTCGCACCCGATATATTCATTTGCCTTTTCGGTATCTCCCAGAATGATGATATATCCTGACGGTCTTTCGCCTTCTTCAGGGCCCGGCCAATTCTTCAGGTACGCTGCCCATCCCAGGCATGGAAATATCCGGTCATTGGTGTCAGCATCGCAAGAAAGGACATATTTCAACGGCTGCAGGTTTCCGGCAGACCCGGACAATCTTGCGAGATTAACCAGCCCCTTCAAGAGTTCAATGTCCACGGGTTGATCCTGATAAAATCTCCTGCAGGTTCTGTTTTTTCTGACTAAATCTTCAATCATATCATCCCGCACCTTTTCTCTACATCTGTTGTCGAATCCAGGTCATGACCTTGTCAAATTCACCTTGAAGCTCCATCAGGGCTTTTCCTCTATGGCTAACGCGGTTCTTTTCCTCTCGGGTTAATTCCGCAAAGGTCTTATTCAGCGGAGGGTAATGGAAAACCGGATCATATCCGAAGCCATTGGATCCGGCAGGCTGTTCCGCGATCATCCCTTCACACCTCGCTTCATACGTCAAGGCTGAGCCCCTGGGTGCTGCGATGGATATGACACATTCAAAAGAAGCCTCCCGGTTCGTCTTTCCTTTCATCGCTTCAAGCAGCTTTGTACACCGTTGTTCATCGGTTGCGTTTTCACCACCGTAACGGGCAGAATAGACGCCCGGAGCGCCGCTAAGGGCCTCAACCATCAGGCCCGAATCGTCTGCCAGCGCCGGAAAACCCAGAACCCTTGCGGCAAAACTCGCTTTTTTATAGGCATTTTCATCAAAGGTTTCACCGTCCTCATCCAGATGGGGGATAGGACCAAAATCATCCAGATTTTTGATTTTAATGGGAAAATCCCGCAAGAGTTCCTTGATTTCAGCTGTCTTTCCCTGATTTCGCGTGGCAATAACCAAGATGATCGCAGTTTTCATACAAACCCCATGTCAAGCTTTGGGTGATTTTAGAACCCATGCGCCGATATCGCCGAAAGGATGATGGCCCAGAGATGATCGAAATATTCTCAAAGAATCTCTTAGTTTAAGTCATGATGAATTCTTTGTAAAGCTTTTTCAAACCTGTTGCGACTTACAGAAAAGGCTTTACACCAACAACAGTACTGATTATATTAGCGCGCATCATGGGTATTCAAAATGATCTGAGGGGTCGGGGAGTTTTTATCATAAAGCTTTATAATTTAGTGAAATGGGTGATCAGGTTTTAAAGCGTGTGCTGTTTGAGTGTTTTAAGGATCGTTAGAAAGAACAGACATATTGCACAAATCTTACATCGCAAGAAGTCACCATTCGTCAAACGAACCCGTTGTTTTTACTATGAAAGCCTCTGTTTTTTTACGAGCCTTTAACTACGAGTTCACACGGTTTAAAACCTGATTATC
Source organism: Thermodesulfobacteriota bacterium (assembly GCA_042573625.1). Taxonomy (GTDB): domain Bacteria; phylum Desulfobacterota; class Desulfobacteria; order Desulfobacterales; family UBA11574; genus JBHPCZ01. The sequence goes on from JBHPCZ010000022.1 coordinate 14,994, forward strand.
CATGGAGCGGATTAACAGCGAAAACTCCCCGACGGCTCATATAATCTAATTTATTTGTTTTTTCCAAACCGGGAAAATATAATGCACAAACTGCTTGCAAAAAACGTTGATCAAAAAATGCTGCTCCTCGGCAATGAAGCCATTGCCCGGGGCGCGATCGAGGCGGGTGTTGCCGTTGCAACCACATATCCGGGTACGCCGTCTTCAGAGATTTCAACAAACCTGTTCCAGGTATCCCTGGAAAGCGATATCTATTTTGAATTCAGTACCAATGAAAAAATAGCCCTTGAAGTTGCGGCAGCGACTGCGAATTCAGGACTTCGTTCCATGGCCATTATGAAGCACGTCGGCCTGAATGTGGCTTCAGACGTTCTCATGACCCTTGCGTATATCGGTATTGAGGGAGGTCTTGTTATTATTACCGCTGATGATCCGTATATGTTTTCAAGCCAGAACGAACAGGACAATCGCATTTACGCAAAGTTTTCCGGCCTTCCGCTGATTGAACCTTCTTCGGTGCAAGAGGCGAAAGATATGGTGGTCTATGCATTTGATATCTCTGAAAAATTGAAACAACCGGTCATTTTCAGGACAACCACACGGATTAACCATTCCACAGCCTTTGTGACACTGGGTAAAACCCGGAAACCCGAAATCAGGGGTGATTTCAAGAAGGATCCTTTCAGATACGTGCCGGTTCCTGCTGTTTCCAGAAATCTCCATATCAGACTGCTGGACAAGCTGGCGGAAGCTGAAAAAATTGCTGAGGAATCCGAGTACAACTTCGTGGTCGGCAGCGGCAGCCGGGGCATTGTTTGTAACGGCGTGAGTTACAATTATGTATCGGATGCGGTCAAAGATCTGAACATTGAAAGCAACATCAAAATCCTTCGCGTCGGTTTTTCACATCCGATGCCTCCGGCGCTGATCAAAACGTTTTTAAAAAGCTGCGAAAAGGTGCTGGTTGTCGAGGAAGGGGAGCCGTTTATGGAAGAAACCATAAAGGCGTTTGCCCAGGAAACCGGACTCACCCTCACCATAAAAGGTAAAGACAACGATTATTTTTCCCGTCTTTATGAATATCACCCCGCACTGGTCAGACAATGCATCGCCAAATTTTTTGATGTGGACTATACCCCCGTGTCGATACCCGATCTATCGGATCTGCCTGAGCTCCCCCAGCGTCCGCCCACCCTTTGTGCCGGTTGCTCCCACAGGGCCACCTACTATGCGGTCAAGAAAGCGGCGGAGGGCATGGAAATCATATGTCCGACAGACATCGGGTGCTATACCCTTGGATTCCTTCCCCCGCTCGCCATGGGGGATATTCTGTTCTGTATGGGATCTTCGATAGGAACAGCCTGCGGCTTTTCAAAAGTAACCGGTAAAAAACTGGTTCCGTTTATCGGAGATTCCACTTTTTTTCACTCCGGGATTCCGGGTTTGGTTAACGCTGTTTTTAATAATCATGATCTCACGCTGGTTATTCTTGACAATCAAACCACCGCCATGACCGGGCATCAGCCCAACCCCGGAGTAGATATGGAAGAACTGAACTTCAGCGGATACGGGCGGGTCTCAATCGAAGAGATGGTAAAAGGCGCGGGCGTATCTCACGTTACGGTCATCAGGCCGTACAAAATCAAAAAGAGCATCGAAGCCATAAAAGAAGCCTTGAATTACAAAGGCGTTTCGGTGATTATATCCCAGGAACCCTGCACATTATACGCCAGGAGCCTTAAAAAGTCGCGGGGAAAGCCCTTTGCTGTGGGCAATAAATGTAAAAATCACAAGGATTGCGTTAACGAACTGGCATGCCCTGCCTTTTTCATTCATAATGACAGGGTTAAAATTGATCCGGCCTTGTGCACCGGATGCGCGGTCTGCGCACAGATCTGCCCTGAAAATGCCATATTGCCCTTGAAAAACAAATAATAGTTTTAAATATCTATTTTCCTTGGTAATATAACAAAATGGACACAAAAAGACTTATCATCGTCGCGGTCGGCGGACAGGGCAACCTTCTGGTTTCCAGGATAATCGGTGAAGCGTCGCTTCTTTCAAACGTCCCCGTTCGCATGAGTGAAATCCACGGCATGGCCCAAAGGGGTGGCGTTGTGGAATCATCCATCGTGTTCGGAGATGCGAAAAGCACTATCATCTCGGATGGTGAAGCCGATGTGCTGGTCGGATTTGAACCGTTGGAATCTTTGCGGGCCCTGAATAAATGCAATGCCGGAACAATTGTTATTACAAATCTATCCCCGCTCTCGCCGTTTACCGTAACCACGGGAGGCAGCACCTATCCCGACCTGGATCTTCTCCAGGCGTTGATCCGGGAAAAAACAGCAAAATTGATCGCTCTCAATGCCACTGCCCTTGCAAAGGAAGCCGGAAATATTTTGTCGGTAAATATGGTTTTACTCGGTTCTCTTGTCCAAACCGGCAGCCTTCCGCTGGCAGCAGAGAGTGTGAAAAAGGCCATTCAGACAAGAACCCGGAAAGCGTTTCTTGAGTCGAACTTGAAAGCATTTGACCTGGGTTTTTCTGCCGCTAATACGCTGAGTTAATAAAATGAGTATAAAAAGAAGACTCTACTTTGTGCTGGTCGCCATTTTCTTCGTCGTCGTTATGGGAAGTACCGGCTACTATATTATGTTCGGCGGAAAGCCTAAGTTCATGGATTGCCTGTATATGACGGTCATTTCTTTGACCAGTGTCGGTTACGGTGAGGTCCTAGACATTTCAGGGAATGTTCCGGCCCAGATATTCACCATGGTCCTCATTACGGCCGGAATGGGGGTTATCCTGTACGGGATCAGTACCCTGACAGCATTAATAATCGAAGGAGAGCTCTCCGGAATCTTGAGGAAAAACAAGATGGAAAAACAGATACAAAAGTTAAATGATCACTATATTGTCTGTGGCGGTGGTGAAACCGGACAACATGTTCTGACCGAACTCATCAAGAACAAAGAATCGGTTGTGCTGATTGACCAAAAAGAGGACAACATCGAACAGTGTTTGCAGAAGTTAGAAGACCTGCTTTTCATACAGGGAGATGCCACCGATGATCAGATTCTGCTCAACGCCGGGATTGAAAGGGCCGCAGGGATCATCATCAGTCTGCCGTCTGACAAAGACAATGTTTTTGTTACCATGACCGCCAGAATGCTAAATCGAAAGATACGGATCATCAGCAGACTGATACATCAGAACCTGGAGCCAAAACTCAGAAAAGCAGGGGCGGACCGGGTTGTGACGCCGAACTTTATCGGGGGAATGAGGATGGCTTCCGAAATGCTCCGCCCCACGGTGGTCGACTTTTTAGACAGCATGCTGCGCAGCAGCCAGGTTCAGCTTAGAATTCATCAGATCGTGATTACGTCAAACTCAACTGTTGTGGGAAAAAGCATTATGGAATCCGGCTTGAAAGACAAATTCGGACTGCTGGTTCTGGGCTCAAAACAGCCGGGCCAGGAAATCGAGTTCAACCCGCCTGCCACAGAAATTTTAGCCCCGGGCGTGACGCTGATCGTCATGGGAGATGTGGATAAGATTGCCGAAGCCAAAAAAGCGTTCTGACCCGAATTTCTAATGAAAAAATTTTAAAACTTTCCGTTTATGCTTCAAGAACTCTCCATCAGAAACTTTGCCATCATCAACGACCTTCAGATATCCTTCTCAGACGGGTTGACCATACTCAGCGGCGAAACAGGCGCCGGAAAGTCTATTATCATCAATGCGGTGAATCTTGTGCTGGGCAGCAGAGCTTCTGCAAAACTGGTCCGAACCGGTGCGGAAACCGCGGAGCTCGAAGCATTGTTTCACATCGCGAGCAGCAGCAGAATTTCCGAAATTATGGAGGAAAACAGCCTTGACGCTTCAGAAGGTCTTTTGATCAGAAGGATCATTTCCAGAACAGGCCGGCACAAAAATTACATTAATGGACGCTTATCTACCATACAGCAACTCAATTCCATAACCGGAAATCTGGCCAGCATCTCCGGCCAGCATGCGCATCAGGGGCTGCTGCAGGAAGAACAGCATTTGATGATACTCGATCAGTTTGGAAATCTGACGCCGCTGCGCGGAGAGGTTTACACCTGTTTCCATGAAATTGAACCGCTTCTTCAAAAGCTGAAAGGCCTCGTTGATTTAAGGGACAGGCAGACGGAACACCTGAAGCTGCTTGAGTTTCAAAAAAAAGAAATCATCGAAGCCGCCTTAACCCCCGGAGAAGACGCGGCGCTTGGAAGAGAGAAAATGCGCCTGAAAAATGTTGAAGCACTTTATCAGGCGATCCATGACAGCTTAGAAGAGCTCTACAGTGCACAGGGGGCCATTGTAGAACGGCTTTTCGAGGTGAAAAAAAATCTTGAGAAAGCATGCCAGATAGACCCTGAACTCTCCCCAAGCGCTAAAAAGATTACTGGAACAACCTTTCATATCGAGGATATCGCAGAAGAGCTCAGAATCTATCTGGGAAACTTACAGATGGATGAAAATCGTCTTGAAGAGATTGAAGAACGCCTGGATACGCTCTCCAGGCTGAAGCGTAAATACGGAAAATCCATTGAAGATGTCCTTTCGCATCTTGAATCCATTGACCATGAACTTTCAAGCCTGAAGAATATATCCAAAACAATAACGAAAACTGAAGAGAGAATTTCCAAACTGCACGGAAAACTCGCCGGGTTGGTGATAAAGCTTTCAAAAAAAAGAAAACAGATGGCGGAAATACTTTCTAAAAAGGTGGTTAAAGAGCTCTCCTCCTTAGAAATGTCTGACACAAAATTCCATGTATCACTTCAAACCGTTCCTGCGGGGAATCATACAGATCCATATCTTGCAGTAGAGGGGAACGCCATCAGTGAAACCGGAATAGATCGCTCAATCTTTCTGATCGCGCCCAACGTGGGAGAACCTTTAAAACCGCTTTCTCATATTGTTTCAGGCGGTGAACTGTCAAGGGTCGTGCTGGCTTTAAAAGCCATTCTGGCCAAAACCGAATCGGTGGAAACCATTGTTTTTGACGAGGTTGATGCCGGCATCGGGGGAAGTGTGGCTGAAGTTGTGGGCAAAAAACTATCTTCTCTTGCCCGTCATCACCAAATCATCTGCATCACCCACCTTCCGCAGATCGCGAAATTCGGTGATTACCATTTCAGGATATCCAAGCAAGTTTCACGCGGCAGGACCCAAACCCTCATCAACCTTCTGGATGAAACCGAACGAATAAAAGAGATTGCCAGAATGCTGGGCGGCGAAAAAATCACCCAGGCGATCCTTGATCACGCTCAGGAGATGCTGGACAGATAATACCGGTTATAGAAAGAAATTATTATTCCAATATGGAACGAATTGCAAAAACCCGCTTGCTGCTTTTTAAATTTTTATGACTCCAGCCCTCACTGGCTCGTCTGCAGCCGAAGAGCCATGCCGACTGGCGACCTCTTTCCTTTCCAGACCATATCCACCATCCCGTCGTTTTTAACAAGGGTGGTATGTTGCGTGATCCCATACCCTTATGATAAAGACTTTGCAGTTCATCTAATGTGGGCAGTCTCCAGCCGCCACCATCAACGGTAAGGCTTTCAACCCAAGATACTGCTTCATAAAAGTTAGTGGGTTCATTCGGCCCTGCAACCCATTCGAGACCATACCATATATCTGTCACCACCCCGTTTTCTTTAGATACATAACGTTCTTCTTTAGCTCCACCGGCCAAAACCATGCAGGGTATACAGACAAACAACAAACCTAAAACCACAGCTCTTTTCATATCTACCTCCATCGCTCTATAGTTTGTTAAAAAATTGAGGAGTCGAAGTGTTTTTACTATCATGCCTTATTTGCATCGAAATAGATGATCTTTTTTTAAAGCTGGTACTGTTTGAGTGCATATTTATGAAAACCGCTATAATATGTTTTATCATCACGACCTGAAAATACATATACTTGCCAATATACGAAATTTTATGTGATGTCAATTTGTTGTAATATGATAAAGATGATATGTCATATAAGGTCGATAACAGGCCAAAATCAGCCATAAGACAAACAACAAAACTTGCGAAGAGCGTTTTGCACAAAACTCCGGGCATTGAGCATCAAAAAATGTGCATAGCAAGGCGCCTCGACATGTTTTAACTCCTCCATAATGTCCTAAAGCAGGCATCCTGATTAACTGTGCATCCCCTTCCAACTCACTGTGAATTTTAACTTTACAGAACGCCTGTGTAAACATCGATGAATAAAGAATCAAATATTGACAATTCTGGCATGATTCTTGAGACCATATAAATACTTCAGTCTTAACCAGGACATATCATGTCAGAATTTAAAGTTTAAGTGTTTGGGTCGTCGTAAGGATTTGTGGGTTAAGCTGAATTTTAAATGTTTATATCGGACAGGATTAAGAGGAATGCTTAGATCTATTGCTTTCACGGTTTCCAGACGAAACTGTGAAAAAACAACCCCGCTTTCAGCGGGAAAAGAAAACCAAAACGGCAAATGGCATTTTTGATGGACCTCTATGTCGAGTCTTCATTGTTTTTTATGCCTTGAAGAACTCCCCTGGAGAAGGATTTGTGCTTTTGTCTTTTCTTCTCTCCGAGGCCTATGTTCTCCAATCCGGAGACAGGAAAGACAAAAAAATTCTGAGCCTCCTGTATATCCTGTCTAACGAAAAGAAAAAGATCACTTATAGCTGCACATTCGGCATCAAAACATAATGAACCTGTATAATATCCCCCCCGCACTGACACTATGCTGTTTTTCAGGGATGGCAATGTTAACGGCACTACGCGGCCGCAGAAACATAACCAACCTTCTCTTCCTTATCATCTGCCTTCTCGGTTCTATTCTCCATATCGATATACTTTTTGCATTCACCATGAAATCAGCTGGCCCCCCACTCTTGATCAGCCGCATGGATCACTTTTTATTAGTCTACTGTATCCCCGTATATATCCACTTTTTTCACAAATTTCTCAATATTACCCAGCGAAGGTGGCTTGTCCATTCTGCATATTTTTATGCATTTATTCTCATGTGCTTTACGCCAACTTCTTTCTACATTGAATCCATGCAAAAGCATTTTTTTGGCTTTTTTGCAAAGGGGGGTATACTTTACCCTTTTTTCGGGTTAGGCACATTACTTGCGACCATTTATGTTCTGATATTAATCTATCAGGCCATCGGTTCGGAAAGAAGTAATCTTCAGAAAAACCGGCTCAAGTATGTTTTCGCCGGCTTTGGTGTCATGGGTTTGATGAATGGTTTGAATGTCTTCCCGACCTACGGCTATTCATTTTACCCTCCCGGAAATTTCAGTTTTATCCCTCTGGTTGTTTTTGCTGTCGGGCTTTTCAAACACGATCTGCTAGACATGGGCATACTGATCAAGAAGAGCCTTCTCTACTCTCTTCTTACCGCCTTTTTAACTTGTATATATGCACTGATCATTATTGTTGCCGACAAAGCCTTCAAGGATTTTCACTTTGCAAATTCAATTTACTTCCCGATACTCTTCTTTTTTCTGATTGCGTTTGTCTTCGGACCTCTAAAGACAAAAGTGCAGGCCTTAATTGACCACCTCTTCGACAAAGGAAAATATGACTATCAGAAAACAATTAAAGGCGTCAGCCAGATGATCACCTCTGTACTGGATCAGGAAGAAATTGTAAAACGCCTTATGGATACGGTTGTTGATGCGATGCTGGTTGACCATGGCGCCCTCTTTCTGAGTAACCGATCCGGCTCTGAATTTACACCCTTCACATCTCACGAAAAGTACAGTATATCCAAACAATACAAATCCCTACCCAAAAAATCATCCCTGATAAAATATATGGATAAACATCGTCGAACCATCATGAGGAAGCATCTGAAGGAGAAAATTTCGGATACCCAAATACAAAGAGTTCTTTTCGATATGGGTGAACTTCATGCAGAGATCGCTCTTCCCATGCTTTTCAAAGATACCTTAAACGGGTTTATTGTTCTCGGCGAGAAATGCTCGGGAGATCTTTACACACTGGAAGACATAGATCTTCTTGAAACACTCTCTCGCCAGAGCGCGCTTGCCATAGAGAACGCGCGTTACTATAAAATAATCCAGGACCTGAATGTAAACCTTGAAGAAAAGGTGGAACAAAGGACGCTGGCGCTTAAAGAAGCATTATCCGAAAAGGAACGAACCCAGGAGCAGTTGGTCCGTTCGGAAAGCCTGGCAGCAATCGGTCAATTGATTGCAGGGGTCGCACATGAACTGAACAACCCGCTGGCCAGTGTCACCAGTCTGGTTCAATCCACCATAGAAGATGTCGAGCAATGGGACAAACAGAATCCTTTAAACGAAGACGTGATAGATGACTTAAAATTCGCGGATAAAGAGCTCGGCAGGGCAAAGTCGATCGTGGCCAGCCTCCTGAGTCTTTCCAGGCAGACCCAAACCTATTCAGAACCGGTCAGCATCAATGCTGTTGTAAAGGATGCCTTAAGGGTACTCCACAATCAGTACAAACACTACGACCTTGATATTGTCGAGAACTACACTAAAAAATTGCCTGAAGTTTATGGCAATTTTGCCAACCTGGGGCAGGTTGTATTAAACATCATCCAAAACGCCATCCAGGCGGTGGCCAACAAAAAGGGGATCATCCATCTTACCACTCGATGTGAAGACGACACCGGGCATGTCGTTTTTGAATGCAAAGACAACGGTCCCGGCATCCCTAAATCCATCCGAAAAGATATTTTTAAACCTTTCTTCACGACCAAAGCAGTCGGCAAAGGAACAGGACTTGGGCTGTATATTTGCCATGAAATTATTCAGAAACATGGCGGCGACTTCACCCTCCGGGAGCCTGATGGACAGGGTGCACGATTTGTAATCAGGCTGCCGACCCGCGTAGAGACCCCTCCATCATTCGTTTGTTGCTAATTTTCTTGACAATCTTTGTGAGATGGTAATATTTTTAGTATTTGTTCCAATTCTGAAAAATATGCTTAAATAGGAGTATCCGAATGCCGATTTATGAGTTCAAGTGTTTAAAATGCCAGGGGTATGTAGAGCTGCTCATCATGGACAGAGATGAAGAGATCGAAATGAAATGCCCTGAATGCAGTTCAGAGGAGCTCGAGCGGGTCCTCAGTGCGACCAGTTACAGCATGGGGCTGGGCTCCGGAGCAAAATCAAAGGTGAAATCTCAGACAAAGACCTGCTCAGCCGGGTCATGCACCACCTATGATATTCCCGGACCGACCCGTTAATTTTTTTTAAGGAATCCATATGAAACAGATTCATAACCGTGAAAAAGAACAGTTCAAAAAGCTTTTTAAGCAAGAATATATCGATAATTTTGAGGACAGATACAAGATTCTGGAGGTGTTTCTCCAAACTGAGCGACACATTACGGCCGACGATCTGATTCAGCTTCTTGAAGAAAACGGTTATCAAATAGACCCCGATTTTGTCCGAGATACCCTGAAGCTAATGTGCCGATTCGGTTTTGCTTGGAAAAACAGGTTTGATAACGGCTACGTGCGATACGAACACTTTCATCTGGGACAGCACCATGATCACATGATCTGTACAAAATGTAAAAAGATTGTTGAGTTTGAGAATGAACAACTTGAGAACCTTCAGGAGCAGATCGCTGTGCGCAGCGGATTCCATATGCTTCAACACAAAATGGAAATTTACGGCATCTGTTCCGAATGCCTTGAAGATCGCGATCAGCTTATTCAGCTTGTAATGGCAAAACAGGGTGAACGACTAAAAATCAAAGATTTTACCGGTGGTTCCAAAGCACGCATGCGCTTGTTGACTATGGGATTGAGACTGGGAGACGAGATCGATGTTATTACCAACCTCAATAAGGGGCAACTGGCAATTGCCGTGGATCAAAAACGGTATGTTCTCGGCCGCGGACTCGCGCAGAAGATACTGGTAGAACCGATTAAAAACTGAAAATGCTGAAGAAAAGTCCGCTCGGACGGACTTCAGGAGCAGCCCGGCGGTCTTAAGGCCAGCGGTCGTCTGCAACCCAACTTTGCATTGTCATTACAAGCAAAGCCCTCCTCAAATCCGCCACATCGGACGCCCCAAACCCAGCAGGTATATATCACGGAGATTGATGAATGCTTTTAAGCGAAATGAAAAAAGGTCAAACCGGAACAATCACCCGCATCGGTGGGGAAAATTCTTTGCGCAGAAGAATTCTTGAAATGGGCATTTTAAAAGGTTCAGAGGTCTATGTGGAGAAATATGCGCCGCTGAAAGATCCCCTTGAACTGATCATCAAGGGCGCTCACATATCCCTCCGGGTCCAAGAAGCTGCGAAAATAACGGTCGATAATGTAAGGTAGGAATACCGCAATGCATCACAGGCGTCTGACGATAGCCCTTGCAGGCAACCCCAATTCAGGGAAAACAACTATTTTTAACAATATCACCGGAACCCGTCAGAAGGTCGGGAACTGGCCCGGTGTCACCGTTGAAAAGAAAGAGGGTACAGTTAACCGATACGGGTATGAACTTAAAATTATCGATCTTCCCGGTACGTACAGCTTAACCCCCTTTTCCATAGAAGAAATTATCGCGCGAGATTTTGTTCTGGATGAATACCCGGATGTTGTCATTGATATCATCGACGCCTCAAATCTGGAACGGAGTCTCTACCTTGCAACCCAGCTCAGGGAGATCGATTGCAAGGTTTTATTTGCCCTGAACATGGCCGACATGGCCCGTTCTCGGGACATAAAAATCGATGCCGAAAAGCTCTCCCAGCTTCTCGATGTGCCGGTTGTTTTTACCGTTGGAAACAAAAACGAGGGGATAGACCTTCTGTTGAAAAAGGCCGTCGAACTGGCGGAGTCCGGCGCTGCGATTCCTCAAAAACGGCGGGTCAAATACAACAAGGACATTGAAAGTTCAATCTCAACACTTGAAAGTTACATCGAGGACAATACAGATGGGTCACTTCCTTACAATATAAGATGGACAGCCATTAAACTGCTTGAGAACGACAAAATCATCAAAGAGCGCATCACTCAAAAAGCGGAAAACAGCGCTCAGAACATTCTTCGGGAAACAGAGAAACTCCGTGGGCTTCTAACGGATCGATTTGATGATGTCCCGGAAATCGTTATGACAGATGAACGATACGGCTTTATTTCCGGAATCATTATGGAAGTCCATACCACCTCTACAAAACAGCGGGTTGATATCTCCCGAAATGTCGATCTTGTCCTGACGAACCGGTTTATTGGATTCCCGATTTTTATCTTCTTTATTTGGGCCATGTTCCAGTTGACCTTTTCGCTCGGCGCCTATCCAATGGAATGGATCGGTACCGGTGTAGACTGGCTTTCAATCTCGATATCCGGCCTTCTCCCGGACAGTCTTCTGAAAGACCTTCTTTTAAACGGCATCATCGCCGGTGTTGGCAGCGTTATCGTTTTCCTGCCCAATATACTGACTCTTTTCTTCTGTATCGCCCTTTTCGAAGATACGGGCTATATGTCAAGGGCTGCGTTTCTTATGGACAGAATTATGCATCTGATCGGGCTTCACGGAAAATCTTTTATCCCCATGCTCATGGGGTTCGGGTGCAATGTTCCTGCCATCATGGCGGCCCGCACACTGGAAAGTGAAAAGGACCGAACCCTCACCATACTCATCACTCCTTTTATGTCCTGCTCGGCCAAGTTGCCGGTCTACATCGTTCTTGCAGGCACATTTTTTGGCGCCAGAGCCGGGACCGTTATATTCTCGATCTATCTTGTCGGAATTATCCTCTCCATCATCACCGGCCGGCTTTTTCGCTCGACCCTTTTTAGAGGCGCTGACGCGCCGTTTGTAATGGAGCTTCCGCCGTACCGGGTGCCAATGATAAAGAGCCTGCTGATTCATATGTGGGACCGCAGCAAACTGTTTCTAAAAAAGATGGGAGGCATCATCCTTATCGGCTCCGTTGTTGTCTGGACCCTTTCGGCTTTTCCTCGAAACATAGCATACACTTCTGATTACGCATCAGAAATTGAAAGGGTTAAAACATCCTATGCTACTGAAATTGCGGCAACAGAGAAATCTGAAAACGCGTCGATTATAAAGAAAAGAGATGATACAATAAAAGAGATTCTACTGGCAGAGAAGTCTGAAAAGTTGGAAAAATCTTTCATGGGCCGTATTGGAAAGGTGCTTTCCCCCATATTCGCCCCCCTGGGGATTGACTGGCGCGGGAGCGTGGCGCTTCTAACGGGATTTGTTGCCAAAGAAATTGTAGTGAGCACCCTGGGTGTCCTGTATGTTGCCAAAGACGCTGAAAAGCCAGACGCCCTGAGTAACGCGCTATTATCATCGGGGATGACGCCGCTCTCCGCCCTTGCAATGATGGTTTTCGTGCTCTTGTATCTGCCATGTCTGGCCACTATCACAACCATCAAGCAGGAGACCGGTTCCACCAGATGGATGCTTTTCAGTATTGCCTACAGTACATCGATCGCGTGGGTTGCGGCATTTTGTGTCTATCAAGGGGGAAGAATCATCGGATTCAGCTAGCCCGAAGACTTATGAAATATCCGGGTTCGTTCTCATTCTTTGAAGTGCAGGGAGTTTGTTAAACGCTCCATAAATGTTTATTCGGGCAGAAATGGAAGGAACATAATTATGGCCACATTCGAACCGGCCTATATTGAAACGGTTAATAAAGGATTGCTCGAAAACAAAATAGCAAAGGCCTATGATGCCTTAAGTTCCTGCACACTCTGCCCGAGAAAATGCGAGGTTGACCGCCTTTCCGGTGAAACCGGCATTTGTCTTACCCGCGAAAAATCATACGTTTCAAGCTACAATCCCCACTTTGGCGAGGAGGAACCCCTGGTCGGGAGCAAGGGTTCCGGCACTATTTTTTTTACACATTGTAATCTTCTGTGCCTCTTTTGTCAGAATTACGACATCAGTCACAAGGGGCACGGCGAAGAAATAACCGATGAACAACTGGCAAGCATAATGCTGTTTCTTCAAAATGCAGGGTGCCATAACATTAACTTTGTCACGCCCTCTCATGTTGTACCTCAGATCCTCTCGGCTGTTGAAATCGCCGTCGAATCCGGCCTTTCAGTTCCCTTGGTTTACAATTCCGGCGGTTACGACCGGGTGGAGACCCTGAAGCTGCTTGAAGGTGTCTTTGATATATATATGCCTGATTTTAAATTCTGGGATCCGGAGGTCGCCGAAGCGACGTGTAACGCCAAAGATTATCCTGAAGTGGCCTGTAAGGCGCTTTTAGAAATGCACAGACAGGTGGGTGATCTTGTTACCGATGCATCGGGCACCGCCCGGCGCGGCCTTTTGATACGCCATCTTGTCCTGCCACAGGATCTGGCAGGGACACGACAGGTCATGCGATTTATCGCACGCAAAGTTTCAACAAACAGCTATGTCAATATCATGCCCCAGTATAGACCCTGTGGCAGAGCCGCCGAAATCGAGGGCCTCTCAGTTCACCTGTCCCAAAGAGATTATAAAGCCGCATTAAGCGCCGCAAAGGAAGAGGGCATTGAGCGGCTGGATAGTCGAAGGCGTGCGTTTATGTTATGGTAGTCAACGAACCTTTGTTTTTCTATCGTTGAATTTGCTGCCGGGTGAGAAGCACACGGTTTGTATGACAAGAATCAATCCTTTGTCGGATCCAGGCAGGATGTAATGAAATATTGCCCTAAATGAGCGCAAACAAAATCGAGAGAATCTTTTAAGGGCTCTAAATAACGGCTTTTATTTTAAGTGTGTGGTTCAATTAACAAACCGCTGCCAAGTGAAATATGATGGTGCAGTTTTTTTCTCAATTTTGTTTACCCGTTGGGAAAGCCGATGATACCCCATCTGCGGCGTTGGAAAGGGTTCGCGGTAGTTTATTACTACAGCTTCACTCTTTCCGCCTTGCATCTGCCTGCCCTGTGAAATGCAAAGCCTATTTCACCGGGGGGCCATCCTCGACTTTTGCTCAAATAGGGTATTATTTAATTGTTATTACAACGCTGTTGATTATTACAAGTAGCATCGCCCATGCGGAACGCTTGTCTGTAGCAGGTTCGGAAGCCAACATACGTTCAGGCCCCGGAACAACGCACGCTATCCTTTGGAAAGTCGGTAAATACTACCCTTTTAACGTCCTGAAAAAATCCGGTGCATGGTATCGTTTCCGTGATTTTGAAGGAGATGAAGGTTGGATACACAAATCTCTGGTGCGCAAAATCCCATCGGTTATTACAAAAAATGAAAAATGCAACATTCGTTCCGGCCCGGGAACCCAGTATAAGATAGTGATTACCGTTGGAAATGGAATTCCTTTTAAAATCATCAAACGTAAAGGCAACTGGATTAATATTCAACATGCTGATGGAGACAAGGGATGGATTCACGCGTCCCTGGTCTGGTAATAAGAAAAATGTTTACAACTCAAGGTGACAATGTGAAAAAGAGGCTGGTTGTCGGTGTAGGTTCAGCGCTGGTGGACATACTCTTCCATGAAAATGACCAATTCCTGGAAAAAACCGGCGCTGTCAAGGGGGGGATGAAGTATGTTGACAAGGAATTCATAGAACGGACACTGTTACGAACATCTCAAAAACCAACCGTCGTCCCCGGCGGTTCTGCCTGCAACACTGTAATCGGAATTGGGAGGCTGGGTGGTCGGGCTCGCTTTGTCGGAAAAAGCGGTAGCGGCATTATGGGGAATTTGATTGAGGCCGATCTTAAGCATAACAACGTTGAACCGTCCCTGCTTAAGTCATCTTCCCCGACAGGAAGGGTCCTTACTATTATCACGCCGGACGCAGAACGCTCCATGTTGACCTACCTCGGCGCGTCTTCAGAAGCAGCGCCCGACGAAATAACTGCCCGACATTTTAAACATGCAGCAATTGTGCACATCGAAGGATATCTCGTCTTTAACAAAGATTTGATGTATGCAACTTTACATGCTGCAAAATCAGCAGGGGCAATTGTCTCCCTGGATCTTGCCAGCTTTACGGTGGTTGAAGCATCGAAAGCCCACCTGAAAAAAATGGTGCGTGATTTTGTTGATATCCTCATCGCCAATGAGGAAGAAGCTTTAGCGTTTACGGGATATTCCGATGAAATCAAAGCGGTTGAAAAACTCTCGGAAGAATCTGATATCGCCGTTCTCAAGGTTGGAGAGCGGGGAAGTTTTATCGCCAAATCGGGGAATATCATAAAGATTGAACCCAAAGGGACCGGTACAGCCGTGGATACCACCGGCGCCGGTGACCTCTGGGCCTCCGGCTTTCTATTCGGGCTGGTAAATGGCTATCCCCTTGAAAAATGCGGTGAGCTCGGATCGGCATGCGGATTTGAAGTCTGCCAGGTTGTCGGGACGAATATACCTGACGAAGGCTGGCAGAGGATAAAAAAACTACTGGAGGAATAATGGTAAAAAAAAGGGTGTCACGTTCAAGGAAGCGTCAACTGGAAGAACCGGATGAATTTATAACCTTTGGGACTAGATTACTCGAGACTGCTGCAAACCATAAAGAAAAACTCTCGATTGCCTTTGGCGTTATTTGCATCATTATTGTCGGCTTCTTGGGCATGCGATATTATTCGGATCAAAACGAAAACAAGGCCTCGGATCTGCTTGGACAGAATGTGGCCAAATATGAAATGATAAAGAATCAAATTGGACCGGACAACGCATACCTCAGTGTGAAAAAAGACTTTCAACTGATTCTGGAAAAATATTCAGGAAAAGATGCGGGAAAACTGGCAAGGATAATATTTGCCAATATCTGTTATAACGGCGGAGATTATGACAAGGCCCTCAGACTGTATCACACGTCGCTGGAAGAATTTAACGAAAATATCTTCATTAAAAATCAGATCCTAAGTAGCCTGGGGCACACCCATGTAAAAAAGAAAGATTACAAAAACGCAGCAAAGTATTTTGAACTGATTGTTTCCGGGTCTGATATTGTCATGAAAGATGAAGCGCTATTTCACCTGGGAAAACTTTACGCTGAAATAAGCAAAACAGATTTGAGCATAAATGCCTTTAAGAAGATCCTGTCTGATTATACCGATTCCATCTACATTGAAATGGTCAGGGAAAAGGTTGCCGGTTAGCCCGGATATTTCACGCGCCTGATGCGTTCATTTGCAAGGCATTCAGGGGCGCTGCTGTAGTCTGCTACCGCAGTCCCTGATAACGCGGCAAATGGGCGCATCAGGCAGCGCCCAAAGGGTGAAAAATTTTCAGCTATAGAAGAAAAAGGTCAGCGTACAAAGTGTGCCTTAGGAACAATATTTATTATTCAACTTAACATTTTGATTTGATTAAAATTTTTCATGAAATATTCGGGTTAGAGTGTAAAGTTCATGGCAAGTTGAAAAAATGGATCCCCCCGAAGCAAGACGTTGACGAGTCCCCTTCGGTCTGAGCCTTCGACCCGAGCTCAGGCCGAGAGGGTCTCAGGGTCGAAAACAGCCGCTATTTTACGGTTATCGAATATCCACCAAGGAATATCGAATGATGAAGTGTTCTCTTTTTTGCCTTTGTAATCTGACAGCGCCAAATTTCACGGAAAATTCAATCCGAAGGTAAACACGCTGTTTTCTTTCTATATTCGACATTGGATAGTCGACATTCGATATTGAAAGCACCGGTTGGATGGTGCCTCACGTATCAAAGCCCCCCAGGGTGATTGAACTTCTCCGGGTCCTCCGCCGGAGGTGCAGGGTTTGGGCACAACTAAACCCATTACTCCAACACTCCATTATTCCAATATAACCAATTAAGATGGCATAGTCGTTGTTTTTAACCTGGCTCCGAGGATCCGGTTTTTCAGGCCTAAATAAAAAACGGCTGACCGGGCTTGATTCCGGTGAGCCGTTAAGGAGAAAAAGAGATGAAGAATTATGATAAAGTAATTATTAGGTTGCTTCTTAGTCTTAGTAATGCAAATCTCTTGCCATAATATGCTTTAACAATCATTTTTTTATGCAAAGTCGTTTATTGTTAGAATTATCAATGTATTATAAATATAGCCGGGAATTGATTCAAAAATAAAAATTTATTCAAAGCCTTGTCTTGACCCCCAAAAAAGTTTCCATTTGGAAACTCTTCAGCAAATTGAAAAAAATATAAAAAAACGGCTGACCGGGCTTGATTCCGGTGAGCCGTTAAGGAGAAAAAGAGATGAAGAATTATGATAAAGTAATTATTAGGTTGCTTCTTAGTAGTGCAAATCTCTTGCCATAATATGCTTTAACAATCATTTTTTTATGCAAAGCCGTTTATTGTTAGAATTATCAATGTGTTATAAATATAGCCGGGAATTGATTCAAAAATAAAAATTTGTTCAAAGCCTTGTCCTGACCCTAAAAAAGTTTCCATTTGGAAATTCTTCAGTTTCCATTTAGAAACTAATTCCCCCTAATCTAAAAAATCGCTCAATTTAGGTATAAGTAGCTTCTATGAACTGGTTAAATTTATTCCATACTTTTTTATTTTCTTACTGAAGCCGCTTTTTCCGATGCCGAGTAGTTCGGCAGCATCGGACTGAACGTTGTTTGTCAATTTTAAGGCCCTTTCGATCATTTTTTTTTCAATTGTTGAAATGGTTTCAAATAATTTTGCATTTTCCGGTAAACCGTTAAGTTGTGGGGTATCGTAAACATTATCTTTAAAATCCATCGGGAGATCAGATACCCTAATAATTTCACCGGGGCACAAAACCATGGCGCGTTCGATAATATTCTCCAATTCACGAACATTCCCCGGCCAATTGTAATCATAAAAAAGCCTTTCAACCTCCTTTTCAATTCCTTTCACAGGGATGTCGGATTGACGTTCTTCCGAATATTTGACTATGAAATGGTCAACCAGCAGGCGAATGTCCTCTTTACGTTGCCTCAATAAAGGCAAGATAATGTGTAACACATTCAGTCGATAAAACAGGTCTTCGCGGAATCTTCCCTGTTCAATCTCCTCTTTCAATGATTTATTTGTTGCTGCGATAAGGCGAATGTCGACGGAAACAGGTTTAACGCCACCAACCCTTTCAAAAACTTTCTCCTGTAAAACACGTAAAAGTTTTACCTGGAGGTTTTGTGAAAGCTCCCCGATTTCATCAAGAAAGAGCGTCCCGCCATCCGCCAGCTCAAATCTTCCCTTCTTCATGGCTACGGCACCGGTAAATGCGCCTTTTTCATGGCCGAACAGCTCGCTCTCGAGAAGGGTCTCTGCAAGAGCGCTGCAGTTGACCGCAATAAATGGTCTGTCACGCCTCGGGCTGTTAAAATGGATTGATTTTGCCACAAGCTCCTTGCCCGTGCCGCTATCCCCTTCGATCAAGACCGTTACGGTCGTTGGGGCCACCTTTTGGATGGTTTCGAAAACATCCTGCATCATTTTGCTTTTTCCGATAATGTTACCGAAACTGTATCGAGATTCTACAGCAGAGCGAAGGTGTCTGTTTTCTTTAATCACGCGATACATCGCAAGGGCCTGACTCACATAAAGGGTCATCCTTTCGTTTTCAAAAGGCTTCAGTATATAGCTGTATGCACCTTTCTGCATTGCCTCCACTGCTTTATCTACGGTCCCATGGGCGGTCATCATTATGACCGGAAGGTCCGAATCAATTTCTTTGATCCGCCCAAGCAGCTCTATACCGTCCATGACGGGCATTTTCATGTCTGTAAGCACAAGGTCAACGTCGGAATGTTTCAGTATTTTTAGTGCCTCCTGACCGCTGTTGGCAGTTAGTGTTTCAAACCCTTCTTCCTCCAGAACGGCACTCAAGATCGGCGGATAATTTTTTTCATCATCTACGATAAGGACAGTTTCCATTAACAAACCCTTTATGCTACAGGCAGCTCGATGACAACCCGAGCGCCTCCATCCGTTTTATTTGCGATTTCTATTCCCCCGCTGTGGGACTCGACGATGTTTTTCACGATGCCCAGTCCCAGTCCGGTTCCTTTCTCCTTTGTGGTAAAAAAAGGATCCCATATCTTCTTTAAAAGATCTTCTAAAATACCTTCCCCCTCATCTTCAAAATATATCATTATAGAATTGTTATTTGAATCGATTTTGATATCAATTCTACCACCACCTGGCATTGCCTGCATGGCATTGATTAAAACATTCAGAAACGCCTGATATAACATGGCAGGATCAGCCATTATTTTCGGGATATTATCGGGATAATCTGTTTCGATCTGATAAGCCCCTTTTTGGATCTGTGATGCAAGGTATGCGGTGTTTTTCTCGAGGATCTCAGATACATGACATGGAATCAGGTTCGGGAGGTTGGGTTTCGCAAAATTTAAAAAATCGGTGATGATATCATTTAACCGCCCTGCCTCCTCGACGATAATATCTGGTATGGCGTTCGGAGAATCTCCGCCGGAAACCTTTTTCTTTAAAAGCTCGGCCGAGCTCCGAATGATGCCCAATGGATTACGAATTTCATGGGAAATCACTGCCACCATTTCGCCCAAAGAAGAGAGATGTTCCGCGCGATGCAATTGTTCTTCGAGTTTAAGCCTCTCAATGGCCCGCCTCTGAATGACACCTTCACCCCTTCTGACCACAAAAAGGAGCACAATAAAAAGAACACCCATAACCAGCGTGCAAGTCCATACAACACGTATCTGGAACTCAAAGATTTGTTTATAATCTTCCGACAAATCCTGAACGATCTCCACCACGCCAAGTACGGGTCCGGAAATCCTCGAAAGCGGTTTTTCCGCTCTCAAAGGTGCAAATGTAACGATCTTGCTATCTTTTGGATATCCAGGCAAAACTCCTCCAACATCCCCACTCTGGATCAGCTTCGAAGTCGACTTGCCGGATGCAGCATTCTTATAGCCCATTCCCCCCAGGCCAGTTTTTCCAATCATCGCTGTATTAAAACTGTATGAAACCGTATCTTTCATATCGTAGATATTCACCATATCTACCTTGAAGCTGTGAAGCGTGCTCCGGACGACTTTATCCATCCATTCGAATTGCTCTTTTTCCCTGAGTTGTATTTTCCCGTATTTTAGCGCAACCGGGATGACAAATTGTAAAAACACCTGATGATTAAGGTTCTCAACCAGAACGAGGGCATAGTCTTCACTTTTCTTGAGAAGCATGGCTCTTGCCCAGTACGTGTTGAGTATGGACAGAATCAGTGCGCCAATAAAAATTACGATTAAACTTGTAATGGTAAAGTACTTGACCAGCCAAAAAGGTTTGGTTTTTTCTTTTGTGGGTTCCAAGTTCATGGCCAAATTATTCCAACCACATGATGCAAAAGTGTTGTAACTTCCGAAACGTACTCTGCAGTTCCGATTTTATCGGGGAGAAGGATGCAACCTGCCCCGCCAAATTTAAAAACCATTTCATCTCGACTCGCTGTTTCCGTTCAATCTCATTTCTATCTTAAACCAGCGAAAGGATGGACCGGCCTTTAGCCAAACCGAAATCATGTCGGGAAATATAAAGACATCGCCCTTTAAAGTCAAGGTAAAGCTATGTATTAACATGTCCTGTATTCGAAGTGTTTTCAAAACCTCAAGTCATTTTCGAAAGCAAGGCGCGAGACGCCGTTAGACATTATGTGGAACATTTGAAAAAGCGAAGTCCCGACGTGTCGGGATGAGCGTTTTGAGCCGACTCGCAATCCAGACAGCGTCGGGACCATCGGGCATCAGAGAAGGTTTTCAAACCGCTTTTCGGTTGTTTGAATTGTAGAAAAACTGTTGATTCCTATCGATACAACATATGGTAGTTCCAGTTAATTTAACACCATATAAAGCAATCTAACATACATTATATATAATAAGAGCGCGAAAACTTTAACTGGTATTTACCAATAAATTCGAGATAAGCATTACTTTTTGACGCCAAATTGCGGTACCTAAACAGTTCTCAGGATAGAATTATTTTCTTTTATAAAAAATTCTCAATTTTTGGATATACAATATATAGTAGTTAAAAGTAATAGCATACAATATGATGTAATTTGCTGTTAATTATATACAAATTAAGCATAACTTATAATAATTAACTTGACATGCTTGACTTTTGAGAAGTATAAAAGAACCATAAAATACTCCAAGTCAAATTTACAACAAACTTTATCAGCGTATTTATAATTGATTTTACTTTTTCCCAAACTTTTTTTATTAATAAATGAGCAATAATTCTTTAAAAGAAATTCGAGAATCTTTTATGATGAGCAAGGCGGAACTTGCAAAGAAAGCAAATTTGTCTCCCATCACGATTTCTCGCATCGAAGAAGGTAAACCCTGCCGGATGGAAACCAAGAGAAAAATCATTCTGGCTTTGGGTTTCAAACTATCAGATAAAGACAAGATATTTGGAGCACAATAGCATATCATGGCATTCGGATTTGGAAAAAAACTGAATCTTATCGGTCTGGACATCGGTTCCAGTAAGATAAAGGCTGCCGAGATTTCAGATACGAAAAGAGGTCCCACGCTGATCAAATTGGCCATGATCGACGTCGCACCCGGCGCGATCGAAGAGGGCGCGATAAGAGATCATCAAGTTGTATCCGATACCATTCGTCAGCTTTTTAAAGAAAACAACATTAAAGAACCTAATGTTGCCATATCTATAGGGGGCTACTCGGTTATTGTCAAAAAGATTGACGTTAAGACCATGACAGAAGAAGAACTCCAGGAGACAATTAATTTTGAAGCGGAGCAATACATCCCCTTTGACATCAGCGATGTCAACCTCGATTTCCAGATCATAGGAGAAAACGAAGCCAATCCGAATATGATGAGTGTGCTTCTTGTTGCCGCCAAAAAGGATATGATTGACGAATATCTCCACATTGTCGACATGGCAGGACTCAATGCCGTTATCATGGATATTGACGCTTTTGCACTTCAAAACATTTTTGAAGTCAACTATGCATTAGAAAACGAGAATGTGGCCCTGATTGATATTGGTGCCACCAAGACTTCGTTGAATATTCTGAAAGATAATTCTTCTGTTTT
Organism: Thermodesulfobacteriota bacterium; assembly: GCA_042573625.1. GTDB lineage: Bacteria > Desulfobacterota > Desulfobacteria > Desulfobacterales > UBA11574 > JBHPCZ01. The sequence goes on from JBHPCZ010000022.1 coordinate 37,045, forward strand.
CATGAGGGATGTTTCGCTTGGATGTGATCAGATAAACCAAAAAATTGTTTCTCTTATCGATTGTTCGATAGAAGAAGCCGAGCAGATTAAGCACAGCGATCAGTCAGATAGAATTTCTCCCGCAGATCTTAAAGAAATCATCACATCAGTCGTGGGTGACTGGTCTACAGAAATAAAACGAGCATTGGACTTCTTTTACTCCACCTACCCTGACGATCAAATAAACAAGATCATTCTTAGCGGGGGGGGGGCCAACATTCAGGAGTTTCGCCAACTTCTCGCCGTTGAAGCGTCCGTTGAAGTAGTAACGATAAATCCCTTTGACGCTTTTGAAATAGATTCCAGCTTTGATTCTTCATACCTTAACCGAATAGCGCCACAAGCGGCGATCTGCATGGGTCTTGCGATAAGAAAAGTAGATGACAAATGATAAGAATTAATTTACTGCCATATCGGGCTACTCGTAAAAAAGAGAACGTACGCAATCAGGTTGTTGTTGTTATTTTTATAATTGCACTTGTGCTGACGTGTATGTTCGGTGTCAACTGGGTCCTGAATGGCAAGATCCAAGAACTCAATGTCAATATCGCTAATACAAAACAAGAAATTGGGAAGGTTGAGAAAATCGCCAAAAAGGTGGACCAATTACAAAAAGAGATCAAAACACTTAAAAAGAAGATTGCCGTTATAAAAAAGCTCAAGAGAAATCGGACAGAGCCCGTCCTGTTTATGGATGCCATGACCAAGCTGGTGGTCGCAAAGAAGATGTGGATTACCAGCATGCAGATCAAAGGAAACAATGTCACTTTTAACGGGATTGCCCTGGACAATAAAACTGTTGCTGATTTCATGACCCAGTTGGAAAACGGCAATCGGCTGGATGAAAAAAAATTGGTCCGGAAAAAAGGAGAATCTCTCGCCAACTGGAAAAAGCGGAAAGGAATGTCAAGATGGTTTTCCAGTGTAAATCTATCTACAGTGAACGCTAAGAAGATTCAAAAACAGAACCTTAAAAGTTTTAAAATATCTTGCAAAAAAATACCGTTGAAAACACCCAAAAAAGCTCCGGCGAAAAAGAAAAAATAATGAAAAAAATCAGCCTTGATAAAATCGGGCCCTTACTCGATACTTTAGCGAATAAAGTCGCAAAACTCTCAAGAATTCAGCGGTTTTTGATTGTTATCGTTATGCTGGCAATAATTATCGGCCCTTTTGTCTATTTTGTTTATCTCCCCAAAACCGACACAATAAACAAATTAACCAAGGAGCATGAAGAACTGGAAGCCAAGCTGGCTAAGTTGAAAATAAAAGCAGCGAAACTGAAACGACTCCAAGCTGAGAAAAGAAAAATGGAAGCTGACTTCAAAATCGTCAGGAAAGCACTTCCAAATCAAAAAGAGATACCCGACCTGCTGGCCACCATTTCCAGAGCCGGGAGTGATTCGGGCCTGGCATTTAAGTTGTTTAAGCCTCTAAAGCCAAAAAAGAAAGGGTTTTATTCGGAAATCCCCGTAAAACTCAGCGTTACGGGGGGCTATCACAACGTCGCTCAATTCTTTGACAAAGTCGCACAATTACCCAGAATCGTTAATATGCAAAATATTAGTATCAAAACAGCCAAAGGAACGAACCTCAGTACTTCCTGCACGGCTGTTACCTATATGTTTGTTCCGGAAAAAAAGAAAAAGAAAAAGAAAAAGAAAAAGTGACCAAAGAAGTCAACCAAAGATAAAAGCAAAAATAACGATTAAGAAACCATGCAGAAACACAGCGGCATAATTAGAAAAATAATCTTTTTTTTATCTCTCTTCTTCCTTGTTTGGGCGTGTGGAGACAAGGCTGAACCGCCAAAAAGCACACCCTCAGTGGTTCGAAAAAGCATCCCCAAAAAGAGCAAGAGTATCCCCAAAAAGCCGACGGCTTCAAAACCTAAAAAGCGGGCCGCTTCAAAACCTGTTGCATCTAAAAAAACTAGAAAGCCAGTGAGTTTAAAACCGAAGCCCAAAACCGCAACTGATCTTTCAAAATCAAAACCAATCAAGAAAAAGACGATGCCTTTTGTTGTCAGCCTTTACGATCCTGAGGGCAAGATCGACCCCTTCGAACCGCTGTTCAAAGCAAAACCAAAGGCGAAAAAAGCTGCTGAAAAGAGAATATGTATTCCAGAAACGCCCCTTCAAAAACTGTCCCTGGGTCAATTGAAGCTTGTGGCCATTCTCCAAACGCCGGGCGTAAACAGGGCTCTCGTTGAAGTAGCCAGCGGAAAGGGATATGTTCTCAAAAAAGATATATTCGTCGGGAAGAACTGCGGTAAGGTTGATCGTATAGAAAAGGACATGGTCATCATTGATGAACCTTTGCTGCCTGTTGATGAAGTTGAAAAAGAAAATATTTACGAAACAGATGGTAAAAATTTTTCTGTGACCTATGCAGACGGTAAAAGATACATTAATATTAATGGCAAACGATCTGAAGCGAAAATTAGTGTAATAGACGGCAAGCCTTACTTTGTCGACCCAAAAGAGTTAAAACTTCAGAAGCCACCTGGAGAATAATAAAATGTTTTACGAAATTAAAAAGAAAAGAGGAATCAAGGCCCTGGCCATCTTTCTTGGATTGTTGATGGTGATTATTGCGGGATGTGTTGCCAGCAAAACAGCCAAAAAAGCAGACTCAGATGTCCAGGACACTGCCGAATCCAAAATTATCAAGGAAATAATCACAGGTGAGGATTCCGAATCATCGATGGTTATGATTCGAGGAAATCGCCTGCTGACTTATACATCGGTAAAACAGCCTTATCCTTTGGGTGTGCTCCTGTATTTTCCTGAAACCGCTCTGGAGAATATCGAGAAAGAGATGACTCTCGAAAGTGACATTGTCGAGGCAATCAATGCATCTGAATTATCCGACAATGGTCAAACAGCCAGAATCGAAATCTTACTGAAAAAGGATATCACCTATGAAATAAACCGTGAAGACACCGGCATTGTTATTTCATTCAGCAAGGCAGGTGAAACTGTAACTGCTGCTGAACCGGAAGTAACTCAGGAAGAACTATCGACTGAGACAGCTGATGTTTCTGAAGAAATGCCGAGTGAAGAAAGCATGCTTGCGGCAACCCAACTGGAATCCGTTGAAGCAATGCAGCTCGAAAAAAGTGTAAAAGTTTTTGTCAGGGCAGACGGTGCAATTAAAGATTATAAATCTTTCACGATTGAAAGTCCTGCCCGAATCGTCTTTGACATGTTTAACATTAAAAGCCCTCACAAAAAACAGCAAGTCATTCCTGTCGACTCTGAGTGGATAAAAAATATTCGTCACTACGGTTATCCGGACAAGGTCCGTCTTGTCCTGGACACGAACAAGCCATACCTGTATGCCTACTCAGCATTCGCGGATCCAAACGGGCTGACAATTAACGTCGGCAGCGGCGTAGAAGTCTCAGCTCGCGAAGAGGCGGAAGTCCAATACGATCCCTCCAAGCCCGCATGGGTAAACCGTATTGATTTCTCAAGTGAAGATGCAGGCAAATCCACCCTAATTATTGGAACGACACGACCTGTCAAGTACGATATCAAAAAGTCCGATGTCGACAAGCTTCAACTCAAGCTTTTCAATACGAAATTGCCCGATTACCGGAAATGGCCACTCATTACAACACGTTTTGAAAGCGCTGTCGATCGTATTACACCGGTTCACACGGCCACCATGAAGGATACCACACTGGTTTCGATTGAACTGCGTGAAGCAGTACCTTACTTTGTTGAGCAAATGGATAATATCCTTTTGATTCACTTCGAGGCATCTTCCATTACACCCAAACCCCTGGAAGAAGCCAAACTTCCACCCTGGAAACAAGTGATGGCAAAGGGGATTGCTGAAGCTGAAGTCAAAGAAGAGGTCGTGTTAACAGGTGAAAAAATCGAACCCGGGTTCGGTGAACCCGGCGTCCCCACGAAATTCACCGGCGAAAAGATTGCAATTGATTTTTATAAAACCGACATTATAAACGTGTTCCGCATTTTAAGAGAAATCAGCGGTAGAAATTTCGCAATTGACAAGAACGTAAAGGGAAAAGTGACACTGTCCCTCGAAAAGCCGGTACCGTGGGATCAGGTTCTTGATCTTGTCCTGAGAATGAATGGACTCGGAATGATTCAGGAAGGAAACATTGTACGCATCGCCACCCTAGCTACGGTCAAGAAGGAACAGAAGCGTGCAAGAGCTGAAAAAGCCGCAGAAAAGAAACTCACACAAGAGGAAAAAGAGCTTGAACCGCTGGTTACCGAGTATATCCCAGTCAACTACGCCAGTGCATCAGCGGATATACTACCGCATATTGTCACAACCAAAGGCCGCGGAACGGTAACCGTGGATGATCGCAACAATCAGATCATCCTGACAGACACGGCTGAAATGATCGAACAGGCCAAGGTCACCGTTCAAAGAATCGATCAGGTTACCCCACAGGTCATTATTGAAGCAAGGATCGTCGAAGCCACTAAAAACTTCTCGAGAGATTTCGGAATCTCCTGGTCGGCGGCGACCACTATCCAAGACAACATGCAACTTGGCCAGACCGGGGGTACCACCGATCTGGATCTTGCGTCAGCAAACCCGTCACCCGGGGGTTTGGCGAATATGGTGGGAATTACTTTTAGCAGGATCATGGGCACACCGCTGCTTTTGGACGCCACTTTAGCGGCATCGGAAGTCGTCGGAGATACTAAGATAATTTCTTCACCGAAAATCGTAACTCTCGACAACACTGCTGCGTCAATCAAGCAAGGCAAACAGATACCGATTAAATCTCTGGATGCTGACGGAAATACAGTAACCAGATATAAAGACGCGTCCCTTGAGCTGCAGGTTACCCCGCATGTAACCCCTGACAATCGCATTTCAATGGCACTGGTTGTTAAAAACAATTCCCCGGACACATTCGGAGGAGATACTGTAATAAACTCCAAAGAAGCCAAGACAGAGCTGCTGGTCAATGACGGCGAAACCGTGGTCATCGGCGGCATCAGAACAAGAACGGAGACAAGCGGTGTTAATGGCGTCCCGGGGCTCAAAAATATTCCGGTTCTGGGCTGGCTCTTTAAAAATGAATCAAACCAAGACAACCTGACTGAACTCCTGATATTTATTACCCCCAGAGTCGTCCAGCTTGAACAACGAGGGAATATGTAAGACAACTGAATTTGTGTTGAGTAGATTAAAACGAAAAAAGCCCCCTGATTCTCAAGGGGGCTTTTTTTATGGACTTGGTTGAACGATATCTCCTGTTGTCAAACTTCCTTTGTTCTTCGCCTACTTTAACCCTAATTGAGCGAAAGTCGTGGATGCTCCCCCGGTGAAATAGGCTTTGCATTTCACAGGGCAGGCAGATGCAAGGCGGAAAGGGTGGGCATCGCGACTGTCTTCGACCCTGAGCTCAGCCGAAGTCAAGCTGTAGTAAACTACAGCGAACCCTTAACAATGAAGATGCCGAAGGAGTCAAGTCGAAGACTATGGGGTATCATCGGCTTTCCCGGCAGGCAAACAAAATTGAGAAAAAATGCATTATCATATATTTGAGGGGTCGGGGAGTTTTTATCATAAAGCTTTATAAATTAGCGAAATGAGTGATCAGGTTTTAAAGCGTGTGCTGTTTGAGTGGTTTAAGGATCGTTAGAAAGA
>JBHPCZ010000023.1:0-41313 GCA_042573625.1 Thermodesulfobacteriota bacterium
CTCTATCTTTATTTAGGTTTGTTTAAAAAATAACTTTAATTACGACACAGTCTCAGAGAGCCAGGTTTTCAAGGACTAAATAAATGGACAGCGCACATAACATCCGCTTTGCCGCAGATGCAAGTTTAGGCAAACTGGCAAAATGGCTGCGAATTCTGGGTTTTGATACCCTTTATGTGAGGGAAATCCCAAACAGCCGGTTTATGGAGTTCGGGAAAAGGCGGATCCTACTTACCCGAACAGAACGGGTTCGGGATCAGAACAGGTTGTATAAACTTATCTTCATACGATCGAACCATCCTTTCGAACAACTCAAAGAAGTTGTTCAGGCTCTCGGGCTTATTTCTGCGGATATCCGGCCCTTTTCAAGGTGCATCAGATGTGACTTTCCCATCAAGGCAGTGGAAAAAGAGTCTGTACGCGACAGGGTGCCCGACTATACCTGGGAGACTTACGACACTTTTCAGACGTGCACTCAATGCGGACGGATATACTGGCCGGGGAGTCATACAGAACGGTGCAATGAAACAATACAGCGTCTTTTCGATTCATGAGAAAATGAAGATATGGAAACCGAGACTAAAATCATCGCCCTCGAGGCGCGTCTCAGAGATTGTAAGAATGTCATAACACTGGGGGTTCGCCCCAATTTTTCAGATTATAGCCGACAGGAGGCGGATTTGATACGAAAGGCCGAGAAAATATACTATCCGACAACCTTTTATGCGGATCTGTTTGATGCAATGGGCAAAAAGACATTTCCAAGCTATCACACCTATAAGTGCGTTCAGGACAAGATCAAGCAGACGGCGCTTTTTGATCTTGTACGAATGATGAGCATATTAGGTGTCTCAGGGTTGATCTACAAAAACCCCTCTTCCCATGGCAGACCCTCTGGCAATCTTGCCGATAAACGGGAAATCAAAACGATCCGAAATGGTCTTTTTTTTCCGTTTATCGGCAAGATTGCCAGAGGGTCTGCCATGGGAAGAGGGGTTTTTCTGATTCAGAACAAGGACGATCTTCTTTCCTACTGCAACCTGACTTCACCGGCCTATATTCAGGAATATCTTCCGTCTGATCGCGATATTCGGGTGGTTGTTATCGGGCGCAAGATCGTTCACGCCTACTGGCGAATTTCGCCCCCGGGCGAGTTTCGAAGCAATGTTGCTGTTGGCGGAGAAGTCAGTTTAGATCCGGTCCCCCGGGAAGCCCTTGATCTGGCATTTCATACAGCGCGTTCTTGCCAATGGGATGATGTGGGGATCGATATTTGCCGGCATGAAGACAGCTATTACGTCATAGAGGCGAACATGAAATACGGCAGAGAGGGCTTTCGCAGGGCAGGGATAGATTATAAAGAGCTTATGGAAAAATTGATCGATAATGGAGAAATATAGCGATGACACTTGAGATGAACCGGCTGAATCTGAACCAGCGGGAAATTGAAACGCTGTCTCCCATTGCAACGTTCAGTCAAAATGGCATACGCCGTTTACAAGAAAAACACCTTGAAAAAGATCATCGTCAGACCTTTTCCGTTGATGTGGATCGAATACTTCATTCTCACGCCTATACGCGGTATATTGACAAGACTCAGGTTTTTTATCTAATCCAGAACGATCACATCACCCACAGGGTGCTGCACGTACAGTTGGTGTCGAAAATTGCCAGAACCATCGGGCGTTTTCTAGGGTTAAACGAGGATCTCATTGAAGCGATCGCCTTGGGCCATGATATTGGCCATACGCCTTTTGGTCATGACGGTGAAAGGATTCTGTCTGAAATTTGCAGATCGAACGGCATCGGGCATTTTCAGCATAATGTTCAGAGTGTTCAGTTTTTAGACAGGGTGGAACGTAAGGGTCGGGGATGGAACCTGTGTCTCCAAACCCTGGATGGGATTCTTTGTCATGACGGTGAGATTCACAATCAGGTGCTCCAGCCTGAAACGCATAAAACATTCGAAACGCTAAAAGAAGAGATGGACGGAAAAATAGCGGATTCCGAAACCAAACTTATGCCAATGACCCTTGAAGGGTGTGTTGTGCGAATGGCGGACACCATCAGTTACATCGGTCGTGACATAGAAGATGCCATACGACTCAATATGATTAAAAGGCCTGACCTTCCGAAAGCGAGTGTAAAACAGCTTGGAGATACAAATGGAACCATTGTGTATAATCTTGTGACAGATGTTATAAAAAACAGCGTTCATCAGGTCTATATTGCGTTCAGCCCGGATATTTCAGAGGCTTTGAAAGGTTTGAAAGACTTTAATCTGGAAAATATCTACATGAACCCGATGTTCAAAAACAATTTAGGTACCATCGAAAAGCTTTTTGAAAAGCTTTTCGAAAAGTACATAGAGGATATCGAAAATGAAAATCGTTCCTCGCAAATATTTACCGGGTTTTTAGAAGATATGTCCGAAGATTATATTGAAAATCACAGTAACGGGGAGATCGTCAGAGATTTTATCGCCGGGATGACGGATCAGTATTTCCTGAGACAGTGTCCTGAGGATATGAGGCCGAAGTCCAGGTTTATATAGTTGTGCCTTAAATCCTCTACCTCTGTGATTGGACTCGGAAAGGGTCAACCGGTTCGGGAGGCCATGATACGTGAAGTATCATCCAACCGGTGCTTTAAATATCGAATATTGAATAACCAATATTGAATATAGAAAGAAAATATCGTGCTTATCTTCAGGTTGGATCTTATTTGAAATATGATCCTGTCGTTTTGCAAAGGCAGAAAAGACTTCATCATTCGGCATTCCTTGTTGGATATTGGATATTTGGAACCTGAAAAATAGCAACTGTTTTCAATGCGAGGGTCGATGCCCCAGGGTGGACTCCCTGATACCTCCCGCTATGCGAGATGAGAGCTCACGAACATGGTTCTTTATCAAAAACGAAAGTACCGAAATTTACTCAACAGGGAGCATCTGGTCTCTTTCAGGGTGGCTGTAAAAGAGACGGATCTTTTTGTACATGCTGAGAAGCCGCTGGAAGAGATTACAAGGGATCTGATTTTACAGCACAGAGGAGTTATTGAGGCGTATATTAGAAATCATCCTGGATTTCCGAAAACGCTTAAACCTTGGCCCCTCACCGGACCTGCGCCGATCATTATAAAGGATATGGCTCTGGCAGGCAAAAAAGCCGGTGTCGGCCCTATGGCTGCTGTTGCGGGTACCATTGCCCAGTATGTGGGTATGGACCTATTGGCTCATACCGGCGAGGTCATTGTGGAAAACGGCGGGGATGTTTTTATCAAAACAGATGGTCCGGTTCTCATCAGCATTTTTGCAGGCACATCTCCGTTGAGTCTTCGCGTCGGCTTGCGTCTTGATTATGGCGGTAAACCTTTTGCCGTTTGTACGTCGTCAGGTACGGTTGGACACTCATTAAGCTTTGGAAAAGCGGATGCAGTCAGTGTCGTATCCGAATCTTGTGCACTTGCAGACGCAGCAGCGACGGCTATTGGCAACCTTGTCAACTCAAAGACGGATATCCGACCGGCGTTAGATTTCGGTAAAAGTATTACAGGTGTTGAAGGGTTATTGGTTATCATCGGCGAAGACATCGGCATGTGGGGAGAGCTTGAGGTTGTCCCGCTTAAAGGAGAAAAGGGTTGAGTTTTGGGTGCGAAAAGGGTAGATGAAGTGGGTATCGGCTTATCAATTTAGGTTCAATCAATATGGCAGCTGAATAGACGATGTATTTTAAGAATTCAGGAGAAGTTAGATGAAGACGATGTGGGCTCCCTGGCGGATGGAATATATACTGGGAGACAAGGAAGAGGGTTGTATATTCTGTAAAGCCCTTTCAGATCAGGACGACTTGACCCTTTACAAGGGCAAGACCACCATGGTTGTGATGAACAAATTCCCATACATTAACGGCCATCTTCTGGTCGCAACAACCCGACATGTTTCCACGCTGCACGAGCTTGACAAGGACGAAATGCGAGACCTGATTTTGACGGTCGAACAATCTCTGGGGATATTAAAGAAGATTATCGGTCCTGATGGCTTCAACGTCGGTCTTAACCTGGGCAAAGTGGCTGGTGCAGGTGTAGAGGAACATCTTCATTTTCATATTGTTCCCCGTTGGTTCGGTGATACAAACGCACTGACAGTATTTGCCGACGTGCGTGTGATTCCGGAGCATATATTGGCCACCTATAACAATTTAAAGCCTCACTTTGACAAATTAGATATAACAATCTGAAATTGAGGGAGAAACTAAATGAAAAAAGCCAAAATAGCTTTCTGGGGAATTCTGGTCTGTTTTCTTGCTTTGATATTTTTTTCAAACAAGGATTATTTTTTGGCAAAACAGGCCTTGAATTTAAAGCTTCCGTTTCTCGAACCGTATCATGCGCCTGAATTGGCAAACGCAATCTTTTTTCTCGTCTTTTTTCTGTCAGGATTCCTCATCGCCTATTTTTTCGGTCTTTATGATCGTTTCAAATGTAAAAAAACGATCAAAGAGCTAAGCGCTGCAGCCGCCACCCAACTCGAGGAAATTTCATCACTGAAAAGCGAAGTGGAATCTCTGAAAGGGGGACCGGCTGACAGTGATGCAGAGCAGAATGGTGCAGTCCACGAAGAGCAAAGCGAATAAGGCGACTTTAATCTTCAATTCATTGAAAGATGAGCCCTTAACACGATAAAAGCGTTTTGAAATAACTTCCGACAATCTTATCATTTAATTCATGAGTCTTGCCAAAACGACCCCCATGATCAAGCAGTACTTGTCCATCAAGGAGAAGTACTCCGACGCAATTCTTTTTTACCGGATGGGCGATTTTTATGAAATGTTTTTTGAGGATGCCGAGGTTGCATCCGGGATACTCGAGATCACTCTAACTTCAAGAAACAAAAAAGACGAATTCCCGATTCCCATGTGCGGCGTACCCTTTCGGGCGGTTCAGGGATATATTGCGCGCCTGATCGACCAGGGTTACAAAGTGGCAATTTGTGATCAAATCGAAGATCCGGCCGCATCCAAAGGACTGGTAAAGCGGGATGTCGTAAGGGTGATCACCCCCGGAATGATCGTTGATGATAACCTGTTGGACGAAAAATCGAATAATTACGTTCTTGCGCTGGCTCATCATCAAGACGATTTCGGACTCAGTTACCTGGATATTTCGACCGGAACGTTCCGCTTATCTGAATCCAATGATCTCGACACTGTTGTGGATGAAATCCTTCGTGTCGCGCCCAGTGAACTCCTTTTTCCGGAGACCTTTAAGAATAATTTCGTTTTTTCACAGGTTATCAATGCGGTATCGGAAAAATCGATATCTTTTTTAGATGAAAAGGCTTTCGACCCCAACAGCGGCCGGGATAGACTTCTTGAACAATTCAAAACCTTTTCCCTGGAAGGATTCGGTTGCGAGGCGTTAAAGGCCGGAGTGAGCGCGGCCGGTGCGCTGATTTTTTATGTCCGAGAAACCCAGAAACAGAAAATAGCGCATTTAACGGGAATCGAAACCTATTCTCTGAGCAATTACCTTCTGATTGACGATGTCAGCTGCCAAAATCTAGAACTTATAAGAAATATCCAGACCGGCACCCGGCGAGGAACCCTTCTCAATGTATTGGATCGAACGGTCACTTCCATGGGGGGGAGACAGCTTAAAATGTGGGTAAGATATCCGCTTCTTGATGTCAATGAGATACAATCCAGGCATGATGCGGTTGGAGAAGTCAAAGATAATTCCGATATCCGAAGAAAAATCAGGGAAGAATTAAAATCGGTTTACGATCTTGAACGCCTCAGCAGCAAGATTGCCATGGGTCATTCAAACGCACGGGATCTTGTTGCGCTCAAGCGTTCGTTGAACAGCCTGCCCGGTATATGGACATCTCTTTCCCATCTCAATGCCGCCCTTTTCCAATGTAATGTGGATGTCGACAAGCTGTCCACGCTGGCCCGGTTAATCGAAATATCAATTCGTGAGGACGCGCCGCCGACAATCAATGAGGGGGGAATCATCAAAAAAGGGTTCAACACGGAACTGGATGAACTTATCAAAATCAGCCGGGACGGTAAGGGCTGGCTTGCAAAACTGGAAGCCAGAGAAAAGGAAATAACAGGGATAAACACTCTGAAAGTAAGTTACAACAAGGTGTTTGGGTACTATATTGAAATTCCGAAAAGTCGCTCAGAGGGCGTACCTGAAAACTATATCCGGAAACAAACGTTGGTCAACGCCGAACGCTATATTACCGAGGAACTGAAAAATTATGAAAGTGAGGTTTTGAGTGCCGAAGATCGGAGGGCGTCGCTCGAGTATGAAATATTTAACGAGATAAGGGGAGAGATTGTACAACACAACCCGAGTATTCAGGACGTCGCCCGATTTTTAGCAGGGCTCGACTGCCTGCTTACACTGGCTGAAGTTGCAGCCCAAAATGACTATCACCGGCCGGAAATCAACACGGAGGGCCATATTTTCATCGAAGATGGTCGTCATCCGGTTGTGGAGAAGATGATCACGGGAGAGCGTTTCGTGCCCAACAGCATTCAGGTTGATGATATTGAAAATCAGATACTCATCATAACCGGTCCCAACATGGCGGGAAAATCGACCATTTTGCGTCAGGTGGCACTGACCGTCCTCATGGCACATATGGGATCGTTTGTCCCTGCCGGCAAGGCTTCAATCAGCATTACGGACCGGATATTTACACGTGTGGGTGCTCTGGACAATCTCTCTCAGGGGCAGAGCACTTTCCTGGTTGAAATGCAGGAGACCGCCAGGATTTTGAACAGTGCATCTCGGCAAAGTCTCGTTATCATGGATGAAATCGGCAGGGGGACAAGCACTTTCGACGGCCTCAGTATTGCATGGGCTGTGGCGGAATATCTGCACGACCTGAGAAACGAAGGCGTTAAAACACTTTTCGCCACCCATTACCACGAGTTGACAGAACTTGCACAGACAAAACCCCGTGTGAAAAATTACAATATTGCGGTAAAAGAATGGAATGATCAAATTATTTTTTTAAGAAAGCTGGTCGAAGGAGGCACCAACCGAAGCTACGGCATACAGGTTGCGCGACTTGCGGGTGTTCCGGATGAGGTTATTGTGCGGGCCAAAAAGATTCTGTATGATATTGAAAACAGTGAACACAGCCTTACCGGTTCTTCGTTTCCCGGGCGAGGTGCGGACGCCCCCGGAAAGGGATATGAGCAGCTTCATCTTTTTAGAAAGCCCGACCATCGAATTATCGATAAACTGAAAAAGGTGGATATATCAAAACTAACGCCGCTTGAGGCACTGAATTTTCTAAACGAGCTTCAGGACAAGACAAAAAACGGATCCAATTAGACCATCGGATATTGGGAGATGCATCGATGGATTTGCACGATGAAAAAAAAGATAATCCGTGGCAATAAATAACAAAACCGGCTTTGAGGCCCTGATCGGCTCAAAGCATCAGACTTAAGCATTATGTTTAAACAAAAGACAATACTATTATATCTGCTTGCGTTCTTCATGATTGCGATGGCGCGGCCCATTGAGCCATTAGCAGCCACGGCCAGAGATAAATATTTCCAGGCTGAAACCTGTTACAAAAAGCTCCGTAACAATTCGACAAAACAGAAATATCGAAATAACTGGCTGCAGTGTATCGAGAAATTTAAGGCGGTTTATATGCATGATCCGGAAGGCGCCTGGGCGGCGGCCGGTATGTATATGTCCGGTGAATTGTACCAGGAGCTTTACAAACGCTCCTATAAAATGTCGGATAAACAGGAGGCTCTCGATATCTATGAGCGGATTATAAATCGCTTTCCGAGAAGTAAATACAGGGCAAAGGCAGAGTTGGCCGTACGAAATTTATCTAAACAAAAGACCCCAAAAACTGCATCCAAAAAAATAAAACCTGCAAGCAGGAAGGATAAGCCCGGGACAGCAACGGATACGGCGAGAGATCAATATGTCCAAGCTGAAACCTGTTATAACAGCCTTCGCAAAAACCCCAAGAGGCAAAAATACAGGCACAATTGGTTTTCATGTATCGATAAGTTCCAGACCGTTTACGACGATGACCCTTCAGGCGCCTGGGCCGCAGCCGGACTGTACAAGACAGCGGAACTTTATCAGGAGCTTTACAAGCATTCCTTTAAGACGTCGGATAAAAGACAGGCTGTTGCTGTCTACAAGCGTATTACCAATGATTTTCCGAAAAGCCAATATCGACACAAGGCGGCTGAGAAAATTCGCGCCCTGTCTCCAAAAGAAACCGGTGTAGAACTGTCCCAAAAAACCGGCCCTGAAGATACGGACGAGAAGGCGGTATTGGACAGCATTGCAAAGGAAATCGAGAAATTATCTTCGGCGCAGGCTGAGGGTAAAACAAAGGTTAAACCCTTATCCGGATCTTCTGAAGGTGGAGACGCCACGGTTCAAGGGCTGCGATTCTGGTCCAATCCAAGCTATACACGCATTGTCGTCGACGTGGACAGAGAGACAGCATACACCCACAGGCTTCTCAAAAAGGACCCATCCATCCAGAAGCCCCAGCGCCTCTATGTTGATCTGGACGATGCCAGGCTGGGGGAAGACAGTCAAAAAATTGTTCCCATCAATGACAATCTGCTCAGCGATGCGCGGGCAGGGCAGTATACAACTGATTCGGTCCGGGTTGTCATAGATATCAAGTCTTTTAAAACCTACAAGATCTTCGACCTGAAAAATCCGTTCAGGATTGTAATAGATGTCTGGGGAAAAACGGCAAAACCAACACGTCCGACGGTTACGGCCAGGAAAAAAGATGGGAAAATTCAACCCGGTGCTCTGGCAAAGCAGCTTGCCTTGGGTGTAAGTCGGATTGTGATCGACCCGGGCCACGGGGGGCGCGATTTCGGAGCGCCGGGTTATTTAAAGGGGATTCATGAGAAAGATATTACCCTGCAGATTGGAAAGCGGCTGGCAAAAAGGATCCGTGAAGATCTGGGATGTGAGGTTTTTATGACCCGCGACAGCGACCGGCATCTGACCCTGGAGGAGCGGACAGCCATTGCAAATACAAAGAACGCTGACCTTTTTATATCCATTCACACGAATGCCCACAAAGACCGGAGGGCATATGGTATCGAAACCTATATACTGAATTTTGCCACAGATGATGAAGCCATTTTGGTCGCTGCCCGTGAAAACGCGACGTCGACGAAAAACATCAGCGACCTGCAGACGATTTTAAGTGAGCTGATGCAACACACAAAGCTGGATGAGTCCGGCCGTCTGGCGTCCCACACCCAGGAGTCCATGTATAAACACATGAAAAGAAAATACAGCAGGATTAGAAGTAAAGGGGTGAAGCAGGCACCATTTTACGTTCTTCTGGGCGCACAGATGCCGGCAATATTAATAGAATCTTCTTTTATCAGCAACTCCAGGGAATGTAAAAGATTGACCAGCACAAACTACCAGGAGCAACTCAGTATTGCGATCACGAATGGAATCCGAAAATACATAAAGGAAACAAGCCCATCCGCATTTTTTAAGACAAGAGCGAAATCCGGTTCCAAAGGATAAAAGGGGGATAAAATGGCATTCGAGAATATTGATTTTAAAGTCGAAGATAATATTGCAGTGATTACTTTCAACAGGCCAAAAGTCTTAAATGCATTGAATGCAGACCTTCTTGAAGAATTTTCAAGTGCGCTTGATGAAATTTCCGAAAACGAGGATATCAGGGCTCTGATCCTGACCGGGGCCGGCGAAAAATCGTTTGTTGCCGGGGCGGACATCACAGAGCTTGCTGCATTTGACGCACTTCAGGCAAAGGCCTTTTCCGAAAACGGGCACGCCATAGTGGATAAGCTCCAAAGATTACCCATACCGGTCGTTGCAGCGGTGAATGGTTTTGCTCTTGGCGGCGGCAGCGAAATTGCGCTGGCGTGTGATTTTATTTATGCTTCCGACAATGCGATGTTCGGACTGCCGGAAATAAATCTTGGTATCATTCCCGGATTTGGTGGAACCCAGAGGCTGCCGAGGTTGATTGGCAAAAACATTGCCAAGGAGATGATTTTTACGGGAAAGATGATCTCCGCGGACGAAGCCGGCAAAATCGGGATTGTGAACAGGGTTTGCCCACAGGAATCATTCATGGAGGAAGTCTTCAAAACAGCCCGAACCATTGCTTCAAAGGGAAAGGTCTCTATCCGCGCGGCAAAACAGGCGATAAATAACGGTATAAACACCGATCTTGCCACGGGCTGCGGCATAGAAATTGATGCATTCTCCCTCTGCATGGCAAGTGAGGATGCCAGGGAGGGAACAGCGGCTTTTCTTGAAAAGCGAGAAGCTGTTTTCAAGGGAAGCTTGAAAGGGTAATCTTTTTTTCTTGACATTTTTCCGTTAATTCGCTACAGCTCCAGTCTAATAGTAGAAGACTTGCTATATTATCTGTTAGTTAGGATAAAAACACTTCAAAGGTTCATAAAAAATGAGGTTTCTGTTTTTCTACTTTTGCTTTTTTAGCTTTTTTGGCGGCTTCCGCTTTAGGGAGTCTACTCATGGGCTGGCAACGTAGAAAAGCCGAACCGAACAAAAACAAAAAACCATGGGTAGACACAATAAATATAACCCATGGTTTTCTATTTAAAGGCTGTGGGTTGAAACTCGCAGTTTTTTTTTAAAGGCTCACAATTTTTTCTGAAAGGAGTATGGGAATGATTCTCGATATCGGATTTGAAACCATGCCCAGGGAAGACCTTGAACCGATAATACTGCGTCGACTGAAGGCAACGCTGGATCGTGTCTATGCGAATGTGCCGTTTTACCGGAAAAAGTTTGAAGAAAACGGTATTTCCCCTAACGATATTCAATCCCTTGATGATTTAAAGAAGCTACCGTTTACGACAAAAGAGGATCTGCGTGACAATTATCCTTTTGGGATGTTTGCCGAACCCATGGACAATGTTGTCCGCATTCATGCTTCGTCCGGAACCACCGGTCAACCGACTGTGGTGGGTTATACGGCCAGGGATGTTAATACATGGGCCGAACTGATGGCGCGTTCACTTGCCGCAGGCGGATCAACCCGCGAAGACATCATTCACAATGCTTACGGGTACGGACTATTTACAGGAGGCCTGGGTATCCACTATGGTGCTGAAAAGCTCGGCGCATCCGTCATACCGGTTTCAGGTGGCAACACAAAGAGACAGATCATTATAATGAAAGATTTCGGTCCTACGATTTTGACCGCAACACCTTCGTATGCGCTTCACCTTTCAGAGGTCGCCGAGGGGATGGGCATCTCTTTTGCAGATCTGAAATTCAAGTTCGGAATATTCGGCGCCGAGCCCTGGTCGGAAAACATGAGAGAGGAAATAGAAGGGAAGCTGTATCTGACCGCGGTGGATATTTACGGTTTGAGCGAGGTGATCGGCCCCGGGGTTTCCATTGAATGCCATGAAGCGAAAAACGGTCTCCATATTTTTGAAGATCACTTTATTCCCGAAGTGATCGATCCGGCAACCGGAGAGCCCCTTCCTCACGGTGAAATTGGGGAGCTGGTGTTTACTACCATTACCAAGGAAGCCTTCCCTGTTATCCGGTATCGCACGCGCGATATCACGTCATTGAACCCCGAGCCGTGCATATGCGGCAGGACGCATATCCGGATGAATAAAGTGAGCGGCCGTACGGATGACATGCTGATTATCCGCGGCGTCAATGTGTTCCCGTCACAGATTGAAAGCGTTCTAATGGAAATGGACCAGGTTGAACCCCATTATCAGCTTGTGGTTGACAGGGAGGGGACCCTCGATACGCTGACAATCATGGTTGAAGTCGGAGAGGGTCTTTTTTCGGACGAGGTCAAACACCTTCAGAATTTGGAAAAGAAGTTATCAAAGAATATAAAGGAATATCTGGGTGTATCGGCCAAGGTAAAACTGGTCGAGCCCAAAGCCATTGCCCGAAGCGAGGGAAAAGCGGTTCGGGTGATTGACAACCGAAAAATATAAATTACTCAAGAGTCGCGAATTTTGCGGCAAACAGTAAGATTTTGTGCTAAAAAGTCTCGGCAGTTCAACTATAGATGCTGGTTGCTGGATACTGGCGGGATAGAAAAACCATCAGGCATGGTCTCAGACATCCAGAATCAAGTATCGAGTAACACGGATCAAGAATAAGGAGGGCAGTATATGCGGGCGGAACAGATTTCTGTCTTTTTGGAGAACAAGGCAGGGCGACTGGCTGAAGTTGCGAGCATTCTGGCTGAAGCCAATGTGAATATCAGGGCGCTTGCCGTGGCCGACACATCTGATTTCGGCGTATTGCGTCTGATCGTAAACGATAATCAAAAGGCCGTGGACGCGCTCAAGAACCGCGGTTTTACCGTGGGAAAGACGGACGTGGTGGCCGTGGAAGTCGAAGACCGGCCCGGCGGCCTTCACCGAATATTGGATATATTGCACAGGGCCGGGATTAATGTGGAATACATGTACGCGTTTGTCACACAAACCGGAAGCAACGCGATAATGATCTTCAGATTCGATAATGTCGATGACGCCGTGAAATGTCTTCTTGAAAACAGCGTGACGGTCATTAA
Source organism: Thermodesulfobacteriota bacterium (assembly GCA_042573625.1). Taxonomy (GTDB): domain Bacteria; phylum Desulfobacterota; class Desulfobacteria; order Desulfobacterales; family UBA11574; genus JBHPCZ01. The sequence continues at coordinate 12,599 of JBHPCZ010000023.1, forward strand.
CGGCAGTGAAGTTTATACCCTGTAAGTCACGTCGGTTTCGTTTTAAATACAACCAGAAACAGAAGGAGGAAAAGATGACACTCAGAAGAATTTCTATTGTTGCCGTAATCTGCTTATTCTGCATCGGACTGGCGGTCAGTCCGGCACAGGCGTTTAGAGGGACTTACAAGGTCGGGGCTGTTTTTTCCGCGACCGGTCGCACTTCTTTTTTGGGTGATCCGGAAAAGAAAACCGCGGAAATGTTAGCGGAGCAGATCAATGCGGCCGGCGGCGTTAACGGACGCAAACTGCAACTCATTGTATATGACACAGAGGGAGACGCCACCAAGGCTAACCTGGCTGTCAAGAAACTGATTACCAAGGATAAGGTAAGTGCCATCATCGGTCCCTCCCTGAGCGGAACATCCCTTGCAGTTTTACCGCTTGCGGAGCAGTATAAGATACCGCTTATTTCCTGTGCAGCGAGTTACAAGATCGTCCACAATGACAAGACCGGCAAGCCGTACAAATGGGTTTTCAAGACACCCCAGACCGACACCATGGCAGTGGAAGCGATTTATACGCATCTTTCTAAGCGCGGCATCACAAAAATCGCCATTGTGAGTGTCACCTCCGGGTTCGGCGCCAGCGGACGCGGAGAACTGATCCGGCTGGCTCCCACATACGGGATGAAGATTGTGGCCGATGAAAAATACGGACCCAAGGATACGGACATGACGGCACAGTTGACCAAGATCAAGGGCAAGGCGCCCAAGGCCATCATCAACTGGTCTGTCGGCCCGACCCAGGTGACAGTGCTTCGGAATTACAGAGATCTGGGCATGGACAAAATACCTTTTTATCAGAGCCACGGCTTTGGCAGCCGCAAGAATATCGAGCTGGCTGCAGGGGCTGCCGAGGGTGTTTACACTCCGTTGGGTGCGTGTAATATTGCCGAACTGTTAACACCGTACGACACCCAGTACAACGTGACCATGCAGTATATGAAGAGCTACAAGGCCAAGTACAATGAGCCCTTGTCCTCTTTTGGCGGCCATGCATGGGATGCCCTGAAGATGGTGGTTCAGGCCCTTTCGTCAGTTGGAAAGAAAAAAGAGAAAATACGGGACTACCTGGAAACGAATATTAAGGGGTTTGTGGGCCAGCATGGTGTTTTCACTTACACTCCGGACGACCACAACGGTCTGACCAAGGATGCCTTTAGCATGGTTATCGTAAAAGATGGTGACTGGGCGCTGGCCAACTGATTCATTTTTGGGTCATTCAGGAAAAAAGTGAGGATGGTGAAAACATCATCCTCACTTTTTATTCTATGGAAGCGGTATGGAAAAATTCACCCTTGCAAGCCAGCTTTTGCAATATCTCATCACCGGCCTGACCGTCGGCAGCATTTATGCCATGGTGGCCGTGGGATTTAATATTATCTACAATGTGACGGAGATCATCAACTTTGCCCAGGGTGAATTTGTCATGCTGGGCGGATTGATCATGGTCTTTTTTCACGTGACCCTGGGGCTTCCGCTGATTCTGGCTTTTCCGGCGACGATTATTCTTGTCACGCTGGTGGGGGTTCTTCTGGATCGTTTGGCCATTCGCCCCATCCGCCAGCCTTCGGTCCTTACGCTCATTATTGCAACGATCGCAGCCTCTATCCTGATCAAGGGCGCGGCCATGTTTATCTGGGGAAAAGATCCCTATGACCTTCCCGCGTTTTCCGGGCGAAATCCCATCAACGTCCTGGGGGCTGTGATCCAACCCCAGTATTTCTGGGTCATCGGCTTTTTGATCGTCCTTGCCATCGCCCTGTCTATCTTCTTTGATCGTACCATCATCGGAAAGGCTATGAGCGCCTGCGCGGACAATGCGGATGCGGCCAGACTGGTCGGTATTGATGTTAAACGGATGATTTTACTCTCCTTTGCGCTTTCCGCCGGTATCGGCGCGGTGGCAGGAATTACGGTGACCCCGATCTCCCTTATGGAGTATGACCGCGGCGCCATGCTGGCGGTCAAGGGGTTCGGAGCCGCGATCCTCGGGGGGCTGGGCAGTTTTCCGGGCGCCATTCTGGGCGGCCTGATTCTAGGGTCGATTGAATCATTCGGGGCCGGGCTGATTTCTTCCGGATATAAGGATGCGTTTGCATTGATTGTGCTGATGGCTGTATTGTTTTTTAAGCCCAGCGGAATTTTTGGTGATATAGAGATCAGCAGAATCAAAAGGTTTTAGACATGTACCACATCAGGAAATTATCCATAACCATCTTTGCGCTTCTTATCATTATATTTCCCTGGATTGCAGGCCACATTTCCGCCATTGACCATTATACCGATATTATGGTCTTTGCGGGGATTTACTGCCTGATCACCATGGGTCTCAGTCTCCTGATGGGGTATGCCGGCCAGATATCGATCGGGCATGCGGCCTTTTATGGCATCGGCGCTTACATGTCTGCGATTCTGACTGTCCACTACGGCTTAAACCCTTGGGCTTGCATGCTGGGCGGTATGGTGGTTGCCGCGGTCGTGGCGCTATTGGTGGGTGCGCCATCACTCAAGCTGAAAGGCCATTATCTGGCCATGGCAACCCTCGCCTTCGGGATTATCATCTATATCATTTTTAACGAAGAGGCCGAATGGACCGGCGGTCCGGACGGCATGTCCGGCATACCGGGCCTGAGTATTTTCGGGTTCGGGTTTGATTCTGTCGAAAAGTATTACTATCTGGTGTGGGGTATTGTCTTTGTCGTTTTTATCTTTACCGTCAATGTTATTCAATCCGGTACGGGACGCGCATTAAGGGCCATTCATTCAAGTGAACCGGCGGCCAGTGCCATGGGAGTGGATATTTCCAGGTTTAAAGTCATCGTCTTTGTCTATTCGGCCATGTTGGCATCTCTGGCCGGAAGCCTGTATGCCCATTATATCAATTTTATCAATCCATCCACTTTTGACCTTTTCTTCTCCATCAAGCTTCTGATCATGATCGCTTTGGGCGGCATGCACAGCATCTGGGGGGCTGTTATCGGGTCCGGCCTCATGACCTTTTTAAGCTATGAATGGCTGCATTATTTTGGGGAGTTCGAGGTTATCGTTTATGGCGCCATCCTGCTATTGGTCACCATTTTTCTACCCCATGGCCTTGTCGGGGTGCCTGGAATGGTAATGGGCTGGCTGAGGAGATAGCTGTCAGATGGATTCGTTTCAAAATGAAAATATTCTGGATGTACAAAAGGTGGTCATGGCCTTTGGCGGACTGATGGCGCTGAGCAACCTTAATTTCCAGGTCAAACAGGGATCCATCAAGGCGATTATCGGCCCCAACGGTGCGGGAAAGACGACCCTTTTTAACATTATTACCGGTTCCTTTCCACCAACAGAGGGGAGGGTGCGCTTCAGGGGACAACCCATCGAACATCTCAAGGCGCATCAGATTGCAGCCCGGGGTATTTCACGGACTTTCCAGACCATTGAGCTGTTCGACAATATGACGGTTCTGGAAAATGTCATGCTGGGCTGCCATACCAGGGTTCGGGCATCCTTTATGGCCTCAGGGTTTCTATTGCCGCAATCCAGGAGAAAGGAGAAAGAAATCCAGGACAGGGCAATGAAGATTCTGAAATTCATCGGTCTGGGTAATAAATTTAACGACGCGGCCGACAGCCTGCCCCTGGGTGAACAGAAGATATTGGAAATCGGCCGGGCGCTGGCCAGTGAACCGGAGCTGATCTGCCTGGACGAACCCGCAGCCGGTCTCAACGAAACCGAAACCCATTTGGCATCTTCTCTGATCAAAGCCATCAATGCAAAAGGGGTTACGGTTCTGCTGGTGGAGCATGACATGAAGGTCGTCATGAATATTTCAGACGAGATCGTGGTGCTGAATTATGGTCAGAAGATCGCCGAAGGATCACCGGAAGATATCCGGAACAACCGGAGGGTCGTTGAGGCCTACTTGGGGAGTGAGGCTTAAAACATGCTCAGGATTGAGGGACTCAGCGCCGCATACGGCAGTATCCGGGTGCTGAAAGATGTTTCGATAAATGTGCCAAAAGGAAAGGTGGTTTCCATCATCGGGGCAAACGGGGCTGGAAAGTCGACCCTGCTCAAGTCCATTTCCGGGTTGATGAAAGTCGACAAGGGCCGTATCCTTTATAAAGAGCAGGATATTGCCGGACTGCCCGCCAACCGGATAGTGGGGCTGGGCATCTCCCAGGTGCCGGAGGGGAGACAAATTTTTGCACATCTGTCGGTTCTCGACAATATTCATCTCGGAGCCTACCTTTACTTCAAGCGACGGAACCGACCTGAAATCGAGGAAAGAATCCAATATATCTATCAGATTTTTCCCATCCTGGAAAAGCGCTCCAAACAGATTGCCGGGACCCTCTCCGGCGGCGAGCAGCAGATGCTGGCCGTTGCCCGTGCTTTGATGGGCCGGCCTGAATTACTTCTCCTTGACGAACCGTCCATGGGCATTGCCCCCTTGATTGTCCGAGAGATATTCAACGTTATTGAACAGCTGAATCGCTCGGGCACCACGATTTTGCTGGTAGAACAGAACGCCAGGGCCGCTCTAAAAGTGGCCCACCACTCCTATGTTATCGAAAGAGGCGAAATCGCACTGGAAGGTTTGGCCGGAGAACTGCTGGACAATCCCAGGGTAAAAGAGGTCTACCTGGGTGGGTAGCACCGTCGAATCTATCCATTCCTGAATTCTTTACTTTCCCTTCCCCATGTTCATCTGATGTGACTTTGGATGGGCTGTTTTTATTTTATTCTTGATAATTTGATTTATTTGGTTCATAATTTGACGAATCGAATTAATGGGTCTATAATTTATTCAATTGACAATTTCATCGAAATTGCATCTCTAATACGTTGAAAATCAGGATAGTCCTATGGCCAAAAACAGGGTGATTGTTCAAATGGTCTGGGGCGTTGCGCTTGTTCTGGCAGGAATCGGTGTGTTTTTCAGAATACCCCAGGTCATGCCCAGAATAAAACAGATTGAACAATTCTCTTCGATCATCGGATTTATATACTTCTGCTTTTATCTTTTGGGTATTCTGTTAATTATTGGTGGATCTAAAAAGATTTACGATTATTATCAGAAAACAGAGGATAGCGACCCAGAAGGGTAACCCTGCAAATCGAAAACTAAAGAAAACGGCGGTATAAAAAATGTTGAAAAAAGCGGATAACAAAGAATCAAGTGATCAACAGCTCCAATCGGAGGTGGAATACAGAAAAAACCTCCAGGAAATTTGTAACAAGATCTATGCCGCACCGAATCTGGATGGGATCCTGGTAGACTTGAAAGACGAGATCACCGGGCTCTTTGAGGCAGAACGACTGACGGTTTACGTGGTTGACGGCAAAACACGAGAGCTTGTGTCACGCTTTAAATCGGGTGACGAGGTGGCGGAGATCCGGATTCCGGTATCTACCAGCAGCCTGTCGGGTTATGCCGCACATAAGCAGAAACTGATAAACATACAAGATGTTTATGATGACAAAGAGCTGGCTGCCATTGATCCTGATCTTAAATTCGATAAAAGCTGGGACCAGAAGACCGGTTTTAGAACAAAGCAGGTGCTGGTGGGTCCGATCATCTTCAAAAAGTTTCTGCTTGGCGGAATCCAGCTCATCAACCGGAAAGACGGGACTTCATTCACCAAACTGGATGGAGAGTCTGTAATGGAGATGGCCAAGATACTTGGCATCGCGCTGTACAACCAGAAGCGGATGGCAAAAGCCAGACCCACCAAATTCGGCCTTCTCCTTGAAAATAACATTCTGACCCAGAAGGAACTTGACAAAGCTATCGGAGATGCAAGACAGAGAAAGGCGACGGTTGAAGATGTGTTGATCAAGGAGCTTAAGATTCAGAAGAAGGATATCCTCAAGTCTCTTGAAAAATTTTACAAAGTTCCCTGTGTGGAGTTCGATAAAAACCTACCGATTCCGGGCGATCTTCTTCACGGTTTGAAGGTTCCCTTCATGAGAAAGAATTTATGGGTTCCCTTGCGCGTTGAAGATGAAAAGCCGGTAATCGCCATAGACAACCCCCATGATCTTCAGAAGGTCGGCGAAATCAAGTCTCTCTTTAAAGGAAAGGCCATTACATTCAATGTGGCTTTAAAGGAGGATATCCGCGAGTATATCGGTCTCTTTACCACCGATGAAGTCGAAATGGCTTCCATGGATGAGATTCTTTCACAGCTTGATGCTGAAGATGCCGAGATCGAAGAGGCCGAATCCGCCCTGGGGGATGAAGACAGTGCGGTGGTTCAGCTGGTCAACAAGATGATCATCGACGCTTACAACCGGGGGACGTCCGATATCCACATCGAGCCGTATCCCGGAAAGCAGAACACCGATGTCCGTATTCGGATTGACGGCGCCTGCCAGGTATACCAGACCATCCCCTTTGCATACCGTAACGCCATTGTCTCACGCCTCAAGATCATGGCTGATCTGGATATTGCAGAACGCCGCAAACCCCAGGACGGAAAAATCAAGTTCAAAAAATACGGGGGATTGGACATCGAGCTTCGGGTGGCAACGGTGCCGACCCAGGGCGGCCTGGAGGATGTGGTCATGCGTATTCTGGCTGCCGGAGAACCGATTCCGCTGGATAAAATGGGTTTTGCAAAATCGAATTATGACAATTTTATCAGTATCATCATCCAGCCGTACGGCATCATTTTCGTGTGCGGTCCCACGGGCTCCGGTAAAACAACGACCCTTCATTCGGCGCTGGGGTATATCAACAAGACCGAGACCAAAATCTGGACAGCCGAGGACCCGGTGGAAATCACCCAGCGGGGGTTGAGACAGGTTCAGGTGCAGTCCAAGATCGGGTTCGATTTTGCCGCGGCCATGCGGGCGTTTTTGCGGGCGGACCCCGATGTTATCATGGTCGGTGAGATGCGGGATAAGGAAACAACATCCATCGGCATCGAAGCTTCCCTCACCGGTCATCTGGTCTTTTCCACCCTGCATACCAACAGCGCGCCGGAGAGCATCACCCGGCTGTTGGACATGGGGATGGACCCGTTCAATTTTTCCGATGCCATCTTAGGGATCCTCGCCCAGCGACTGGGACGGACACTTTGTAAAGACTGCAAGGAACCCTATCACCCGTCAAAAGAGGATCACGATGAGCTGGTTCGGGAAGCCGGCGGTCCTGAAAAGTTTGAGAGGTTTATCAATATTCCCTACACCGATGACCTGCAGTTCAATAAGCCGGTGGGCTGCGCCAAATGCAACAACTCCGGATATCGGGGCCGGATGGGTATCCACGAACTACTCATGGGCACCGATGACATGAAAAAACTGATCCAGCTGACCAAACCGATGGAAGAACTCAAGGCGCAGGCAATGAAAGACGGCATGGCGACCCTGAAGCAGGACGGGATTTCAAAAATTTTCGGCGGAAACGTCGACCTCGTCAACATCCGGAAGGTGTGTATCGAGTAATCGGTTTAAAGTACAAGGTTTTTCTCCAGATTAGTTTTAGAAAATCCTGACTACAAGGCATACAAGCCTGTCTGAGGGTTACCCGCCTCTGGAGGGCAGATAAGGGTTCGAGGATTCAAGGGGCCAAGTGGTTTTTTCTAACGATTTTATCAACACTTGAAGGCACAGACACGACGGATCTTCTTATTTGAGATATCAGCCATACCTTTCTTCCTTCGGAAATTTTCTTGTTATTCTATAAATGAGCAAACATAGTTCATAAGATTTCTGCCATACTTTTAACGCATTATAATTTCATAGCATTTCACTCGAACCTTTTTATCTTGAACCCTCGAATCCTTAGGAGCGCTCCATTTTTTTTGGAGGTGATCCAAACACAATTAAAACACCCCGCCGGTTTAAACTGTTGCGTCAGGGCATTCTTCTCGCCGCATCTTTGAATTTGTTCAACTGGTCTTCGTAATGCTGCCGGTTTTTCCTGACGATTTCAAGGGCACGCATCTCCGCAGAGATGGCCGCTTCAAACCGGCCATTGACATAGTAGCATTCAGCCAGGGTATCCAGTATGTGTGGGGATTCGTCCAGCGTCGCAGCCTTTGTCGCCAGTTCAAGGGCTTTTTCCGGGTTCCGGAACCTGTCAATGTCACAGGTGGCAAAGAGCCACGCCAGGTTGTTTAATGCCTGAGGGTTGTCCGGCTTCAGCGCGATGGATTCTTCATAGGCACGTATCGTCTCTTCATATTTTTTTTCGCTGTAGTAAAGATCTCCAAGCATGCTGTAAAGTCCTGATTTGTCAGTCGTTTTATCCAGTTCTCTGAGTATTATTTTTTCAAAGAAATGTTTGTTTAGCTGCCTGCCGGTTTCACCGAAATTGAGATAATATCCCACGCTGCCGATCATAAGTATCCCCGCCAGATAAATCGCAATGCTTTTTATTATTTTCCGGTCATGGCGAATTTTCCAGGTTTGATCTGTTTCACATTTATGGAGAAACGCGATCCGTTCTGAGATACTGAAGTGGTGCCAGTTGGGTTTGTCGGGTGGCTGGCCGCTGGTCACCGCGATTTTCTCAAGAGTGGAGATGAGGGGCCCCGCACTCTCGAACAGTGTATAGACATACGTATCTGCCTGTCGTTCAAAGTTGCGCATAAAATACCCGAAAATATAACGGAAATAGACAAGGAAAATGAAGATAATAATAAAGCTGTGGACCGCAGAGGTCACCGCGGCCTGATTCATACCGGCAGTGGCAATAAACCGGTACAAAGGTTCCAGATAGATGATGAGGTATATGATCAGGTCAAAAGTGGCGTATGCAATGACCATATAGCCGACAAAAAAAACCAGGTAGAACAGGAGATGCTTTTGTTTAACGTGACCGATTTCATGGGCAATGACAGCATCGATCTCCTCTGGATTCAGTAACTGCATCAAAGCGTCTGTCACCAGAATGTACCGAAATGTTTTGATCAGTCCCATCACACCGGCAGTAATCATTCTGCCGCCGAATATGGGCCAGTAGAGAATATTGTTATACTCAACGCCCGCCTTTTGACACAGATTTTCGATTCGGCTTCGAGCATTTCCGGGTTCAAGGGGCCAGCATTGCCAGAATTTCTGAATCATGGACGGACCGACCACAGCAACGGCAAACAGAAAAACAAGAAAATAAATGATTTGGCCTTCGTAGGTCGCCAGAAAACGTTTGGGCAATTCAAAGGGAAGCGCGTTGATGATGTCGTTAATTCCTGAAAACAGGAAAAAGGGCAGGAGTACGGGGACAGAGAATGAAATGTTGGAAAGGATGTATGATTTTCTGGATATGCCGGACATGTAAAGCTTCTCTTTCGCGCCATGGGCACAGGCCCAGACAATTGCAAGATAGAACATAAATAGACAGAGAAAAAGAAGCGCTTGAAACGTGGGGATTAAAGAGAAGATGGGTATTTTGGCTAAAAAAGATGAAAGGTTCAGGCCGTAGATGTCGATGGCAAAAAGCATGATTGCCATGACCGAATGACGGGCTGTTGTTACACTGAGTTTATGGTCAAGGCGGGAATGGCTCTCTTTTGAAATCCGTTTTTCCAATCGACGAAACTGCAGCCAAGTGATGGATGCAAAAATGAAAATAAAAAAAAGAAAGAGAAAGAGGGTTTCAAAGGGAGCAAAATTGGTATCTTCGGAAGGCGGATAGGTCGTGTATATGAGAAGGACGATGATAAAGTATATGAAGTTTCCGAACATAAGTTTACGATTGGGTTTAATTGGTTGAAGTTTTACGAAACCATCAATGATACTAAGGAGTTCATTAATTATCTGACATCGAATAGATTCCCTTCGTTTACGTGCGGCGCTATTTGGGTGCTTCTAAGGCTCGCTCCGGGTAACCTGAAAACTCGCCCTGCGGGCTCAAACAGTTCAGGTCACTATCCTCCGCTTTGCCAAGAATCATCACAAATAGGCCACAATGCTGCCTCGGGGAATTTATTCGATGTAGAGTGACTTTAGTTCTCATTAGCAACTCAATTAAACCACAATATAAGCATTAAATTATGCTTTAAAATACCTTTCTTTTTCACTGTAGATACAGCCGCAGTATTGCTGCCGGTACATCTCTAATTGTTTAGATGCCTCGACACCCGTTTTCCATCCAATCCGGAAATCATAATAGTAGAATGGAACACCAGCAGACTTGCCGGCAGACTCACCCATCGCCCGGACCCTGTCATGATTCTGAAATTTGCTGTACAGAAGGGTCGTGGTGAAAGTGTCGAACTTTCCCCGCTTTGCAACAAGGGCGGCAGATCTCAGCCGTTCATGATAGCAGTAAGTACACCGATCAGATTCCCTGAAAGCCACATTCCGGATAAATCCTTCCAGGTCATACCCCTTCTGATATATGACCGTTAGATCAATTTGTTCTGCATAGGATTCCAGTGTTTCCTGACGTTTGATGCACTCCGTGTAAGGGTGGATATTGTGCCTGTAAAAATACCCCGTAACATGGAAATCTTCGCCCTGAAGGTGTTTTATGGGGGTTATGGCGCACGGGGCGCAGCATATATGTAGCAGGATTTTCATGTTCTTTGCCCAAAAATGGCGGTTCCGATACGGACCATGGTCGCACCTTCCTCGATGGCAGCTTCAAAATCACCGGTCATGCCCATGGAGAGCTCGTCCATTGAAACATTCGACATGCCGGCATCCCGAATCCGGTCTCGAAGGTCGCGAAGGGCTGAAAAAAAAGGCCGAACCTTTTCCGGGCTGTTGAAAAAGGGCGGCATGGTCATCAGTCCTCTAATAGACAGGTTTTCAAAATGGCTGATTTCCTGAATAAGATTCCGGGTCTCTTCGGCGGTTGTCCCTGATTTTGCCGGATCATAACCGATGTTGACCTGAATCAGTACTTGCTGGATCTTATCTATTTTTTTGGCCTGTTTGTCCAGTTCGCAGGCCAGTTTTAGCGAGTCTACTGTCTGGATCAGGTCAAAAAGCCTGACCGCATACTTGGCTTTGTTGGTTTGAAGATGGCCGATAAGGTGCCATGATACGGAATAAGAAGAAAGGGCGTTGAACTTTTCTCTGGCCTCCTGGACATAGTTTTCTCCAAGCATGGTAACACCAGCGTCAATGGCTTCTTTAACCCGCTCTTTGGGTACGGTTTTGCTCACAGCCAACAGCTGGATGGTTTCAGGATCTCGATCACAAGCGGATGCTGCCTTGTTGATACGGTCTTTGACATTTTCCAGTCTGGTTTTCATGTCATTCGATCCTGGAGAGACATGTGGATTCGAAAATCGAAGGTGTGGTCATACCGTTTTCCTCAAATTTAGAATTCCTTCCTTGATTAGAAATTCAACGACTTCGCAGACCGGGAGCCCGACGACATTGGTGTAAGATCCATTGATGCTTTCGACAATGAAGGTGCCGAGCCCCTGGATGGCATATGCACCGGCCTTGTCAAAGGGTTCGCCTGTATGAATGTACCACTCGATTTCTTCTTCGGATAGGTTCTTAAAAGAGACTTCGGTTTTTATCGTTTCTGAAAAGTTCCGTTCTTTTGCCTTGCAGCAGATGGCATACCCTGTCAGTACCTGGTGCGTCTGTCCGCTGAGCTGTTTTAGCATGGCCCGGGCTTCTGATTTGGACCCGGGCTTTCCGAGAATACTGCCGTCGATCAGGACGATGGTGTCTGCGCCGATCACCCACTTGTCCGGATACTTTTCCGATATGTCCATGGCCTTGGCTTCGGCCATCACCCGCACATAGGTTTCAGGCGATGATAAAGGGACAGTCGTTTCGTCAATACTGCTTGGAATAACTGAAAATTCGACTCCTGCCTGCTTCAAAAGATAACTGCGTCTCGGGGATTTTGAGGCAAGGATAAACAAAGGGTCTTGCTTTGAATCTTGCATGGAGAATGACTATCAGATGTAACCGGGTTTGACAAGGGTATAGCGGCTAATCAAAATTGTGATCATAGTTAAATTGTTTTCGCCCTACGAACAATAATTGCTTCACAGCTTCCTTCAAAACCTTTCCTGCAACAAACTATCGCCCCTTTGTTCATCCATCACTATTTCTTTTCGACAGATGGTTCTATAATCTCAAGGGCAGTGTGTTTTTTTTCTTTGGCAGAGGCGGCACGTAATATTGTCCGTATGGCTTGAACATTCCGGCCCTTTTTCCCGATGACCTTCCCGATATCTTCTTTTGACACTCTAACTTCCAGTATCGAAATCCGATCACCTTCTACTTCCGAAACCGCTACCTGTTCCGGATTATCAACCAATTCCTGCACAATGCGCTTGATCAGGTCTTTCATGGCTCGGCCTCTTTCGTTTCTAACGTGAATTCTTCGTTCGATTCAGTCGCTTGCCTGTATGATCAATCCTTTTAAATTACAGCATGTCTTGTCAATACTATAAAAACGAATTGATTAAAATTTTGTAACAGTGATTGTCAGTTCAGGTGAATCATATTTTCGACGGGTGCCAAGCCATCTTCGGCCATTGGCAATTATGTGACGATATGGCCGCCGACTTTTATTCTCTGAGACAATACCACCTTCCCGGTTTCTCTTCCTTTTACTTTAATAATCAGAGAATCTTTTGATTTTGACAGCACTATATTATAATCTTTCGATTTACACCGTATTCGTCCCTTCTGATGCTTTGAAAAGAATTGATTCGCTTGTCTTTGTATCTGTTTTAAAATCCGACGTATTTTGTCTGCGTCTTTGGCATCGGTGATTTCGCCTGACGGGCCGAGCTGATAAAAATCGAAAGGTTTTGACTGAGTCTTCCTTTTCTCCAAACTTCCATTGCTATTGCTCTCAGTTGAAGGGTTATTTTCACCCTGCCCCTCCATTAGTTTCATCAGTTTCTTTGTGGATGTACTGTTTGTTTCCATTGGGTATTTTATGAATGCAAGAATCTGTCGAGCAGATTATATTCCCTGTCCCGATAAAATCGGGACTGCAGAGTAATCTTTAATTTTTCACACTTTCTTATCATTTTAAACTGTTTATTACAATAATTCCAACCGCCCACAGACAGACGAATGAATTGATGAATATACCAATCCGAGCAAACCCTTTAAATTTCTTGTTTTTATAGGAAATTATTGCAATCATCAAACCAATGACAGACAGAAACGGTATGATAAACAAAAGACCCATTATAATGGATGTTATGGCCAATGCCTGGCTCTCCTCCGGGCTTTTATCATTCTTATAAAGTTTAACCGTCCTCCAAATTTCCAACAAAAGCCCGCCAGCTGCCGCACCGATAATTACCCCCCACATTGGGTCCATTCGTGAATATCCTTTGCCGTGTTCAGTAATTCCAATACATTAAATGAATGTATAGCATGGATTTTCTAATACAAAAATCCTTAAACACACATCGACTTTGTGGTTTCTATGTTGATGGACGAGGCTCCGGTTATAAATGGCGGGCTAAAAATAGCAGGTGATCCAGAAAAAGACGCTGTCAGAAGGCGCGTAGAGAAAAGGGGTGCCCATAAGGTTGAAGCCGCCGAATTCGGTGCCGCTCTTGCCGTAAAAGAGATCGGCGCCGGCGGTGAGCTGGATGCTTTCCGCCGCATCCCAAATGGCCCTGGGCTGGACAACGCCTGACGGATCGGCGGTGTTGTTGATAACGGTTAGATAAAGATTAAGCAGCGGGTGCAATTCCATTTGGATTTCTCCGCTTAAATAGGTCCGGCCTAAAACAAATATCTCTCCCCGGATCAATCGTTTAGAAATATCCGGGTCGGTCAATGCCGCTGAATAGGTATCTTCCCCCAGGCCATTGTAATAAAACTCTAAAAGCCCATAGAAATTTTTTTCCATCCATATCCAGGAGTAGTCCATGTTGGCGACCAGAGAAATAAAACCGTCCCGACGGGTGTCGTCATCCAGGAAGGTGTATGTGGCGTCCAGGCGCCAGGCTGCATCCAGGAGATATCCTGTGCCGCCGATCCCGGCTACGGTATCCTGGTAGTGCCTTGCAGCCATGATGTCAAACTCCGTTGTACCGATTGCGGTGTGCAGTTTTCCGGCCAGGGAGGACTGGTCGAATTCAAGGTTATTGTTAGATGTATTTCGGCGGGGAACGTAGAGAAACTGGAGGTCACCGAGACGGCCGGCTGAAAACTGGACCATCGCTATGTCATCTCCGATTTTGTAATCCCGGTCAATATCGGTGGGTGAAAAAGGGTTAAACAGGTCCATGGGATTAAAAAGGAGTCCGTTTCCCCAGGTCAGCGCCTGGCGGCCAATGGAAACCGTTCCCCATGCCGGTTGAAGGGTGAGGGAGAGCCGATCCAAGCGATGATACCAGGTATGATAATCATCATCACTCATGATCTTGGTGAGGTCCATCAGGCGGTGATCATCCTCCATGGCTTTGCCGGGCAGCAGATCGTTGTTGATAAAGCCGGGAAAAAACCGAGCCAGATCCCTTGTCTTTTGTCGGGTATCCCCGCCTGAGACAATATTTTCATAATGTATTTCGAGAAACCCCCACGTGGACAGAAAGGTTTTGTTTTTTAGCCGTAAATCCGCGCTGCCGTCATAATAGGTACCTGTGTCCGCAGACTGGAAAAAGGAATTGTCGTCAGGCCAGGACACATCGCCCGTGATTTTAAGGTGTCCGCCCCACTCAACATCGATCTTGTCATGCCACGATTTCGGAGGAGGGGAGGGCTGCGTTGAAACAGCCGGCGGTTTATTTGGGATAGGGTCTTCGGAGGCCTGCGAAAGGAAAGGAGAAGAACAGGTAAGGAATAGGGCGATGAACAGGTATCCAGCCTTTAACAAAACCTTTTTTGAACACCGCAATTTCAAAGGTTTTTTTATTGAGTTAAGGAAATCCGGTCCTTTGAAGCGGATCAGGGTCATAGGTTTTGACAAATGCTTATTGTGTGACATGAAGTCGCTAAAACACGTTAAAGTGCCTGAATAAAATGATTTGAAATTTCGAACATCGAACAAGGAACCGCAGAATGATGAAGTTTTACTTTTTGATCTGTTCGTCCGCCACCATGCCGTCCTTGAGATAGATAACTCTCCGAGCATATCTCATAACCATGTTGTCATGGGTGGAAAAAATAAAGGTGACTTTTTTCTTTTCATTCATCTGCTTCATGATTTCCAGCAAACCTTTACCGGTCGCGGAATCCAGATTGGCTGTCGGCTCGTCTGCCAGCACAATGGACGGATCGGAGACAATGGCCCTGGCCACGGCCACCCGCTGCTGCTGACCGCCGGAAAGCTCGGCCGGCCGCCGGTTGTACATCCCTTCCAGGCCCACTTCGTCCAGTATGGCTTTTGCCTTTTCTCGGCGTTTGTCGGACGGAACCCCCTGGAGCAGCATGACGAATTCAACGTTTTCCAGCGCGGACAGCACCGGAATCAGGTTGTACGACTGAAAGACAAATCCGACGTTGCGCAGCCGCAGATCAGCCAGTTGCGACTGGTTCATTTTTTCATATTCGTTTCCATCCACAATGATGCGACCGGAATCGGCAGTGTCCAGACCGCCGATCATATTTAGCATGGTGGTCTTTCCGGAACCTGAAGGACCAGCCAGGGCCACAAAACCGCCCTTGTCGATGGACAGGCTTACGCCTTTAAGGGCGTTAACTTCCACTTTGCCCTGTTGATACGTCTTTTTCACGTCAACGCATTCCACGATGCTCATTTTCCATCTCCCATATTTCAATTCCCCTCAGGTGTGGGCCAGCGCCTCCACCGGGGTAAACCGGGCTGCCTTGGCAGCCGGGTACAGGCTTATCAGAAGGCCCAGCACCAGCACCACCAGATTGGCCATGATGATATCCTTAATCTGAAGGACCGGATAAAGTACCCGGGATATGCCGACATATTCAGCGCCGGCTGCCAGGGCGGACAGGTCGATACCGCAGTCGGACAGGGCGAAAACAGATAAAAAGGCCAGGATGTTTCCGATGGCCGTGCCTGTTATCAGGAGGAAGAATGATTCCAAAAGAACCTCGGCAATAATTTTTCGAGGTTTCATTCCCAGCGACTTGAGTAGACCGAACTCCCGCATCCGCTCGAATACCGCCATAAGTGTAGTATTGACAATGCCGAAACCCATGGCAATGAAAACCACAACGTACCATATGTAAATAAACCCGTCAGATAGCTTCAGGTATGCCATAAGCAAGGGGAGTAAATTCTGCCAGGTATCCACTTCATAAGTTTCAGAGGGTAGTTCTGCTTTCAGCCCCGCAGCAACATGGCTGTTGTTCTGATGACCTGATAAAAGAATGGAGATTTCGGAAATCCCGTTTCCCAATTTGAGCATTTGCTGTGCCGCGGGCCGGGTAACAAAGACGAACTGTTTTTCCGTAGCCCGCATTTCCGCTCTGAAAATTCCAACGATACGGAAGGCCCTGGAGGCGATTTCCCCGTCAACAGACTGTGACATCAGGACCAGTTTGTGGCCTATTTTTGTTTCAAATTTGTCAACAAGGGCTTTGCCAACCACAATTCCGTGAACGTCATCCGGTTTCAGATACCTTCCTTGAGTCACAGCCTGTCCGATAAATGAAACCCCGGCTTCCTGTTCCGGGTCAATTCCCACCAGGGTTGCACCGCTGGTGTGTCTGGCATTGCTGACAACGGCGTTGACTCTGACTCTCGGGGTCCATATGGCCTCCGGGGGAAGAACCGTATCAAGGGCGGCCTTTACCGTGTCAGGATCGGTTATGCTGTTTTCGATAACCGGATCATTTCGATAACCCTTATGGTGAATCTGGATATGCCCGGTAAGTGTAGAGATGCCGTTTTTGATCATCCCGTTTTCTGTGCCCCGCTGGAGTGCTCCCAAAAAGATCATGTTCCAGACGCCGATGACAACCGCGAGCATAATGACCGTCGTCCGTCTGGGATTTCGCCAGATATTTCGCCAGGATATTTGGAGATACATGAAAATTCCTATTGAATTCTTATATTAAGTTTTAGTATATAACCATCATTAATTATTAGACATGCGTCATTGCTTCCACCGGTCGGAGTCCCCGGACTTTCAGGGCCGGGTACAGTGCTGCCAGAAAGGTGATCACCAGCACCATTGCCGGTCCGATAGCAGCAGAAAGCAGCGAAAGCTTCGGATACAGACGGCCGGAAATACCGAACTGGCTCAGCAGTTCGGAGGTCCCTGAGATCTCGATGCCGTGGATCTGAAAATACCAGGTAATCAGGCATCCGAGAAAAATACCCGTGACAATCCCGATCAATGTCATACTGAGGGATTCGATCAGCAGCAGCTTGGTCAGACGCCCCGGGGTCGTCCCTATAGCCATGAGAACGCCGAACTCTCTGGTCCGCTCGAAAATCGCCATCAAAAAGGTGTTCAAAATACTGAAGGCCACTACAAGGATCAGAATGAGATAAAAGATAAGTCCGCTGATCAGGTCCATTTCAATGGCCTGTCGCAAGCCGGGCATGAGTTCTTCCCAGTCCAGAACCGCCAGGGGGTGTTGTCCGACTGTTTTTTTAAGGCCATTCTGGGCGGCCTTTTTTATTTTCGGTACGTCTTTCAAAAAGTTCCCCACGGCCACCACTTCATGAACCGTTCCACCCATGGAAAACACCTCCTGAAAAAGCCTCAGCGGCACATGGATGGTGCTGCGATCAAACTCGTCGAGTCCGGAACTGTAAATTCCGCCGACCTCGATTACTGTGGCAGCAACAGAACCGTCTCGCCCCTGACCCAGAACAACCAGTTCGTCACCCAGTCCGACTTTCAGGTTTCTGGCCAAAAGTCTGCCCACCAGGGCTTGGCCCGTTGCCGGGTTCGGATCGCCTTCGGCCAGGTAGCTTCCCTCTCGGATTGAACTTTTCAATCGGGACACCCCGGCTTCCATGCCCGGATCAATGCCGATCACCATTACACCATAGGTTCGATCCTTGGACGAAACCAGGGAGAAGGCCTTGGCCCGAAAGGTGTAGGCATCCACCTCCGGCGTATTTTTTAGAACCGCCCCGACGGCCTCCGGGTCCGGCACCACCAGATGGATGCTCTGCTTATCCTGATATCCTTCTGCCTGCACCTGAATATGCCCGGTGTGGATCTTTACAGAGGAATTGATCATGGTGTCATAACTGCCGAACTGAAACGACAGCATGAAGACCAGAAGCATGCTGGCAAATGCAATGGCGGAAATGGTTAAAACCGTACGGCGGGGATTCCGCCAGATATTCCGCCAGGCCATTTTCACGTCCATGGACACGATTCTCTACCTTCTCGGGTTTTTTAAGTTGGACAGCGTAAAAAAACTGGCGGGCAGGCTCTCTTTGAAAGTGAGCATCTTGTGTTCCACAATCGTATACTTATCTGTTTCATCCGCCTTCCGCATGACCCATTTGTTAGGATACAGCTTGTCGTCAATCATCTGAATATCAAGGAACTTCAAGATTTTAACCAGTTTGAGATCTTCGTCAAAAAACGCCTGTTCAAGAAAGATGTTGTCATCTCGTATCTTGAGTATCTGCATGCCCCATACCTCCGGCGCATCAGGTTTTGGGATCGATTTGATGACGTAAACGGTTTTTCCTTCATGGATTTCGGTCCCGTTCATCGTATGGGTGTACGCGTTGACCAGGGTGTCGGACTTGGTAAGGTCGTTGTTGGAAAAATCCGAACCCATCCAGGCCTGGGACATCATGGAGGGCGGGAGCTTGATCACCCGGTTCACCTTGGGATTGTACATCCACATTTCCCGTCCTTTTTTCAGGGTGCCGTTGCCGTTGTCCTTGGGGGGTGCGATGATCGTAAACAGGCTGTCCTTTTTTCCCAGAGTCCATGCCTTGAGGGTGACCCTCCGCTCCCAGGTCGGGCGGTGAATGGTCATTTCCACTATGGAAACCGAGGCCTTGTCCCGTATGTAATTGAAACCGGCTTCCACCAGTGCCCGGGCGTCCTGGGCCTGTGCGATAGGCACCAGTGTTGCAAAAAAGAGTAAAGTTAAACTTAATGGAATGATTTTTTTAGTCATACCGGACTCCGGTTTCAGTTGTAATAAGCCGCCTCATGCATCGTCCAAGCTATGCTATGCGGATGAGAGAGTAGATTTGATAGTATTTAATCTTCTTTTGTTCTCGCCCGCTCTCCCGATAAACCGGGATCGCTCGAGTCCGCAGAGATCACAGAGATGATATTATCTTTACCTGATTTTTTGAGAGGAAAAATCAGGTAAAACAATCGAAAATTGAATTGAGAGCAATTTGGGTTAAAAAGCGTAGCTCAATCAATTATAGGGCATGTTAACATTTGATCAGAATCCTCCTCTCAAGGATTCTGATTAAAAACTCTGTGGCCTCTGTGAGCTCTGTGAGAGAATAATATAAGGCCCTTTCACGGTGATTGTTGACTATAGGCTTGCTGCCAGGCGCTTGTATGTATGATCACAATAATCGCCTCCGGTACCGATCTGGCAGCTTCTCTCGAATCCCCATTTGTCCTTGTTTTCCCTGGCCTTTTTCCAGTCCCCTTCGCAGACATAAGGGGCCAGTTCAGGATAACCCAGTTGTTGAAGCGCTTCACAAAAGGGGCAGTTGGCAACCCTGAGTTTAAAAGTATCTCGATCATCCTGGGTCACGGTGATATCGAAAAAAGGCTTCCAGATCCAGAACCGCGACTTCATCTTGATTTTCATGCGGTCAAATTCAGAGGGTGATGCGATATCCGGGACCCAGAATTTTAAGGAATATTTTGCCATGGAAGTAATCCTCGGACCGTAGGCTTTTATTGCCGCTTCTCTGCCCATGGAAAGAGAAAGTTGCCTGACTTTCAGGATAATCGGTCCGGCAAACATGACGCCGATCATCTTTCGAAACCATTCCTTTGGATTCATAGCATTCCTCGCGCAATCTTTTTTATTCTCTTTAACAGGGGTGATAGACAAATGTCCCTTAAGGTCACAGTCGAGTCAGGCCGCTGATGACAACATCCATAAAATGTTTTGCCGCGTCTACCGGGTCAAAGACGTGGTCAAACCAGGCCTGAAGGAGCAGGGCGTCCCAGGTACCGACCAGTGCGGCGGCAATCGGCTCAGGGTCGATGTCCGGCCTGAATTCTCCCCGCTCGATTCCATCCTGGATTAGAGAGGAAACAATGCCCCGAAAATCCGCGTACGCCTGACTGAAAGCATCTTTGAACCGTTGCCGCATCTGGGAGGAGGCCGAGGCAGACCAGAACTCCATAACCAGCGAGTATGCTTCCTTCATCTCTTTTGACCATGTCTTCATCAGCGAATCACTCAACGCCATCAGCCGCGCTGAGGCCGGACCGCCCAGGGCTGAAATGCTGACCATTGCCGCCGACCCGCTCTCTTCCATGTACCACTCGAACACGGCGAAAAAGAGGTCTTCCTTGCTGTCAAAATACTCGTAAACGGTCCCTTTCCCGATGCCGGCGCAGGCAGCGATTTCAGCAATGACCGTACCGGCATAACCTTTCTGCGCAAAGACCTGTGCCGCGGCCCTGGTAATCTGCGTTCTTTTCTCTTTTTTCTGCGTATCGCTGACGACCAACTGAAGCCCCCACCTGTTTACCGACCAAAAGGTCAATATAATATAACTATAAAATTAATACTTTAAAAGATTATATTGTGAATATACACATCCGTCCGACCGGTCAGTCAGAAAATAGCTCGTGTTCAATATTTTGTCAAGAAAAAAATCGAATGGTAAGGGGAGGGAAGGGCAACCGATCATAAACAGATGATTCGAATTTGTGGGCAGAGGCGATTAGCTGAACACAACTTTTTTCTTTATCGGGCCTCGGGTCTGCCGCCAGGTGGACGACGTATTTAACCGGAGAGAACGCTTGAAAAACAGTGTCCATTGCATCAGGGTCAGTAATGTCGGCAACACGCGCATTCACATTTTTCGGTGCGGGCACAATATCAAGGCCACACAGATCGAACGAATTGCCAAGCTTTCCCATGAGGATCCTGCCACCTGATCCGGTGATAAGCAACTTCTCACGATCCATGATCGAGAATTTTTCCCTTGCCACGCCAAGTTGATTATCCATTTTCGCTAACGGGCGTTTCAGTCGCGACGATTGAGATGTCCGTTGCAAGAGCAAGGTTATCAGCTGTTTCAAAACCTCCCGTTCGCTGGTTTAACAATTTTGATAAGTTTTAAGCTTGCTCCGCTAAATTCGTAAAACTCGGGCTAACGCCCTCAAACAGTTACGAATTTTACGCTTCGCTTCGCTAAGAACTTTTTCGAAAAAATGTCAAAAGGCTTCACTCTGAGGTTTTGAAACCATTTATAGACATTCGAGATTGTAAAATTATTATAACTTTTTATGCCCGCTGATTCTATTCGAAATCTTTGACAGTGGGGGTCGTACGCAGGGCCTGTTCGATGTCAATACGTACGACAGGGCTGACCCACCGGTCACCTTGCCGGGTGATGACACACACCCTGTAGTACCATGTGCCGGGGCTGATTTTTCTGTCTGCAAATGTTGTTTGGCTCGAATTGTTTGAGTAGTAAACATAGCCGTCATCCGGGTATACCGGATCGGGATTTGTATTTGACTTGACCACTTTGTAATATTTTAAATCATCGCGAAGATATTTTTTCCACTGAGTGTTCACAACGCCATTCTGGTACTCGGCGCGAAAGCCGATCGCCTCGACCACGACCGGTTCTTTATAGTGATGTTTCTTTTTTCCTTCATTCCAACTCCCTTCTTTAGCATAGGCCATCCCTGAAATTAGCATACAGGTCATTAAGCATCCGATAATTTTCCGCATCTCTGTATCCTTTCCAAATAGCGCGCCGCATAACCCGCCGGAGAGCGACGCAACGGTTTTTCGGTGATTCTATCCACAAAAAGTGTTCACTTTTTGTATGCTCTTGCCGATGGTTCAAAATTACCTCTTAAAACTATATTCTCACTTATATGCACAACTTTCACACTCAAGGCAATTGTTTCTTTCTCAATTTAACAACTGCCAGACCAAACAAAGCCATTTGGACAAATAATGAAATTTTATGAAGGAGCGCAACAATGAACAGCAAAAAGGTCTTTTATATGTTATATTCTTGTATACAAACGCCGATCATGTCAGAATGAATACGAAGTATGAGAGAATTGAAGGCAACAAAATAGTAAGCGCTAGCGCAAGGAATTTTAGAAAGCCTGAAGCTCAAAGGCGAAAAGCCCGGGGATGCTGCCGATAATTCTGCCGGGTATCTGTCTCACGGGCTTAAAAGGCCTGAAGGGAGGTTCCCATGAAACGGTTTACATTATTCATTATCATCCTTTTAATGGGTTTATCGGGTTCGATCGCGAACGCGGATATCTATAAATGGATTGATGAAAGCGGGGTCATGCATTTTAGCAATTGTTCGCCGCCGGAACAGGCCCGGATTCTGATGAAAACAACGGAGATTCCTTATGACGAAGCGACAGATAAGGATCAGATGAAAGCTGAAAGGATGGAAAGGCTGGAGCTGGCAGAACTGGAACTTGCTGAAAAAGAAGTGCTGCTAGAACGTCGGCAACGTGAAGCTGATGAGAGGATAGCCGAGGCTGATCAAAAGGCGGAGGAGGCCCTACAACGGGCAAAAGAATTAGCAGAGAAGGCCGAGTCCCAATATGAAAGGGATCGTATATCCTATGCCTACCGGCCGTATTATAAGTATCATTATGTTTATGGAAGCCATTATTGGAACCACGGCAAGATTTACCCCAAAAGGCACCGTTTCAAAGGGCATCTACATAAACGCCTTCTCAGGCATCGAAGCAGTAACAATTCCATTCGCCTTCATTTTAATAGCGGCAACAATAAGGGACCGTACAACACTCAGAGATCTCACAACGGTCTTCATGTCGGGCTCCGTTTTTAAACAAAGAGATTTCATTTTTTTTCATCAAGTGCTCAGCCACGGCGACGGCAAATTCAATTGTTTCCATGACGTTCAGTGCGCCCAGCGGCCTGTCGAAAGTAAACAGGCAATGGAGCGCGTCCACGAGCCTGTTTTAAGGAATCAAGCACATTCACGGAATCGTCCACACACATGATGTTGCATTTCATTGCAAAACGTCCCTAACGTTAATTGAGTTCCGGATGCTTAAACTTTATTTTTTCGGGAAAATGAGTTATGTTCAATTACCCTCAGGAGGTATGGATGAATCCGAATGAGCCCATAAAAAAAGGCAAAGCGCATCTTAAAGATCGATCTGTGAGAGACCGCCGATCCGGCGAAGACCGGCGGGCCGCTTACGACCTGAATTATTTTTTTAAAGGCGGTGATGAGCGGCGAAAAAGGCAAAAGCGTAGAAGCCAGCGAAGAGATCGCAGAAAAAAGTGGGTGATGGTCGACACACATGCCAGTGTCCCCGAAGACATATAATAGCGTCATCGGTTACGTGTTCATCGATTCTGCGGTTCAAAATAAAGTAGACCCTTCCAGATATAAAACAAATCCGGGCCCCTTGGGACCGGGTTCGCCACTATAATTTTTTACAACCTGCCTGCTTGCGGCGAAACTTCATTATGTTCAAACACTTAGAAGATGTTTTAATGACGGAATAACAGAGAATAAAATGGCGGAAAAACTTGTACATATAGATTCCAGTCGCCTTTGTAACGAAAACACTGCCGCTCTAACAAAAGTAAATAGGAGAGTATTGTATTATTTGGATCGACTTCCATTAAAAGAACAAAGAGATGTCGTTAAGTTGAATAACCTTATCGAAGAACAAGAAAAACTTGTCAGGGTCAGACTAAAAGGGCGTGTGCCGTTAAGGGTAGAAATTTTTAACGACAACGAAAGGTACAGGGCAAATCATTTGAGAAGACGATTCAGAGAAGCTCAAAGAAGAGATAGAATCCGAGTGGCTGCGGATAAAAAGGTGAAGGAAGAGATATACTTTGGAAATAAGCGGTCACCCACGCTTCATCTTCCGGAATGCCGATGGGTTAAAAAGATGTCGCCGGAAAACATTGCTGTGTTCGCATCAAGAGAGGATGCAATACAGCAGGGTTATAATCCATGTAAAACATGTAAACCCTAATGGTGCTGCTGAATTTTGATTTTTATTTGGTATCTTCATAAAAAACTTGGGTTCCTTTTTCCCGAAGCGTGCTCTTCCTTTATGCCAAGGAGGTGTTGATGGACTCGAATGACCCCGTGAAGAAGGACAACGCGCATATTAAAGGTCGATCTGTGTATGATCGTCGCTCTGGTGAAGACCGGCGGGATGCCTACAATCTGGATTATTTCCTTAAAGGGGGTGTCGAGCGTCGAAAGATGGCCGAACGCAGGCGCCGAAGAAGAGATCGCAGGAAAAAGTGGGTGATGGTCGATACGTCCATTAGTGTGCCCGAAGACATTTAACCCGAACATTTGAAAAAACCGACAAATTTTTATTTATCATAATATCAAAAAGTTATAGGAGATGTATTTCGATAAGGAGATGCAGTGAAACATTCGGTATGGATTAGAGTGGTGTTAATGTTCTTTGTGTTGACCGCACAAGTTGCAGGCGCGGAAAAATTAACAGAAGAAAAAGCACGGGATATCGATCGTCTGCTTGAAATGACCGGCGCATTCAAGGTCGGCCAACAGTATTCAGATTTTTTCATCCGTCAATTAACCATATCCCTGGAACGTGCGAGGCCGGACATCCCGGAAAGGGCCTTTGAAATCATTGAGAAGGAAGTGCGTGAAATAGTCGCACAGGAGATTGAAAGGCCCATGGGTTTCAGGAATGAGATACGATATATTTATCATAAATATTTCACGAATTCTGAGATTAAAGAGCTCATCGCGTTTAATGAAACGCCACTCGGTAAAAAGATCATTCGAATCACGCCTGTGATTACTCAGGAAGGAATCCAGGCAGGACAAGCCTGGGGCAAATCCCTTGAACCTGTCATTAGAAAAAGGGTCTTCACCATACTGAGAGAAGAAGGAATTCTGGAAGAGTAATAATCACGGCGGATTAAGTCAGATACGATCTGCAGTTTCGCTGTAAAAACGGGTTGGCGGTATATCACGGTATTTGAACCTCAGCGCTCCAATCCAGTCGCTCCATTCATAAAGCCGCTCATTCCACAGCCTGTTGTGAATGAGGTATGAATCAACCCCGAAATTAATTTTCGCTTACAGGCCCCCGTTATGCTCAGAAAAATTATCTCCGCTGGACAAACCGGCACTGAACAGGCTGCACTCGATGCTGCAATCGAATTGGATATTCCTCACGGCGGGTGGGTACCGAAAGGCCAAAGCATCGATGCCGACCCCCTGCTTGGAAAATATAACGTTCAAGAAATGCTTGTATCCAGCCGTCTAAGAGTCATTGAACAGAATGTTATTGATTCCGATGGCACGTTGTTAATATCTCATGAAGAATTGTCCGGCGAACTTGCCGACGCCCGCGATATGGCGGTGCAACATGCGCGCCCATGGATACATGTTGACCTTAATATGACAACTGAACTCGATGCCGCGCTCAAAACAAGCATCTGGATGATAGAACATAACATCAGAGTGTTGAATGTGTCAGGATCAAAGGCGAGCAAAGATCCGGAAGTCTATGAAAAGGCCAAGGACATCGTTGAAGGTATAATCCATTTAATCCAGTTTCAGGATAACCGTTACAGCATAGACACCCTTTCCGCCGAGACCATCGCCCCTAAAACCGTTGCTGAGGCTGTTTCTCGGCTTGTATCTAAATTACCACTTAAGGATAAAACCACTATTGCCAATATGACAGCAGATGAACTTGAGTCTCTATCCCCCACACTTGGTGAATATGTACGTCATTTTTTTATGCAATGGGCAGGCAACAAAGAATTGATGGCATCTTGTCGTTTTGTTTCCAAAAAAGACATACCTGATGAAAACGCTGCTTCAAAGATCATTCTAGAAGAATTATGGGACAACTTGCGGAAAACCCATAAATTAAGGATCGTGAAATAAGGGTCTTAAAATAAATGAACCTTATTTCATCGGTTTTGTATCATTGTCTGCTTGTTTCACTTCAAGGGCGGAATATTTCGCTTTTTGATCACACTGCCGAAAATCGAGAAGATAAAAGAGCGCTCGGTTAACCAGCATATATAAAGAGGCTTGACAAGTGGTTACCATCGGTTGTCAATGATAAACCGTGACATTCTATAGTCTTTATGCTAAAAAACAATAAAAGCATGCAGCCGGAGTCCTGAAATATCAAAAGTTAGATTCCGGATAACAAGAAAAGAATAAATGAGTATCGTATTAAAAAGGCAGACGCAGTTTCCTGAATTTATGTTTTACATTTGTAGGATTAATCTGAAATGGAAATAAAAATATTGATTGTTGATGATGAGGATATGGTGCGCGATCTGATTGCTGAATATCTGAGACGCACCGGTTATACCATTGATGTTGCCGATGGCGTTAACTCTGCCAGAGAATTAATCGACACTGCAAAATATGATATTATCATAACAGATAAAAATATGCCCGGCCTTGATGGAAATGATGAAGGGGGAATGGATCTCTTAAGGTATGCCAAAAGGCAGCAGCCAGCCGCCGAGATTATAATGATGACCGGGTATGCGACAATTGAAACTGCAATAGAAGCAATGAGAATCGGTGCTTTTGATTATATAATGAAACCTTTCCCACATGAAGCATTAAAAGCGCTCATTGATAGAGTAGTGGAGTACAAAAGTTTCATTAATCCGGAAACCATTCATAACTATAAAACCCTTCATAATGAGATATTAAATTTATTTGAAAACAAGGGCAGCCTCACTGATGATGAGCTTCATAACATGCTAAAAACGTTAGATAAAAAAATAGATCATTTCTTTAAAGCACAGAAAGAACGGGAAAGAATCATCATACGACAAAAAGAAGCACTGGGTAAAATTGCGGGTTTTGCCGAGCAATTGAAAGACGCTATAACCGAAGCGGACAATTCTTACGTTTTGGTTGAAAAAATTTGTGAAGAGACCAATAAGCGGGTATAGGCAATTTTCGTTCATAGGACCCGGCGAGAAGTGGTCGAGGCTTCCAGTGATCAGCCCGGAGCCGAACCATTTTCTTTAAAAAAAGTTAAAATAGGGTATCCATCAAACATTCCAATAATAATATCCGCTTTAGCGTTGAAAAAGAGATGTTTTCTGATCAACAAAGACTCGATTGAAAAAGAGGTTATAAAATGGCGGTTAATCTTCTTATTGTCGACGATAGTGCTGTTATGAGAGCCATGATCTTGAAAACCATACGCATGAGTGATCTTTCGATCGGGGAGACCCATGAAGCTGCCAACGGACGGGAAGGACTCGACGCTCTGGACCAGCATTGGATCGACCTGGTCATACTGGATATTAACATGCCGGTCATGGGCGGTGAGGAAATGATAGACCATATGCGGCAAAACCCTGAGACAAAGGACATCCCGGTTGTTGTCGTCTCTACCGAAGGGAGTGAGACCCGTATCGAACGGATAATGAAAAAGGGAGCCGAGTTCATTCACAAACCGTTCACTCCGGAAGTTATCAGCGATGCGGTCAGAAATGTTATTGGAAAAGGAGCCGATTATGCCGGATCGACTTAAGCACATTCTTTCACGGGTGGCGGAAGAGATGTTGGGAGAGTTGGCGTTTATATTTTCGTTTTCTGATGAAGAAACAGAGCCGGTTCCTCTGGATGATGCAGTTGCAGCGAGTATTACTTTTACAGGTCCTTTTTCAGGATCTTTTGTCATTGTTGTTCCAGATCGAGTCCTTCCGGGTTTGACGGAAAACATGCTTGGACTTGATGGTGGAGAGACGGCGACATTGGACCAACAACACGATGCATTAAAGGAGACGATAAACGTTATCTGCGGTAACATATTGCCGGTTATTTTCGGAAAGCAGATGATTTTTGATATGGGGACACCGAAGATGATCACCGAAAGCGCAGCTATCCAGGAAGCTGTAAGGAAAGAGGATAAACCAGAACCCGCATCCTCGGTGAGTCTGATTCTTGAAAACGGGCAGTGTGATCTGTTTTTGTTTGTCGATGGGGAGATTCCCGCGGGAGCTGATGGGGTGGAACCTGACTAGAAGTGGCGGCATCGTTTCAAATTTATCTTTTCCAAATTGTTTCTATCGTTATCAACTCACTGCCCCTGAATGTTAAGACAGTATAATAATCGCGATTAAATTTGTAAGTCCATTCTTCGAGCGCCGATTTTTTTTCATCCACTCATCCGCAAAATGTGTTTCCACGCCAACGATATCTCTTGACAAGGGCGCACCGCATTTGTCCAATACTTCTATTTTTTTGTCTCCCACGAAGACCAGCTTTCTCCCTCACCTTTGCGACGAAAAACCGTTTAACGCTGGAGTTGTAATTGATAACAAGAAAGCCACGGCCAGGGAAAAAACATGTTTTAATGAAAAAATTCATTCCGACCTCCTGTCTGCCGGTTGAAAGAGTATTGGAAAAAGGTTTTTCATATGAACAATATAGTGTTTGGTTGTTATGGAATCAAGCAGAGAATGATCAGCTGCCTGAAAAGAATTTTTCGGGCCGCTTCGTAAAAATATTTATTGATTCCTTCCGGTGAGATAACTTTTTTATAGTATTTGAGACCTTTGAAGAATGTTCAATTTTGTTCAAGGCCAAGGAAGGCGAGAATTTTAACCACCCCAGTACGATCTGCCGGACCTACGGGGCAGGCAGGAATACAT